>CANMLD010000016.1 GCA_947498315.1 Pseudomonadota bacterium | reverse complement strand
GCGACGGACATCCTCCTGACGGACGGCGTGCCCGCGGAGGTGCCCTTCTTGGCCGGCATCATCTCGACGGCCGCCTCTACGCCGAACTCGCATGTCGCCATCCTGGCAAACACCTACGGCGTCCCGTTCGTCTACCTTGCCGGGGACAGCGCCAGGGCCACCGCGCTCGTGGGCAAGACGGTCTACGTGCGGACGCGGCTCTTTGGGGACCAGAACGGTCTCTGCGCCGTGGACATCGTCGACGCGAGCGAGATCCCGTCGGCGGATCAGTCGGCCCTCATTGCACTCAAGGCCCCGCCCGCGCTGGACTTTCCACCCAAGGCCTCGCCCGGTGTCCTCGTCAAGAACGCCGACGTGCTGACGCCGGGCGACGCGCGCTACTTTGGAGGCAAAGCCGCGAACTTCGGCCTGTTGCGCGACGCAATCCCGGATCACAGCCCGGCGGCAGCCGGCGTCTCGTTCGACCTTTGGGATGCGTTCATGGGGCAGACTGTGACGGTAGATGGGAACAGCGGCACCCTCGCATCGGCCATTGCCCGCCGCCTCGCGGTCGCTGCTGGAGACGCCTCCGGCGTAGGCACCCCGAGCTTCCCGATCGCCGATCTCGGCGCCTTCTTCACAGGCCTCGGCGGCATCCGCGACCTGATCCGGGACGAGGTCGCCATCCCGGACTCCACCGCAGACGCGCTGCTCTCCCAGCTCGCGTTGGCGTTCGACCCGAACGTCCGGCTCCGCTTCCGCAGCTCGACCAACGTCGAAGACGGCGCCTCCTTCAGCGGCGCCGGACTCTACGACTCCTACACGGGCTGCCTCGCAGACGATCTCGATGACGACGACGTCGGGCCGAGCGCGTGCCAGCCGGACCGCCTGACAGAACGTTCGGCCCTCGAAGCCATCCGAAAGACCATCGCCAGCTTCTATAACGACAACGCCACGCTCGAGCGGCTACGGCGAGGCGTGGATCCTGGCAAGGTCGGCATGGCGCTGCTGGTCAACCCGAGCTTCCCAGACGAGACCGAAGCGGCCAACGGCGTCGCGACGGTCACGGTCGCGACCGGCGGTCCCAAGGCACGTATGACCTTCGTCACTCAAAAGGGCTCGCTGTCGGTCACCAATCCGGACTCCGCCGCGACCCCTGAAGTCTATCGATACGACCTGTTCGGCAGCTTCGACTCCGCGTCGCTCCTTCAACCATCGAGCCTCGTACCCATTGGTGCCCTCGTTCTCGGGACGGCCGAGCGTTACGAAGAGCTCGCGGGCCTCATCGTGAAGGTGCAAGCAGCCTTCGAAGCAGCACACCCGCAGAAGACCGAATACACGCTCGACCTCGAGTACAAGGCCATCGGTGAGGCCGAAGCGCTCGTCATCAAGCAGGTCCGGGAGGTACCGCGTTCCGGCAACACCGCGCCGCTCGTGCCCTACCTCGCGCCTGTGACGCTCGAGCGGTGCTCCTTTCAGGGCGAATACGGCTCGACTATCGGAGCCCACCGAACGAAGTCGCAGTGGACGCTGTCGGCTCTCGGCGGCTTTCTCACCGAAGAGCGCTTGGGCTCGACGCTCTACGAGGACCTCACCGTGACGCTCGCCCAACAAGGCGCCATAGCGACCCATTCCGGCGCACCGGCGAGCCTGCCCGGCGCCTCGCACTCGGATGGCGAGTCCACCTTCATGACCGGCCTCTGGGAGACCGTGGACGAGTGGGACGTCGCGCCGCTGACGCCCGATGGCCCGAGCCGGCGCGTTCGCATCGTGACCAGCGTCCCGAAGTCAATGGACGCCCGCCTCGGGCCGTTGGTCCTGCCGAGCGACGTCACGTTCCGAGTCGGCCTGTCCTATGCCTCTCCCGTCCCCACCCTCGAGGACTGGGAGCCCTTCGAGATCAACGACGAGGAGAACCTGCTCACCGATTGCCCAGGAGACGGCCCTTTCCTGGAGACCCCGCGCACCTACGAAGAGACCGTCACCGCGGACGGCCCGGCGAAGGGCGTCACCATCGCGACCGGGACGTGGTACCCGCTGCCGCCGAAGGGCATAAGCGCTGGCTATACGGCGCCGCTCGGAAAATGGGCGGGCACGACCATCACGGGGCTCACGAGCGAGCCGATCGCGCTGACCGGCTTCTTCTCGCAGACCTTTCGGCCTCTCCATCACAACTTCACAGAGTCATTCGTCTTCGAACCCCGGCTCGAGGACGGGCTCCCCCAAGCGGTGAAGGACGAGCTCACGACCAAGGACATCGGTGGCGTGCTCTTCGTCACCGGAGACGGTAACGTCCGGGTAGACATCCTCGACCTCGAGCTGCAGCCAAAGAAGTGACGCCAAACTTGCCATCTCGACGCCTGCGGCCCATCGCCAGTGCCTATTGCCTCATTGCGCTCTTCGCTTGCACGACCGAGACGGGCGTCACTGGGAGTGATGTCACGTCGGACACCGAAGACCCCTCAGGCTTCGATGACCACACGGTGTCGGCGTTCAGTGCACACGAGGACTACCTTGCGCTGAATGACCTTGGCGAGCTGCCGGTTCAGTCCAAGTTCATCATCACGCGCTTTCAGGACGAGCCGGGCGACGCCATCTTCCTCGATCCGCGCTTCTACCGTCTGCACGACGAGTGGTACTGGTTCAGGCTGCTGAACGGACAGCCCGTCGAGGGTGCCGACGAAGACCCTGCGCAGGGCCTGACTTTCGACTCGATCGCAGCCATTTACGCCGCTTACCAGGGCCAGAAGCAGTTTCCAATCGAACTCTTTTGGTCCGGCGAGCGGCTGGCCTCGAACCGATTCTACAACCTAGCGCTTGGCCGCTGTAAGGAAGCGCCGTGCGCGCCTCGGACCTTCGGGGTCGGCTCCGTCCTCTACTTGCCTCCATCCGAAGGCCGCGTGGTCCCCGAGGCCATCTGGGCGCTCGAGCTCGAATACATCGACAGCGCAACCGAAGCGCTCGTCCTGCAGTTCATCAACCACGTCGAAGAACGGCTGCCTCCAGGGGCTCGGAACGGCGGGCTACGTTGGCTCGCGCGCACGTCGCCCCAACAGGAGGCGTTGGCGACGGCCCTACGGGCAGGGAACGGGCCGCTGAAGGACCGCGTGCTCACCTATCAGGACCTGGTCACACCGGGCGAGGTCCGCTCCTACAACCCCGGCATCACGGCAGGCCGTATCAAGCGCATCCGGTCGGGCGAGCTCACGAAGGTGGCCCTCGACCCAACCGACATCGTCATCCTCGAAGAGGTCCCAGACGACCTGCCGCCCGTCGCGGGGATCATCACAGCCGTGCCGCAGACGCCGCAGGCGCACTTCAACCTGCTCGCCATCGCCCGCGGCACCCCGAACGCTTACATGGGCGGCGTCTTCGCGGACGGGGCGCTCGCGAGCCTCGAGGCGGACCGTACTCCACTGATCTTTCAGGTGAAAGACGACGTGGTCCGCTGGCAGCCGATGAGCGCCGCCGAGTGGGAGAGCTGGCAGCAGAAGTCGGGTCGCGAGTTCGGCGAGCTCATCCCGGCGCCCCTCGCCGGCATGCCCTATACGCGGCCCATCGCAGTGACCCCGGGGCCCGGCGCCCTCGAGGTGCTGCCGGAGCTCGTCCCGGTCATCGGCGGCAAGAGCGCCGGCCTCGCGGCGCTGACGGCGTACGACGCCATCCCCGGGCCCTACGAGCCCCTCGCCATCACGGTGCGCGCTTACGCCGAGTTCGTGGCTCCGGTTCAGGGCCAGCTCGCCGAGCTGATCGACGATCCGGAGTTCAGCCGGGACCGGCGGGTTCGACAGCTTCTGCTCGAAGGCGAGCCTCAGTTCGTGGAGTCGAACAGCGAGAACCTCGACGCCATGCGCTGGCTAACGACCTTCAAGGCCGGCGCGCACCGAAAGGTCATCTGGGATCTCCTCAAGGTCGGCGGGGTGCAGGGGCTCTTTCTGGGCGCCCAGGCCATGCCAGCGGGCCTGATGCAAGCGCTAATGAGCGACCTCGAGATGCGCTTTGCGGCGCTAGCGACGTCGCAGGGCCTCCGCTTCCGCTCCTCCTCAACCGCAGAGGACGTCGAAGGCTTCAACGGCGCGGGCGTCTACACCTCGGAGACCGCGTTCCTCGAGCCCGAGAGTCAGGCCAAAGCCTCCGACAGAAAGAAGACCGTGGCGCTGGCCCTCCGAAAAGTCTGGGCGTCTTTCTGGTCCTTCGGCGCCTTCGAAGAGCGCGAGAACGCCGGACTCGACCACCTCAACGGTCGTATGGGCGTCAGTGTCCACCCCCGCTTCGACGATGACGCCGAGCTCGCCAATGGGGTCTTCCTGTTGTCGCTCTCCCGCGCCGGAGGCTCGGAGCAGACCACGCTCACCCTGAACGTCCAGGCCGGCGCCGTCTCGGTCACCAACCCGCCCCCCGGCTCGGGGATCACGCCCGAAGTCGACGTCGTGACAGGGCCACTCTCGGCGCCCGTCATGGAGCGAGCTCTACCGTCGAGCGAGACCAAAGAGCCCATCCTCACGGACGCCGAGCTGGTCTGGATTCGCGACCTCGCCGCGCCGCTCGCCCGTGACTGGCTCGACGCCAAGAACGCCGTGCTGCCGCCGGGTAACCGCTCCCTGTCGATCACACTCGACTTCGAGTTTCGGAAGGTCACGGAAGGCTTCCCCGCGATGGCCACAGGGGTCACGTACCCCGAACGCATCGTGATCAAACAGGTCAGGCCACTCTCACGAAACGGCAGCATCAACGCGACCGAGCTCGGCGTCCTTCAGGTCCCCAATGACGTCTTGGCGGCGGCGCTTCGCGTCGACCGCACGACCTGCCAGGCCGGCTTCATGCAGGTCCTCGCGTTCAGCGTCACGACCGACTCGGCTGTGACCGTCCTGCCGTGGTCGGTGGTGCCCTTCCTGGCCGAGGCGAGAGTGCGGGTCCTCTATGGCGACAACCCTTTGGGGCTCGCCTTCGGGACCGAGTTCGTACTCCCGCACCACGCGGCGACACTCGGCCGTGAGGACGCGCCGGGCTTCAGCCTCGCGGTCACGGCGCCCAGCGGAACGGGCTTCGACACGCTGAGCCTCGTGAACGGCGGCGCATGGGCCATACAGGCCGGCGACAGAGTGGCCTCGGGCGTTGGTGCCGTATGTACGATGGCCCCGGTCGCGCTGTCACCGGAAGCGTGGCTCGAGTCGCTGCTGAAGTAGCGGCGGTCGCAGCCAGTGCAGACTGCCGCATGTGGTCTCAGCGCCGACGCTACGTGAGCGGGATCGCAGTCGGGGCGATTAGGACGGGGATGCCGTCGTGGAGTGCGTAGAGCCACTGTCCGTCAGCGGTAGCGAGACCGTCGCTCAATGGCTTCTTGACGTCTTCACCGTCGCGCCGCTTCACCCCGCTGGTGAGGATGAGCGTGTTGAGGCGCCTCAGGATGTCGTCACTAGCGGCAACAAGGGGTTGCCCCGTCAGCGGGCAGCGGAGAGTCGAAGGCACGACCCTCATTGTTGGCGAGTCCGGCTGGAAGTGCCCTTCAAATGCTTCACACGCTCCCACCACTTCTTCGGGTCGGCACCGAGGTCCTTGCCGAACACCCGGGTCAGTGCGCGTCGCGCGGAGCCGCGCACGTCGCTGTCTGTGTCACGCAGGAACGGGATGAGGCGGTCAGCTTCGAGCGGCTCGACCAGCATCCCCAAGGTGTCGATGGCGATGGCACGAGTTTGGGCGTCCGGACGGGCCAAGAGCCGAGAGACTTCGGGCATCAGCTGGTAGTTGCCCCGTCCTGCGATGATGCCGAGCGCACGATCGACGATGTTTCGGTCCGAGCTCGTGAGCGCCGCACGTAGCAGGCCGTCGAAACGCCCCCCGGGAGTGTCGAGGAGCTGATTGACAGCTTGCAGCCGGAGCTCTGCGGTCGGGATCCGTGAGAAGAGCAGCTCCGCCTGCACCGTGCCGTTCGCAACCGGAAGCTGGCGAATCGCCGCCACGGCTTCAGGGACCGACAAGGTGCCGGCCATCGCATCATCGACGACTGAACGGGTCGACGGGGTCACGACGGGGGCCTTGCCCGCGGCATCTTTCGCAGCGGCGGGCGCGGCGGCGACGGCGCCGCCTAGGAGCGGGGCCGTGAGCGTCGGGTAAGACGGCTTCAGGCTCTCCAAGTAGACGGCGCCGCCTCCAACGATGCACACGCCAAACGCGACATAGAGCCAAAATCGCCCCGTATTGTATGACGGGGGCGGCTTCTCCGGCTCCGGCACCAGCGCCTCGACGAGCCGCTCACCATCAGCCGCAGAGAGGAACCCGGAGTCGACGAGGCCAAGGCCGAACCCCAGTCCATAGGCGGCCGCGTAGTCGTCGAAGCGCCGCCGCAGCTCCTTGAACCTCACGCGCATGCGCTGGTAGCGGGGAGCCAGGCGCTCCCATGCAAGATGCCCACCCCCAGCGTGCCCGGCCGCGGCGACGTAGCCCCGATAGGCGAACCAAGTCGGATCGACGATGGAAGGCGCTTCGGCGCGTGCCGCGCCAAACGACGCACGCAGAGCACCAAAGTAGGTCTCGGGTTCGACAGTCGCTCGCTGAGGCCGTGAGGTGGCTGCGCTGTCTCGCGTCGTGTTGCCGCTGGGCCGGGTGGTCGCCCCGCTGGGCCGGGTGGTCGCCCCGCTGGGCATGACGGCAGCGCGTGGTTCTAGCGTGTTCGAGGGAGTAGGTCGCCCAGAAGCGGCGTCGGACGGGCTTCGAGTTCGTGTACCGCTGTCAGCCTGCATGGAAAACTACCCCAGGGTAGCGCCGCCGGCGCGCCCAGACGACCCTTCGTTGCACCGGCGGACTGAACTTGTCATCGACTTTCGTCAATCTGCCCGAAGGGTTTTACGGTACCGACGCGCCCTGGCGATAGGTACGATTCAAAAATACTGGAGACACGCGGTCGTATTGGCATCGGTGAGGAGCCCGTACGGAACGTTCAAGCACGTCTCAACGCATCAGGTGCGTCCCGTAGCGGTGAAGGTCGCTGAGGTCGCAGACATCGTCAGCGAACTCGGGCACCCGAATGGCGGCCACCGGAAGGCGGCCGTCGAGCCGCGCGAGCTCACGACCATCGCGTGACACGAGCGCGTCGTAACGTGCCGCGCTCTCCGTGAGGTACTGACGTGCTGCGGCCGACAAGCTGCCGTCGTCGCTCGAAGACGTGTCCGCCGGGCCGAAGCGCACCCGATTGACCACGAATGAGCCGAGCGGCATGCGCTCGGCGACGAGCCGTTCCGCCAGGTAGAGCCCTTCGTCGATGCTCGAGCGCTCGGGCCCGGTAAGCACCACGAACGAGATCTCGCTCGAACACATGTAACGGCGAACTGCTGTAGATCGCTCGCGGAAGCCGGCAGCCATGGTCCTGAAGTCGCCCAGGAACGAGAGGATGTCCGTGAAGAGATCGGCGCCCAAGAACTTACCGATGCCCTTCAGGATCGTCGTGTTAGCCTTCACGAGGCCGAGCCCGAGGCGGCCGAGCATGCGACCGCCCCGAGAGATGATGCCGGCATCCTCGTCGTCGCCACTCGTCGCTGAGAGGTCCGTGTTGTAGCTCATCAACTCTTCGAGCCTTCCCGGCGCATCGAGGAAGTCCAGCGCATGCACTGTCGGCGGCGTGTCGAGGATGATGAGGTCGTATGCCGGCCTGCCGTGGTCTGGTGGGAGCTGAGTCAGGGCGTAGAGCTTCTCCATCGCCATATACTCTTGCGAGCCAGCGAGCCGAGTGGAGGCCTGGGCGTAGAAGGGGCTGCGAAGGATGCGTTCACGGGCTTCGGCGCTTGGGGCATAACGCTCCACGATGGCGTCGAAGGTGCGCTTCGTGTCGAGCATCATGGCGAAGAGCGGCGCGCCATATGGCACACCTGCAGCGTCGAAGCGATCGCGGCCAATCTCCTGCTCATCATTCTCGAAGCGGTCGAGGCCGAGAGAGTTGGCGAGGCGGCGCGCGGGATCGACCGTGAGGACGAGCGTTCGACGACCGAGCGAAGCCGCTCGTAGAGCCAACGCTGCGCTGGTCGTCGTCTTACCCACGCCGCCAGGGCCAAGGCAGACGATCGTGCGCCGCGTCATCAGGAGTGTATCGAGGTGACTCACCCGTCAGCTCCGACGGAGCGCGACGACCTTGCCGCCGGGGCTCGGGTCTACCGGTGGCAGTCGTGCCACGAGGTTCTCGATGACGGGGAGCGCTTGGATGGTCGCCGCTTCCGCCTGAAGGGGAGAGAATCGACCGTCGTAGACTAAAAGTAGACGGTATATATTAGCGAAACCTCTTGCGAAGACGCCTAAATGCGGCTCGCGGAGCAAGCTCACGTCGCGCTGGCGCCGAGTCAGCGCCACCGCACGAGCGACGAGTACGTCCTGCTTCCACGCCTCGACTGTTCTGAGCCCACCACGCTCGGTCAGGGCTGAGATGACGCCCAAAATCCCGCGCTTTTCAGCGGGAGACAGGGAGCTCTTTGCAAGAGTGCCCTCGAGATCGGGGTCCGCACCAGCAATGAGGGTCGCGAGGTCGAGCCCAGCTCGCTCTAGCGCGTCGGCGGTGTGCGCGATGGACGTCGCCGTGGCTACGTCCGACGGGAGCGACTCCGGGCTCGACGTTCCCCACACGATGGGCGACTGCTCGTCCACGACAAGCGCCCGTATCGCCGATGCGCGTTCAGCGAGTGACAGGAGCGCCAGTTCGAGGGACTCGTTGGCGTCCGGTGCCGGGATCTCGAGCGCCGATGCGGGGCGCTCCGTCGACCCGCCGAACACGGAGACGAGGCCATCAAGGCGCTCCTTGAGCCGCACAGCGTCGTGCAGCCCGTCGTCGAAAACAGCGACGACGCGCACGCCAGGTCGAACGGTCGCGACCACCAGATTGGCGCCCGCTGGATCGCGGCCGCCGATCTCCGCTCGAACGTCGTCGGCGCCCAAGCGAGCCTTGACGAGATCCAGGAATTTGAGGAGCGGCTCTTCGTTCACGGGGCGATTGTCCCCGGCCGGCTGGATTCCGCAAGTCCCGACCTGAATCGTGAATTAGGTCGGGTACATGGAGTTGACATGGGCAGCGAGGCTCCGAACTGGCGAGTGTGTAGTTGCTGGTGGAACGGCGGCCCAGCCATGCGCTGTG
The DNA here is from genome assembly GCA_947498315.1 of Pseudomonadota bacterium. GTDB lineage: Bacteria > Myxococcota_A > UBA9042 > SXOO01. The sequence continues at coordinate 29,456 of CANMLD010000016.1, read as the reverse complement.
GACGTTGTTGGCCCCCTCTCGTCGTCACGCAGGCCGAGCTCGGTCCGACAATAGACAGCCGCCTCGGCGCTCTGCAAAAGATGGTGCTGACCGAGCTCAGAGGGTCAGACAAAATGGAGATTGAGCGGGTCGGACAAAATGGAGATTGAGCGATCGCCGCGCCCGCCGGGGGTGTGGGGGTCGTCCCCCACCCGCAAGCGCATGCACTGCCAACGCAGCCGCCCTCTTGCTTCGACTGGGCGCCGATAGGCGCATACTCGATCAACGAAGGCGGGCTGCATCGGCCGCCTTTGAGCGAGAGCAACTCGATGCTAGGGAATTGCCGGTGGACGCCAATCGGAGTTTTGTCCGACCCACTGAGTGTACGCCGCGCAATTTTCGACGCAACGAGCTGGCGCCGATAGGCGCGTACTTGCGCGACGAAGACGGGCTCAAAGCCCTTCTAGGAGCGAGAGCAACTCGATGCTAGAGAATTGCCGGCGGACGCCAACCGGAGTCTTGTCTGACCCTCTCAAGGCGGCCGCGTCCGCAAGTCCCACCACTGCGTCCTCGCGCCGCGCAAGAGGCCGCCGGTCAAGGCGTCCAAGCGCGCACCGAGCTCTTCGATGTCGAGCCAGAGCGCCCGGCGCCGGTCGTCCGAGTCCGCAGCCAAAGCCAGATACTCGTATTGCAGACGACGTCGTCGAAAGTAGAGCCGAGTCGCGTCGTCGACGGCCCGGACTCGGCGTCGAGAGCGCTCCTCGGAGAGCGCCAGGAGCCGATCGGCCCGAGGGTCGTACGCGATCTTCGAAAGGTCCCATTGCACGTCCACCTGCCAGGAGAGTCGGTCGTCGTCGCTCGTCTTGACCGACCAACCGTTATCGGACTCCGAGCCATCGAGCGAGAGCGAATCATCTCGGCGGACTCGCACGGCGACTCGCTGGGGGAGTGCATGCGACCATCGCGCGCGACCCCACGTCTCGTCGATTCGCCCATCACCCCAGCGCTCGGCGACGGCGTCTTGGACCTGGCGAACGGTGGGCTCGCGCTCCGGCCCGACCCGTGGAGGTCCCGTCATGGTCGCGCCAACGGCCAACACGCTCATCCCAGCGATCATCCCAGCGATCATGGCGTCACCTCACTTCTCGAGGCCTCACTCTCCGAGCCGAGGCTGTCGCTTCCAAACGACGAATCTGGCGCCGTACCGAGCCGCCAACCGAGCTGAACTTCGATTGCCCACTCGCCACGGTCGTCACCGGAGGCTCGAAACGACACGAGCGGGACGAACCACCACCAACTCGAGAGTAGCCAGTCGCGAAAGCAGGCACGAGAACGCAGAGGGGAGGTGAGTCGCATGGCTCCCTCTCAATCACGACGCGTGCCAACACGCTGCGCCCTATGGCGACGCCATCCTGGCGCGTTACTGTCCCAAAGCGCGTCCCAAAATCGGACTCCCCTGTTTCGTTTTGGGACACCTCGTGGCATCCTCGGGCCTCTGTGGACCTATACAAGTGAGCAGTCATGTCCGGTCATAACAAGTGGAGCACGATCAAGCACAAGAAGGCCGCTGTCGACGCGAAGCGCGGCAAGGTCTTCACGAAGGTCATCAAGGAGGTGACGGTCGCGTCTCGGCTCGGCGGCGCCGATCCAGCCGCCAACCCTCGCCTCCGTGCCGCGATTACGGCCGCTCGCGGTGCCAACATGCCCAAAGACACGCTCGATCGGGCCATCAAAAAGGGCGCCGGCGACCTCGACGGCGTCGAATACATCGAGACGACGTATGAAGGTTACGGCCCGGGTGGTGTGGCCGTGTTCGTCGAGGTCATGACCGACAACAAGAACCGCACGGTCGGCGACCTTCGCTTCGCCTTCACGAAATCTGGCGGGAACATGGGCATGGACGGCAGCGTGGCCTGGATGTTCGAGCGAAAGGGCCAGATCGTGCTCGACTTCGAGGGCAAGAACGTCGACGAGGATGCGGTCATGATGACCGCCCTCGAAGCCGGAGCCGAAGACGTCGAACGCGACGGCGACCGCTTCTACGTCACCACGGCCATGGGCGATCTGTACGCAGTCCGAGACGGCCTAGACGCCGCTGGCTACACCATCGAAGACGCGGCGCTCGCACGCGTGCCCTCGACCATGGCCCCCTGCGACGCGGCGCTGACAAAGCAGGTCATGAAGCTCATCGACGCCCTTGAAGACAACGACGACGTGCAGAAAGTCTTCCACAACGCCGAGCTCGACGAATCGGCGCTAGAAGGTTGAGGCGCATGAACTGCGGTCCCTCGTTCGGCACGTCGCGATGATCGTCCTCGGACTCGACCCCGGCACCCACACCACCGGCTGGGGCGTGGTCCGTTACGACGCGTCTCGCGCGCGGCACGTCGACAACGGCCTCTTTCAGGCAAAACGCGCCACGGACGACCTAGCCGAACGGCTCAAGGTCATCTACCGCGGCATCATCGAGATCATTAGGTTGCACCGACCCGACGTGGTCGCAGTGGAGGCTGTCTTTGCCGCCAAGAACGCACAGTCGGCGCTCATCCTCGGCCACGCCCGAGGCGTTGCGCTCCTCGCTGCGGCGGAAGCAGGGCTTCGGGTCCTCTCCTACCCGCCCGCGCTCGTGAAGAAGACCGTGTCTGGCCGGGGACGAGCCGACAAGTACCAGATCCAGATGATGGTCAAGACCCTACTGGGGCTCCCTGAGGTTCCCGCTGAAGACGCCGCGGACGCGCTCGCGCTCGCCATCTGCCACTGTCACCACCTCACCGATCTCGCACTTCAGCCGTCCGCCGCGGTGACGAGAACCACCCGGGCACGAAAGAGCAGCGGCTTCGAAGCACTCATCGCGCAGAACCGCGCGCACATCCGCCCTCGGCAGCCCGCCACCCTCCCGCTCGCGAGGCCTGAATGATCGCTCACCTCCGCGGTGTCGTGCTCTCGAAGTCCAATGAATCCGCCGTCATCGACGTGAACGGCGTCGGCTACCTCGTGCACGCGGCGGCACCGGTAGTGGCCGGGCTCACGGTCGGCGAGGAGGCGCGACTACACATTCACACGAACGTTCGCGAAGACGCGATTCAGCTCTTCGGATTCGCCGCGCCCTTCGAGCGGGACGTGTTCTTAAAGCTCACGACGGTCAAGGGCATCGGGCCAAAGCTCGCCATGGCGGTGCTCTCAGGTGCCAGCCTCGCGGAGCTGGTTGGGGCCGTGGCTGACGGCGACGTCCTGCGCCTGACCAAGATCCCTGGCGTCGGCAAGAAGACCGCCGAGCGCATCCTGGTAGAGCTTCAGGAGGCGTTCCGCGCCTTCAGGCCGGCGGTCGCGACAGGCAGCGCGACATTGGTGGCCCCTGCCGACGCCCTCGCCGACGTCCGCAGCGCACTTCAGAACCTCGGCTTCAAGGGTGCGCAGGTGGACCGGGCCTTCGAGCACCTCGAGGCGGCGCCATCTCGGCCACGCGACTTCGACGGCCTCCTCCGTGAGACCCTGCGGCATCTCCGATGAGCACCGACGACGTCCGCCCCGAGCTCCAAGACGACGATGTCCTCGAGGGGTCGCTGCGCCCGCGCGACTTCGACGCCTACGTCGGCCAGGAGCGCGTCATCGCCAACCTGAAGGTGTTCGTCGCTGCCGCCAGAAAGCGTCAGGGCGCGCTCGACCACGTCCTCTTCGCGGGGCCCCCCGGTCTCGGCAAGACCACGCTCGCGCACATCATCTCGCAGGCGCTCGGCGTCGACCTGCAGGTCACGAGCGGGCCTGCCATCGAGAAGAAGGGCGACCTAGCCGGCATCCTGACCAACCTCAAGGCGCGCGACGTCCTCTTCATCGACGAGATCCATCGTTTGAACCCGGCCGTCGAAGAGAACCTCTACCCGGCCATGGAGGACTTCGAGTTCGACATCATCGTCGGAGAAGGTGCGCACGCGCGTAACGTAAAGCTGCCACTCCAACCCTTCACGCTCGTTGGGGCGACGACCCGAGCGGGCTTGCTCACGTCGCCGCTCCGGGATCGCTTCGGCTTCCATGCCCAACTCCAGTACTACTCGAAAGCCGAGCTGACGAAGATCGTCAATCGTTCCGCCAAGATCCTCCGCATCGAATGCGCTCCGGAAGGCGCGATGGAGATCGCGTCGAGGTCCCGCGGCACGCCACGAATCGCCAACCGTCTCTTGCGCCGTGTTCGCGACTACGCAGAGGTACAGGGTGACGGCGCCATCACCCATGCGATCGCGCGATTTGCCCTCGACTGCCTCGAGATCGATCCGCTCGGGCTCGACCTCATGGATCGTAAGTACCTGTCGGTGATGATCGAAAAGTTTGGTGGCGGGCCCGTGGGCATCGAGACCATGAGCGCGGCACTCTCCGAAGAGCGCGGCACGCTCGAAGACGTTCACGAGCCCTACCTGCTACAGGAGGGCTTCATTCAGCGCACGCCCCGTGGCCGCGTCGCCACGCCACGCGCATTTACTCACCTCGGGCTCAAGCTCCTCCGCGAGAGCGGGCCGCAAGGCGACCTTTTTTGAGGCCTTTCGGCCCGCTTATTTGAAGCGGCCGAGATCGCAGCATAAAACCAGGGTTCCCAAAGGGGGAACCGCCATGCTTCGACCCGCGTTCGCCGCTCTGATCCTCGTGGCAGCCCAGCCCGGCTGCACCAACATGTTCACCGAGATCGCTGCCAACCAGACGACCAACGTCATGAAGAAGGCGGTAAAGAGCTTCGACTCCGAACCCGATCCCTGGCTCGCCTACCACGCGGCGCTCGGCCAGTTGAAGTTCGCGGAGGGCGTGCTCGAGGCGGCCCCTGAAAATGCGGATCTGATGGTTCTAATCGCCCGCAATTACGCACAGTTTTCTTATTCGTTCATCCAGGACGAGCTCGATCAGGCGACCCCGCTGAGCGCCGAAGCGGAGGTGCTCGAAGCGCGCGCCATCTCGTTTCTGAAGCGCGCCCGCGCCTACGCCGTGCGGCGCCTCGCGCTCGACTTCGATGACGCCCCACGCGCCGTCTTCGGGTCAGGCGACCGCTTCGATCAGATCCTGGCAGAGTGCAACGCCGAAGAGCACGCCGCGGCGCTTTACTGGCTCGCCTTCGCGTGGGGAAACCTGATCACTGTCGACGCCGACAACCCCGACCACCAAGCGGACTTGCCGCGGGTCAAGAAGATCATGGGCTGGGTCCGCGACCGCACCCCCGCGATTGATGAAGGCGGCCCTCACCTCTTCTTCGGCTCGATCGGCAGCGCGTTGCCGAAAGCCATGGGAGGCGACCCGGAGGAGGCCAAGAAGGCCTTTGAAGCAGGCATCGCCGTGACGAGCGGCCGCTATCTCATGGCCAAGGTAATGTACGCGCGCCACTACAGCCGCGCCGTCGGTGACCGCCGTGAGTATCGCACGGTCCTGCAAGAGGTGCTCGACGCGCCCGACGACATCATGACCGAGCGGCAGCTTGCCAACACGCTCGCCAAGAAGCGCGCGTCCCGTTGGCTAGCAGAGACCGACAAGTACTTCGACGCGCCGGACCGTTCAGGAGCCAAGTGATGCGCCGGACTCAGGCGCTCGTGAGCCTGCTCGCGTTCGGCCTCCTCGCCGTGACGCCGGCGGCGGCTCAGACCGTCACCCTCGAGCTCGCGACGGAAGCGCCGGAAGGCTCGCTCTCCACGAAGACTCTTCGCGCGGCGGCTGCCGAGCTCGAGGAACGATCGAAGGGACGCGTGCGGCTCCTCGTCTTCGGACACGGCCAACGCGGTGGCGACGTGGCGGTGGTGAGCCAGATGAAGTCTGGCGAACTTCAGGGTGCCGCTCTCACCGCCCCCGGGCTGGGGGCCATCGCCAAGGAGGTCCTCGTCCTTCAGGTCCCGGGTCTCGTCAGTGACTATCAGATCTTCGACGCCGTTCGATCCAAACTCTCGAAACGGTTTGAGAAAGCCTTCCTCGAGCAGGGCTTCGTGCTCCTCGGTCTCGGCGACACGGGCTACCACTACCTGTTCTCACGAACGCCGATCCGAACGCCCGCCGACCTCAAAGGTGGAAAGCCGTGGGTCGCGTCCTCGGACACCATCTTCTCGAGCCTTTATCGCCTGGCGGGCGTAGCAGCGACGCCGCTACCCACGGCAGAGCTGCTCCAGAACCTCACGACGGGCGGCATCCAAACCTTCACCGCCTCGCCCTTCACGGCCATCGTGCTGTCCTGGTTCGAGTTCGCGCGGTACCTGACGAACTTGAAGCTCGGCGTTGCCCTGCACGGAGTGGTGGTTACGAAGGCGAGTTGGGATCAGCTCTCGGAGGATGACCGGAAGCTCCTCCGGGAGGTGATGGCGCGTTGGCAGACCGTGTTCATGGCCAAAGTCCGAGTGGCCAACACCGACGCCGTAAAGGCGCTCAAGATCCGTGGTCTCGAAGTCATCGCTCCTGAAGATTCAGCTTGGGACGCCCTAAACAGGCGAGTGCAGGATGACCTCACCGGCAAGCTGTACCCACGAGAGCTGCTCGACGAGGTGCGGGCGCTGGTGAAGGCAGGCAAGTGACTCCGGCCGACGGCGCGCCACTGTCGCACCGCAGTGGGTCTGGGGCACACTCGGTGCTCGAGGCCGGCCGCTCATGAAGGCACTCGAATCGCGCCAGAACCCCGAACTGAAGCGCCTCGCCCGGCTCATGAGCCACACGCGAGAGCGGCGCGAATCGGGGCTGATGGTCATCGAGGGCCTTCACCTCGTGGGAGCCGCGCTCGACGCGGAGATCGCCCTGGACGCGCTCTACGTGAACGCCGCCGCCGAAGAGCGCGTCGAAGTCCAAGCGCTCCTGTCGCGCATCGCGAGAAGGCAGCCCGCACTCGAGCCACGGTGCGTGCCGGAGTCCGCCCTCGCTGCCGTCACCGCGCTCACGAGCCCGGCCGAGGTCCTCGCCGTGCTCCCCCGACCGCAAGGCGCGGCCCCGGTCGGGGACTTCGCGGTGTTCTTCGAGGACGTGCAGGACCCGGGCAACCTCGGCACACTCCTGCGGGCCTCCGCAGCGGCAGGCGCCTCATTGGCTCTGGTGTCGAAGACCGGCACCGACCCCTTCTCACCCAAAGTGTTGCGAGCCGGGATGGGCGCCCACTTCGTATTGCCCATCCGCGAGTCGGGCGACCTCCCGCGTGACTTCCGTGCCTTTGCAGGTAAACGCTTGGCGGCAGTGCCCACGAGCGACAGCCCTCTCTGGGACGTGGACCTGACCGGGCCCGTCGCGCTCGCGTTCGGAAATGAGGGACAGGGTCTCTCGCCGGCCATGTTGGCGGCTGCAACCTCCTGCGTAACCATCCCGATGCCGGGGTCGGCCGAGTCGCTGAACGTCGCGATGGCCGCGACGGTGTGTCTGTTCGAGGTCGTGCGTCAGCGTCGCCGTTGACTAGTTTGCGGTGCAGGTCCCTGACACGCGGACACACTGCTTCGGCAGATAGAAGAGGTCGGCATTGTCCGTGATGGACTGGCACTTGTTGCCCTCGCCGCAGGCGTCGTCGGTCGTACACGCGACGCCACAGGCGTTTCCGCCGCTGTAGCCCAGGCAGAGGTTGCCACCCGCGCCGCAGCCCGAGTCGGCGTCGCACGGCGAACACGCCGCGCTGCCGCCGTGGGGGTTCAGCTTCGGGCCGTTGTCGACGCCGTGGACGCCGTAGTGAACGGTCTTGAAGTCGTCCGTATTGACCCCGGCGAGGAGGGCGTTCCAACTCAGGGGATAGTGCGCGCCCTCGTCGCTCGTCAGCGTGAGCCAGAACATCATCTCCCAGAGGACTTGATAACCGACCGAGAACGGCGTCGTGTTCACGGTCGTGATGATGTTCAGATTATCAAAGGACTTCGAGGGGTTCTTCATGATGTCATCGACGTAGGTGCGGTAGGTACGGCACCCGTCGAGCACGAAGATCTGGTACTTGCTGGCCATCGGCACCGTCCCGAGCTCGCTGGCCGTGATCTCGTGCTTCGGCTGATAGTCGAGGATGAAGCCGGCGTTCTCGCCCGCGTGGCCGCTGTAGATGACGACGTCACGCGTCGCAAGGCTCTCCTTCATGACCCGGCTCAGCTCGGTCTCGCGCTCCGGCGTAACCATGTCGCTATGGTAGACGTAGGCCTTAACCGCGATGGTGCGGCCCTCGACCTTCAGCTCGCGTATGAACGGTGGCGAGTCGATGGTGAGCGTCTCGTAGCTCGACACCGACTCGTTCTTCCAGCCGTGCTCGATCAGCGTCGCGACCAGCCACTTCGCGGTCTCGAGATCGTGTCGCCCCTCGTTGTAGTCGCCACCGAAATGAACGGCGATGTCGAGGACGTCGTCGGCGAAGAGCTCGTCATACCGAGGGAAGCTGTCCGTCGACGGAGTCGGTGTGGCCTGAACTGCGATCTTCTCGCCAGTCGGGCTGGGCCACTCCTTGACCTCGATCTCGAAGCGCGCGTCACCGGCCGGCGCCAACGCGGCGATGAGGTTCGGATGCCCGACGAGCTCGAACTCGAACTCGAAGCGCGCGCGACCGTCATCGAGCACCTCCGCAGCGTCGCTGCTCGCTGCGTCCCGCTTCACGTAGATGAAGTACTCAGCGTCTTCGCCGGTCTTGCCATCGTTTTTGGGCGTCAGGACCTCTTTGATGTGGTCCTGAATGGCGCGCACGACCGTCGACTGGCGAGACGCGACGAGATTGTTCAGGCGCGACGTGCGCGCGTCGCCCTCGAGCGCAGCGAAGTCCTCCGGCAGCATCACGTGCGACACGCCGGACAAGATGAACTCGCGAGCGTTGGTGCTGTAGAAATTGTCCGCCTTGCCGGGATCCGGGAGCACGTGGACCTGATTTCGGACCGGGGTCACGACGGCTGGCGTGCCGCCGCACCCGACCGCCAGCATGGACGCAGCACCGGACACTAGGAGACACGAGGCGAGATGGCGAGGCTGACGCATGGCGACTCCAAGGGACTGAGGCACCCCGTTCGGGCGCGCGAGGACGCGCCAAGCAACTCGCGTGCCGGACAGAAGGCCCCAGCGGTGCTTTTTAGCGCGCCCTGACGGCGGGATCAACCGATGTGGAGAAGTGCGCCGCGAGCGCCTCCCCGTGCGCCCTGAACCCGGCACGAATGCCGGACAGCGGGAGAAAGGCGGTCAGAAAGCCCTCGAAGACCTCCTCGGTGCGGTACTGCGTCCGGTCCGCCGAGAGCGCCGTGAGCCACTGTCGCCGCACGGCGCGGATGCCGCCGACGACCGCAAGCGGTCCGAGGAAGCGATAGGACAGCTCGGCTCGCCCGTCCATTGGCGGGTCAAAGACTGTGATGAGCTCACGGGACCGAGCGCGACCACCTTTCTCGAAGCGGACGTGGAGCTCGATTCGCGCACCGACGTGCAGGATCGGCGGCCCGTCCATACGCACGATGAAGGGGTTCCACCGCGCGTAGCCCGCTGGCGTCGTCATGAGCTCCCAGATGGGCTGCAGCGGCGCTGCGACCTCGGTCTCGTATTCGACGGTTACCTTGCCCAAGAGACTCTCCTGCCTTCCGGGCGGGAGTATGCCCCAGCCGACGCGGTACTGCGGCGAAACTCTCGAGTCACCTATGACAATTACATCCCTGGCAAACCTGGGACTGGGACGGGCTCGGGCGGCGACGACGGGTACAGCATCTCGCAATACCTGTCTGGCTCGCTGGGCGACATCGTCGAGAAGCTCATCGTCGAAGAGCAGAACTTCCTCGCTGGGATGGCCCCTGCATGGGATCCGTGGAACACGGTCGATTAGCGCAATCGACCGACGCGCCCTACTTCGGTGCTGTTCATTAGTGTTGTACTGAATATAAATTGTAATTATCTGGGACCTTTGACGGGCGCCATAGCGGCAACATGACGTAGAGTTCGTGCGCGCGCCAAAGCCACGGCGACCGGAGCACCGATGAAGTACGCAATCCTCCTCCTCAGCGTCGTGTGCCTCTCCTGCGCCGGCTCGAGCGTCCGGCAGGCGCCGGTCGATGTCGCCGGCGGGTCTACCGGCGACACGGGCGGCACCGACGTGGCCGACGTCGAACCAGGCCCACCCGACAGCGCAGGGCCCCGTGCGGACGCGACCCCGGGTGCCGGCGCAGATGCCGAGTCGCCAGAGGACGTCCCGGTCTCGGAGGACGTCGCTGACGTCGCGCTCCCGGTCGGCTGTCAGCCCCAGCGCCGACGTCGCCTGCTTCAGCCGGAGCTAACGTTCCGGCCGGCCGGCTGGGGCGCCGCCCCAGGCCCCGCACGGGCTGTCGCCCGTGACCCTCGCGGCGCTGCCGCGCCGCCACTATTAGAAGCCTCAGGCTCATACTCGTTGAACACAAGTCCGAGGTCTCCGTGAGTCCGAGTTAGGCACGAGTCGAACGCCGAGTGCGCCGCGCTCTTCCCGGACCTCGGGCGCTGCGAAGAGGCCGTCTGCAGTGGCCTCGAATGTGTCGTTCAAAAGAACGCGGTCGCGTCCATCGAGCCTGAACGCTGCAATGGGGTCGATGATGATTGCGACGGGCTCATCGACGGCGAGGACCCCGGCCTCGAGGCCCCGTGCTGCGGGGCGCCGGCGGACTGCGCAGAGGGCTCGCTCTGCCTCGACGGCGCCTGTGAGCCCGCCGCCCCGGGCGCCTGCGACGGCGACGACGACTGTCCAGAGACCGGAGCCTGCGACGTCGTAAAGGGCGTCTGCGTTGGAACCTCAACGAACGGTGAGCCGTGCGAAGACGACGCCTCGTGCGCCGGCGCCCTCGTATGCGGCCCGGGCTCGACGTGCATCGAGTTCGTCTACTGCGGCGACGGGACCTGCCAGGCCGTTGCAAACGAGAGCTGCCTCACGTGCACCCAAGACTGCGCTTGCGACGACGACGCTGTCTGCGACAACGGCACTTGCTGCGTGCCGGCGTGCGACGGCAAGACGTGCGGGGCCGACGGCTGTGGGGGTCAGTGTGCGCCCGGGTGTGGCGCTGGCGAAGCGTGCTCGGGCGGCTCGCAGTGTGTGGCGCTCGCGAGCTGCGGCAACGGGCTCTGCGACGCGAACCTCGGCGAGAACTGCCTCACGTGCCTGGTCGACTGCACCTGCCCTGACCAGGCGGTCTGCGACGACGGCGCGTGCTGCACGCCAGCGTGCGACGGCAAGGACTGCGGGAGCGACGGCTGCGGCGGTGAGTGTGGTCCCGGTTGCGTCGACGGCGAGGTCTGCTCTGGCCCGGGCGTCTGCAAGCTGCTGACAGCATGTGGCGACGGCGTCTGCGCGGCAGTTCTCGACGAGAACTGCGTCACTTGCACCAAGGACTGCGGCTGCGCCAATGGCGACGCCTGCCACCAAGGGGCGTGTTGCACGCCGAGCTGCGATGGGAAGACGTGCGGCCCCGACGGCTGCGGCGGGACCTGCGGCGACGGCTGCTCGTCCGGTCAGCTCTGCGACGGCGCCGGGACTTGTCAGGTGCTGACGACCTGCGGCGACGATGTCTGCGATCCTGCCGCCGAAGAGTCCTGCTTCACCTGCGTCAAGGACTGCGGCTGTGGCGCTGGGACCGCGTGCCATCAGGGGCTGTGCTGCGCCCCTCAATGCAGCGGCCGTGACTGCGGTCCAGATCTGTGTGGCGGCACGTGCGGCGCAGGTTGTGCCGATGGCGCGTATTGCGGCTCGGGCGGCCTGTGTCAGCCGGTAACCAACTGCGGCGATGGGCTTTGCTCGGCCACGGACGAAGAGAGCTGCGTGACGTGTACGGCCGACTGCGGCTGCGCTCCGACGGCGACGTGTAACGGCGTCACCTGCTGCACACCCTCCTGTAGTGGGAAGACCTGCGGCAGCGACGGCTGCGGCGACGACTGTGGGCCAGACTGCGGCGCTGGGACGGTGTGCAGCGGCGGCACCTGCTCGCCACTGTCGTCGTGCGGCACCGGCGGCTGTCAGGCGTCGCTCTTCGAGTCCTGCACGAGCTGTCCCGCTGACTGCGCTTGCACGGGCGGCGCGTCTTGCACCGCGAACGGCCAGTGCTGCACACCGGACTGCGAGGGACGCAAGTGTGGCCCCGATAGTTGCGGCGGGAGCTGCGGTGGCTGCGGCGTCGGGACGACGTGCAGCGGGGATGGACAGTGCGCGCCGCTGTCGACATGCGGCGTGAATGGCTGTCAGACAGGGCTCGGCGAGAGCTGCCTGACGTGTCCAGTCGACTGTGGCTGCTCAGCCGCCTCGGTCTGCTTTGGCGGGGTGTGCGCGACGCCGTCATGCGTCGGTCGCCAATGTGGACCCGACGGCGCGGGAGGGTCCTGTGGCGAGTGCAGTGACGGGGCTTTCTGTGGGACTGGCGGGAAGTGCATCTGCCCTGGCGAGTCGTGTGGTTCGGGGGCCACGGCTGTCTGTTGTGCCTTCGGAGGCGTCTGCGGCCCCACGGGCGAGTGCTGTGCGCCCGCGTGCGACGGGAAAATGTGCGGCTCCAACGGGTGCGGTGGCTCTTGTGGGCTCTGTCCCGTCGGTTTCGCGTGCAGCCCGTCTGGCCTCTGTGCGACGGATTCGGCCTGCGGTGACGGGACTTGCGAGCCGGGCGAAGAAGGCTGCCTCGGCTGCCCAACCGACTGCGCGTGCGACACGGGCGAGCTCTGCGTGTCGGCGGGTCCGGGTAGCCTTGGCGTGTGTCTGTGCGCTGGCGCGTCCTGCGGCGACGGCTGCTGCCTGCCGGGCGAGGTCTGCCAGAGCGGGAGCTGCTGCAAACCGAGCTGCAACGGCAAGAGTTGCGGCTCCGACGGGTGTGGCGGCGTGTGCGGCCAGTGCTTTGGAAGCAACATCTGCAAGACCTTCTCGAGCGGCGTGAGTACGTGTTGCGACGACACCTGCGCGCCGGGCTCCGAGTGCGGCACCACGGGCTGTGGCCGGGCGTGCGGGACGTGCGCCGATGGATCCGTCTGTAACGCGGCCACCCGTCAGTGCGACGAGATCGAGACGTGTGGCACCGTCGGTCATGGTGATTGCGAGCCCCAGGCACCGTTCTTCGAGACCTGCGAGACCTGCTCTGACTGCGCCTGCGCGTCCGACGACCAGTGTGAGCCATCGAGCGCGCCCGGGACCGACGGCTGCGTCGCATGCACCCCCGAAAACGACGCGGTGCTTTGCGATGGCGTGTGTTGCGACGGTGACGCGAGCGACGGGATGGTGTGTGCCAGCGGCGCGTGTTGCCAGAGCCAATGTAGCAAGTTCGGTGGGAACGTGGAGTGTGGCGCCGATAGCTGCGGGGTTGACTGCGGCGGCTGTACCGGCGACTCAGGGATCGCGTGTATCGAAGGCCAGTGCGCCTGCCCAGGCGCGACGTGCCAGGACGATACCGGTGCATCCGAGTGCTGCGACGGAGCGGGCGAGGTCTGCCACAAGTACGGTACTCACCCATAGCTCACTCTCAACGTTTGTTGCCCAAGGCATGCGTGGGCTTCGGCCACCCACAGAGCGCCTCTACGTCCAGGCGGCCTACGTGATGCCGGACGCGGCGACCCGCGACCGCGAGTTCCGGGTGCTCCTCGACCTGCCTGACAATCACCCAAAGCTCGTGGTCAGCCTCGACCCAATCACGGCGGACGATCGGGGCGTTCGGCATGTTGGGCTGCGACGGTTCCTCCGTGACGGCAGCGGCTAGGTGGCCATAGTCGAGTAGGCGGGCCGGCGAGAGGGTGAGCGACTCTCCGACGTCGACGAAGAGCCATGCGCCAAGTAACATCAGACCACGGAAGCTCCGCCACCTCATCGCAGATCTCTTTGCTGCGGGATTTCGAGAGGTCGTGGGAGGCAAGGGTAGCCATCGGAAGTTCGTACACGCTACACGGCTCGGCGCGGTGATCCTCTCCGGACAGCCCGGGGATGACGCCAAGCCGTATCAAGAAAGGCAGATTCGAGTCGCCATCGCGGAGGTTTTGCCATGAAGTCGAGCGATCGGTACCTGGCGTTCGTACGCTGGAGCGAAGAAGACGCGTGCTACGTGGGCTTCTGTCCCGACCTCTTTCCGTGGGGCGGTGTCTGCCATTCAACGAGCTCCATCGACGCGTACCGCCAGCTCGTGGACGTCATCGAATCCCATGTGGACGAGCGCGAGGCGGCCGGTGAGCCGCTGCCGGAGCCGCGGACTCGGCCGATGCGAGAGCTCGACCTGGCGGCGTGACCGCTCGGTGACCCGAGCGATAGGGCCGGCCCGGTGACCCGAGCGATAGGGCCGGCCAGTCCTCCACGGACGGGACCAATGTTGCGCTCTGGTGTACTGTCGCTGTGCTGGTGGGGATCGGTATCTGGGGGCTCGTTCACGGTCTCGGAGACGGCCATGAGGTCGCCGGCCCGCCGACCGGGGAGTTACTCCGGATGGGCCCGGACAATCTGATCGATGAGCGTCTGGAGGTCTGTCATGGTCACCTTGTTTGCGGTACTGGCCTTTTCCTTCGGCGTCAGCGCGGCCCCACCGACAGAGCCGACATATGCGCTGTTCTGGCTCGACGATGTGGGGATCGTCAGCTTCGACGGTGGAAGCATCCACCGCGTAGCCCACCTGCCTGAGCCCGGAGTCAGGCTCGCCGGAAGCGCCGCGGGCCATCTTGCCGTCGCGACAGGCTCTGGAATCCAAGTCGTGGCGCTCGATTCCGAAGTGCCGGTACCGTTGAGTGGACCTGCGTTCGAAGAACGCGAAGGGGTTGAATGGCTTCAGTTCGAGGGCGACGTCGTCGGAGCGGGGCTGCTCATCAATGCGTCCCGGAACGGCCAGCCCCGTTGGGTCAAGTGCCGCCTTCCAAAAGCATTGCGGTCCGGGGCACTCCCGAAGCCGCCACGGAAGAAGGCCGAAGCGCCGAAGGCCGCACGCCTGGAACTTCGGTGAGAGAAGACGCGTTACGGATCCATCCAGACCTTTCGAGTCCACCGGGATGGGTCGTCAGATCCGATAGACGTTTTCTCGACGTGGTCATCCGAGTGCGGCGACCCCAAAGACGAGGGATGGTCGAAGCGAACCTGCGTTTCCAAGGTCATCGACCACCGCTGGCTCCCAGGTGGCCATTTCTGGTTGCAGTATCAGGAGCGCTATGAGGACGGCGAAGCATGGCAGTCGAGCCTGTTTCTCCCTGCATCTGAGACGGAAGTCTACGATGGACTGGTGAGGGCGAGCCCGGACGGAAAGGCGTGGCTCGTGGGGGACCGACTCTGCAGTGAAGGCGGGTGCGCTCTGCTGCCGGACCGAGGGGGCGGTGAACCCGTGTGGGGACGATCCCGCGTCCGACGATGACGTCGTGCGTAATACTTGCCGGTGCAAGGAGACGGTCTCCGTGCCACGTCAGCGTCGTTGTTCTCCCTGCGGCGAACCATGAGTTAGCCACAGTCGGTCCGAAACCTCCGACAGGAACCTCGGTCAGCCTTCCGGACCAAACGCCATATGGAGATGGACCCGTGTACCGTTAGGTTTCCAGCAGATACGGTCGAACGCGGTCAACCCACCGTCGCGTGTGAGCACACACCCGGCGCGGAGAATTCAGGGGACGGTGACCGGCCTGGGTCAGTCGGCGGCGTCTCGCCGTTTCTCGAGTTCGTCCAGGTTGTGCTGGACTCTCTTCCGGAAGGCAACGGTCGCGGCCCCCCCCTCCGTCGGTCAACGCCAAGGCGTTCTCGAGGTCCGCCATACTCTCTCCATGCGCGCCCATGAGGAGGTGGACGTATCTGAGCCCGATCTGGGGAGTGGGTACAGGTTGGGGTCATCGCCTGCAACCACTCGAATCAACTGCCTCATCTTCATCGCTGGGGTCTGCCACTACCTGTCCCAAGCGACCTTCTTGCACGCAGACATGTCGGTGTCGCGCAGGCTCGCCCCATCCTGCTCCGGAGCGTGTAATCAGCCTAGCCGGCGCAGCGACTCGGAACGGACGCCGCTGCGCTGCACGCTCAGAACCACAGGGGTACGAACGCCACGAGGACGAGCACGACGGCCATGACGCCGAGTGGCAACAACGTGCCCTCATGGCGCTCCCAGAAGGTCGTGCCTTCGGCCTTCATGAGCTGATACTCGGCCTCGCCAATGACCTGGCGGGTCAAGATGCGGTTGAGTGCGACCGGTGGGAGCAGGTAGCCAAGCTCGAACGCCGTCAGCACCATCATCCAGAAGTGTACGGGATGGATGCCGTTCTTGTAGGCGATCGGCGCCAGGGTCTGTGACACGAGGATGACCGCGCCGTAGGGGTCCATGATCATCCCGACGATGACCTTGATGACGACGAGGAGCAACATGGCGGTGAAGGGCGAGCCGAACTGTTGCGGAAAGAGCGCCATGATATCGGAACGTTCGATGACGGCACCGACGCAGATGGAGAGACCCATGATCGCGAGGAGGCCGCCAATGTGTCCCGCGGCTTCTCCCGTGCTGTCCGCGAGGCTCTTGCCAACGCCCCGGACGGTGCTCACGTCGTCGCCGGCCTTACTGGCTGAATAGCGCGCCGCGAGGCGGTCGAAGATGACGATGGCGATCATCATCACCGGCAGGATCGCCGGTGCAGAGTGTTCGTCCATCTTGGTGTCGAGCATATATCGGTAGGTGGCCCAGACCGCGATACCAATGGCGACGTACGGGACCAAACGAAGCAGGGCTCGTACGGAGCCTCGAGCGGCTGCGCCCACGTTGGGCTTCACGAACTTGGCGTCGGAACGGAAGAACAGAATGAGGGCCGCGATCGTGAAGACCGTGGCGCTGAGGGCAAACACGTAGCGGCCCATCTCGAAGAGCTGGTCCGTCGTGACCTCCTTGTAGTTCATCGCGGCCACGATGACGACGAGGAGACAGGGCTTCAGCACGACGCCCATCGAACCTGACATCGCGGTCGCCGCGAAGGCGAGCTGTCGGTGTGCGCCGGACCGGATGAGCTCGCTATAGACGATGGCACCCGTCGCGATGACGAAGATGCCCGATGCACCTGTGAATGCGGTGGGGACAGCGGCACCGACGACGACGAGGACCGCGAGGATGTGCGGTGGCAGGTTCCATGGACGCAGTACGTCGAAGATGAGCTCCGCAAGCCGCGTGTTCTTGAGCAGCATGCCGACCCAAAGGTACAGCGCCACTTGGATGTACAGGATTGCGTTGTCGAGCAGGGCCTGCAGGTAGATGGCGACCCCAGGCCAGTGGCCACCTTCGCTCATCACGAAATAGGCGCTGCAGACGAGGGTCATCGACGCATAGAGCGGGACCGACAGGCTCGCCGTGTTCAGGGTGCCGCCGGTCCGCGCGAGGGAGGGCGCCGGCCTCACCAGATGCCAGATGTTGGCAGCCGACATGGTCGCGAAGCCGGCGATCCAGAGCTGAAGCAGCGCCCCACCTTCGCCGGACTCCCCAGTGTCGCTGTAGACCTTCTTGAGGGCGAAGAACGACGTCAAGAGAAGGCCGTTGGCGACGAGCTGCGTTAGCTGCGAGACGCGGTCCTCCATGACGGTGAGCGCCGCTCTGAGGCCGATGTGGTGGCGGAAGAAGGTCGCGGTGATCCCGCCGATGAGGATGATGAGTACGAGCAGGTGGCGAGCGTGGCCGATGCCCCACTCGACGAACTTCGAGACGAACTGTTCCTTGGAGCGGAAGCTACGGACGTCGTCGGTGATACGGGCCGTCAGCGCGGCATAGGCGGCGTGACGGTCTTTGCATACCTTGGCGGCGGCGATGGATGCTTCGTCCGACGTATCCGGATCGCCGAAGAGATCGTCTTCTTCGGCCTCGGTCGGCTTCTCAGCCGGGGCTGGCCCCTCCGGGTTGCAATCCGGCTTTTCGGGGTCCACCCGAAGCAGCGCGTACTGCTCCCACCGCGATTCCCCCATTTGGAGAAGGACGTTGTGGATCTTCTCGCCCGCCCCAAGAAGGACGGCCGTGAGAAGGACGGCCAGAAGCGGCACTGTGGATGCGAAGAAACGCACCCACCGGCCCACGGCAGAGGAGGGACCCGACATCACTCGCGCTTCGCCGCACACTCGGCACGGGCGCTATCGGATGCGCAACGGGCCTTTAGCAGCATGCGAAGCATGTCTTTGTCGAAGACCTTCTCCTTGTCGCGGAGGCGGACGCGCACGTCCTGAAACATCTGCTCATACCGATCCTTGTCGGCTGCGACGACCTCAATCCACTTGTCCGCCGGGATGCCGGACTCCGCCTTCTTGGCCAGCGAGACCATGTTCGGGAACCGCGACAGCGCGTAGGTTCGCGAGCTGTTGGCGAAGCCAGCGGGGAAGGACGGGGCGTGGAGCACGAGCTGCATACTGAGCATGGCGAGCGGGAGACGAATCACGCCGCCGGCCGCCTTGAGGCCCTTCTGGAGCTCGAGGGGCTTGTACGCAGCGGCGGGAGCGTAGCAGGCGTCCACGGCGCCGTTGTTGAACATGCCCGCGAAGTTCGTGATGTCGGCGGCGGTCATGGAGGCGCCAGCGACGTCGACCATGACGACGGCCGCGTGGTCGTAGTCGAGGGTCGCGATCTTCTTGCCGGCGAGCTTCTCCTTGGAGTTGATCGACTTGTTGTTAACGAACAAGTAGACGGCGCCGATCGGGAAGAGCCCGGCGACCTCATAGTCGCCGCTCTTGAGGTAGCCCGCGAGCTTGGTCGCGTTGGCCGGGTCGAGGAGCTGAGTGAAGACTTTCTTCAGCGTCTCGTAGTTCGACACGCCGCCGATGGCCTCGAGTGTGCCCGTGAACTTATTGAACTGTCGCGCCCGTATGCCGGTAATGAGCGACGCGTGGCACTTGCCTGCCCGGAGGTCGTCGGCGGCTGCCTTCTCGTTCGAGTAGGGTCGCAGCTCGAAGTCGATGCCCCAGGCCATGGCGGCGGTTTGGTACTCCTTGGCGGCAGTGAAGGTGTCGCCGTTGGCGCCGCTGATGTCGAACACGCAGAGCGTTCGTTTCTCGCCGGCGGACGCGACGGACGCGAGTGAGAGTCCGAGCAGTAGCGCGGACAACGTAACGTGTGAAGGGGTGCGGGCGCGCATGGGGGGCTCCTGGATTTGAGTGGTCGGTTCGTGAAAAGGGGCGATCAGTCGCCGAAGAGGTCCTCGTCCGTGGCCGGGATCACGGGCGTGTTGGACGGCGGGCAGGCGAGCGCGTTCAATTCAGCGCGGTGGCCCTTCTCCTGCGTCCATATTTTGTTGGATTCATGGCGAATGAGCGTCCGGGCGTATACGTCGAGCAGCTGGTAGGCGGCCGGAGGCGGCGTCGTGAGGCCATCGATGCGCTCGAAGAGGGCGCAAAGCTCCTCTTGTTTGCCCTGGGAGGCGAGGCTCTGAGCCAGAAGCGCCGAGGGCAAGGTCATGCCCGCCGCGAGGCCCTTGTCGGCCGACGCATAGAGGCGCTTCCAGACCTCGTCGATCGGCATGTCATTTTGTGGCAGGCTGAGCAGGATGGCTGACCGGAGTGCGTCGGGGACGCCCCACCACGCGTCATTGTCCACGCAGCTCGTCGCTCGCATGATCGCCGGAGGCATGTCCATCGCGACGCCGACGAGGCGGCCAGAGAGCGTGTCGTGGACGACGGCCAGAAGGCCAGAAGAGAGGCCGAGGGTGTAGAGCAGCGCTTCGGGGTAGTCGTCGTCGAACTCGGGACACGCGAGCTTGCCGTCCTCGTCGTTGCTACCGGGCGGGCCATAGGCACCCGCGAGCGCTTGAAAAGCGTCGTAGTTCCGGGTCGCTGCGAGCCCATGCAGGCGCTTCTCCGAGATGCCGGCGTCCATCGCCTCGGTGGGCTGCTTGTTGAACATGGCGCGCATGCGGCGTAGCTCGGCTTCGTGGCTCTCGGACTCGGCGCACATGCCCGCCGAGAGACGCGTGACGACCGACGCCTTGAGGAGCGGGGCGGGGATCTCGTCCTTCTCGTATTGGTAGGAGAAGCCCATCAGGAAGTTCGTGAGCGCGAGGCCCGACGCACACCCCATCGCGGGGTCGTTGGTCGAGAACGAGTAGGGCATGGCCTCTTTGATGGAGCCGTTGCCGACGATCCCCGCGATGGTACAGCCGCTAACGGCGATGGTACCGAGTGAAAGGACCAGCGCGAACCTGCCGCCGAGCTTACCCGTGAATCCGTACATCGTTCTGTGCACTCGCTTCCCCTACTAAGGGCCCTGACCCAGCGCTGACGACTCCACCGGGGGCGCGAGGTTAGCCCCGGAGGGCCGTACGGAGCAAGGGGCCGGTGCGATCGAGATGAGGAAGGCAACAGCGCCGCTTCACGCCTTGCGGAGGAACTCCGCCTTGAGCATGACGCTGAGGTTGTCGACCCGGCAGTCGACGCCGTGGTCGCCAGGCACGAGCCGGATGTTCTTTATCTTCGTCCCCTGCTTCAGCGTCACCGAGGACCCCTTGACCGGGAGGCTCTTCACCAGGACTACCGAGTCGCCGTCGGCCAGAGGCGTTCCGTTGGCGTCGCGGATGACCGACGTCGCGTCGTCGTCTCGAGCCTCGCTCTCGCGAGCGACGCCTGCTCTGAACTCGTAACCGCAGTCGGCGCAGATGGTGAGCTCGCCGTCGGGGTAAAGATTGTCACTCGCACAGTGCAGGCAGAGTTCGGGGGAGGCAGTAGTCATGCCCAAGCGCTTCGCACAGATGCTCGGTCCGCGCAATCGGGGATGGCACGCCTGAGCTCGGCTCTCAGCCCGGAAGCGGTTCCCCGGGATAGACCGGGAACCGAGACGCGATCGGATCGCCCGTGTAGCGGGCGATCCAGCCGTCCGGGGCACTGAACAGCCGGATGGCGGCGAAGCGCGGCCGTTCGCCCGCATCGAACCAGTGAGTCGTGGCCTTGGGGAGGATGATGAGATCCCCGGCATGGGCGTCTATCTGATAGACGTGGTCCGGGGTCCGTACGTAGAACGCACCGGCACCCTCGACGAAGAATCGAGCCTCGTCGTCGTCGTGGACGTGCTCTGCAAGGAACTTCGCCCGCAGCGCCACGCGGTCCGGATGGTCCGGTCCCATGCGGACGACATCGACGGACTTGTAGCCACGCTCCTCCGTGAGGCGCGCGACAGGCCCCGCGTAGGCCTCGAGGACGTCAGCGGGCGTCGCGCCGGCCGAGAGGACTCGACTCGCGGACCAGAGCTCGAAATGAATCCCGAGCCCAGCCAACGTCTCAGTGATGCGATCCCGGTCATGGAGCACCGAGTAAGGCGCCGCCGGTTCGGAAACATGAAACAGCGATAGAGACGTCTTCATCGGTCCTCCCAGCGGCGGTGAATCTCAGGGCAAGTTGGCTGGCTTGGCTACTTGCTCGCCTTGTCGGCCTTCTTCTTCTCCTTCTTCTCTTTCTTCTCCTTGATGGAGAGCTTCGGCTTGTTTTCCTTCTTCGGCTTATCTTGGCCCTTCGGCATGACGGTTCTCCTCTCGCGATGCGGTCGCGAGCTTCGGTGAAGGCGGGAGTCTAACCGAAAGCACGGCCAGCGCCATGCTACGGCGAGTTCGCACCTACTCTATCGAACCCCACGTAATGATTGAACCTGATTCAAGGGCGTGTCCTGGCACGCTCATTGCCAAACCGAAACTCCGAAACGATGACCGTCCGGTCATTATTGCAGCCGCATCGCAGTTGCGACCGGCAGAGAGCATCGGCTACGATGCCGCCTCTTCCGAGTCACGACCTTCTGGGGTGACCCGGCTCGTCACGACGCATTCGCCGACATCGCCTGGTGGCTGAGCTTCCTCGGCCTCGAATACCGCCCGCGGGGGAGCGAGTCGGACCTGATGGTGCGCTTCGCCGCTGCTGCCCCGACGGTCGAGCTCTGGCACGATGTCGAGATCTGGCGCGATGTCGACCTCAGCAGCTATGCCCGCGTCCGCGCTGGGCTCGCCTTCGACGATCTGATGGTCATCGACGACAGCGTGCGCCACCGCCTCGCGCTCACCCCCTTCGTCTTCGCTGAGACCGACCTCACCCTCGATCAACGCGGCTTCCATCATCTGACCGCGGCTTCCATCATCTGACCGCGGCTTCCATCATCTGACCGCGGCCATCGGCTACGAGGCGCCAGCAATGCCTCTTGCATCGAACGTCGCCAAGTGCAGACTCGGGGCGGGCGCGACGACGTTGAGGGGCAGCCAGCATGACGAGCGAGTTCGAGCAAGACGGTGGCGCGGTCCTCGACACCCTGAACATCGCGAACACCTTCCTCTTCGATCGCCTCGCTAACCGTCAGGGCACACGCACCGCGCTGGTCGTGGACGACGAAACGCAGGGCGTCGCACGCTACACCTTCGCCGATGTCGCCGCTCACACCGAGCTCATCGCCGCGCTGTTCTCGGCCCGCGGGCTACTCCCGGAGCAACGCGTCATCCTCGCTGCCAAAGACGGTCTCGAGTTCGTTGCGGCCTTCTTCGCCATCCTGAAGCTCGGCGCGGTCGTCGTCATGGTGAACCCGGAGCTCCCCGCGGAGGAGCTCGATGTCCTCTTCGGCTACACCCGGGCTCGGCTCGCGTTCACCGACGATCCTGAAGGGCGGGTCGCTGCGTCCGCCGAACGCGCCCATCTATGCGTCTGCGCCCTCAGCGGCGCCGATGTGAAGCCGGGCGAGGTCGCGGTTGTGCCGACCTTCCCCACCCACCCAGACGACCCCGCGGTCTGGCTCTTCTCCGGGGGCACCAGCGGCCGCCCGAAAGCCGTCGTTCAAACTCACTTCGCCTTTCTCAACACGACCCGCCTGTACGCGCACGGGGTCATCGGCTACCACGAAGACGACATCACCATCAGCGTACCGAAGCTGTTCTTCGGCTACGCGACTGGCTCGAACCTGCTCTTTCCGTTCTCGGTCGGCGCCTGCGCGGTCCTTTTCCCGGAGCGCGTCACGGCGGAACGGGTCGCCTCGCTCATCGAGCGCCACCGCCCAACCCTCCTCATCAACGTCCCGACCTTCGTCGGGCGACTGCTCGACCTCGCGGGTGAGCGCGACTTCAGCAGCCTGCGCCTATCGACGTCCGCGGGTGAAGCGCTCCCTGAGCCGCTCTTTCACCGCTTTCGGGAGCGCTTCGGCGTCGAGCTGCTCGACGGGCTCGGCACGGCCGAGATGTGGCACGTCTTCCTCTCGAACCGGCCTGGCAGGGCGATCCCCGGCACCCTCGGCGAGGTGGTCCCAGGCTTCGAGGTGAAGGTCTGTGACGATGCCGGCAACGCCGTTCCCGACGGCGAAGTCGGCTTCCTCCGCGTCAAAGGGCGGTCTCGCGCGCTCGGCTACGTCCACGCTCACGCCCGCTCGTGCGAGGCCTTCGTCGGGCCTTGGTACGTGTCCGAGGACATGGTGAGCCGCTCGTCCGAGGGCGTCTTCACGTACTGCGGGCGCGGAGACGACATGCTGAAGATCGGCGGACGGTGGGTCGCCCCTCGCGACGTCGAGGCGGCGCTCGTGGCGCACCCAGACGTGGAGGAGTGCGCCGTCGTCGGGGTCATCGACGACGCTGGGCTCGTCAAACCTTGGGCCTGGGTGCGACTTCGCGAGCACAGTCGCGACACCACAGCGGCGTCTCTCCACGACTTTCTCCACGCACGTCTCCCTGCGTTCAAGGTCCCGCGCCGCATCGAGCTCGTCGAGCAGTTCCCCAGAACCCATCTGAACAAGATCGATCGCGGGCGACTTCGCCGGACCGACGCCCTAATCCCCACTTCGAAGGAGCCGTCATGACCCCGTTTACGCTCGCCATCCTGGGCGGCGGCCCCGGCGGCCTCTACACCGCCCTCCTGGCCAAGAAGCGCTTTCCGCACTGGGCGGTCCGCGTGTACGAACGCAACGCACGGGACGACACTTTCGGCTGGGGCGTCGTCTTCTCCGACGAGACGCTCGGGCACTTCGAGCACGCCGACCCGGAGAGCTATCTCGAGATCCAGCGACGCTTCGTCCATTGGTCAGAGATCGACACGTGGGCCCGCGGCGAGATCATCCGATCCACCGGCCACGGCTTCTCTGGCATCGCCCGCGTGGCGCTACTCGACGCATTGGCCACGCGCTGCGAAGCGCTCGGCGTCGAGCTTCAGTTCAGCTCCGAGATGACCCTCGAAGCGCTCCCAACCGCCGACGTCATCGTGGCGGCGGACGGCATCAACAGCCGTACCCGCGCCTCGATGGAGTCGGTGTTCGAGCCGAGGATCGAATGGGGGCGGGCGCCCTTCATCTGGCTTGGGACAGACCGGGTCTTCGACGCGTTCACCTTCATCTTCAGGGAGAACGACCACGGCACCTTCCAGGTCCATGCCTACCCGTTCACGGAGGGCGATGCCCGAGTGGGGGCCGCCCGTGGGACCTTCATCGTAGAGACCGACGAGGCGACCTTGGCGAAATCGGGGCTCGCCACCATGAGCGAGTCCGAGACCCTGGCGTACCTCGAGACGCTCTTCGAAGGCGAGCTCGCCGGCGCACGCCTCTTCTCCAATAAGTCGAGCTGGATCCGCTTCCGCCACGTCCAAAACCGACGTTGGTCGTCCGGCAACGTGGTCCTCATCGGCGACGCCGCACATACGGCGCACTTCTCCATCGGCTCGGGCACCAAGCTCGCGATGGAAGACGCCATCGCGCTAGTCGATGCCCTTGGGAGCGGGCTTCAGCATCAACAGCCCGACGTCCCAGCCGCTCTCGCCGCGTACGAAGCGGCGAGGTCGCTCGAGACGGCGAAGCTCCAGCGCACGGCTCGTGTGAGCCAGGGCTGGTTCGAGATCGCGGGCTTGATGTTCCGAACGATGACGCCTCTGCAGCTGGTCGGGAGCATGATGACCCGCTCCCGCCGCGTGACCCACGACAACCTCCGGCTCCGTGACCCTGCCCTCGTCGAACGCCTCGATCGGTGGTTCGAAGCCGAGTCCGGTGTCGAGGCCATGAGCGATGGCCGCCCCCCACGCCCGCCGATGTTCACTCCCTTCAGACTCAGCGGTCTGACTCTCGAGAACCGGGTCGTCGTCTCGCCAATGTGCCAGTACTCCGCGACGGACGGAGTCCCGAACGATTGGCACCTCGTGCATCTAGGCAGCCGCGCCGTCGGTGGCGCCGGGCTCGTAATGGCGGAGATGACGGACGTCTCGCCCGACGGGCGCATCACCCTCGGTTGCACAGGCCTCTACGACGACGCGCACGAAGCCGGGTGGGCTCGTATCATCACGTTCATCAAGGCGAGCTCGCGCTCAGCCATCGGGATTCAGCTCGGCCACGCGGGACGCAAAGGTGCAACGAGGCTGCCGTGGGAGCCGGGTCGCCCCGACGAGCCACTCGACGCCCCGTGGCCGCTCTTGGCGCCGTCTCCCATCCCCTATCACCCCTACTCACCCGTGCCGCGCGCCATGACGCGCGCCGACATGGATGGCGTCATCGCCGACTTCGTCACGGCGACTCACCGTGCCGCTCGAGCCGGCTTCGACCTTCTCGAGGTCCACATGGCGCACGGCTATCTACTCTCCAGCTTCATCACTCCCCTCTCGAACCACCGGGATGACGAGTACGGCGGTGCGCTGGAGAACCGCATGCGCTTTCCGCTCGAGGTCCTTCGCGCCGTGCGTGCAGCTTGGCCCGCAGGGCGCCCAATCAGCGTGCGTATCTCCGCCGTCGACTGGGCCCCCCGTGGGATGGAGGCCGACGACGCCGTCGCCGTGGCTCACCTCCTGGCGGCGAACGGGTGCGACCTCATCGACGTCTCGACCGGCCAGACCACCCCCGACGCCCGGCCGGAGTATGGCCGCATGTACCAGGCGCCATTCGCGAACCTCATTCGCCACTCGGCCGGCATCGCGACGCTGGCCGTTGGCTCCATCGCTGACCACGACCACGTGAATACCATCATCGCGACGGGCCGCGCCGACCTCTGCGCCCTCGCTCGCCCACACCTCGCTGACCCGGTCTTCACGCAGCGGGCGGCGGCGCTCCAAAGCTACGACCTCGAGTGGCCCGTTCAGTACCTGGCGGCAAAGCCACGGTCGGCGAGTTGACCTGACGTCAGTGTTGCCGAACAGAGACAACTTGCCTGATGCTTGACAGGTCGCCTTGCGTCCCCGATCTTCCAGTTCTCAAGATCCGGGTCTGCCTGCAGAGGCGGCTCGGCCCGTTCTGCTCGGTCCGTCCGCACCGTTCGCCCGCACCGTCGGAGTCCATCGATGTTCATCAAGTCGCGTTTTGCTCTCCCCATCGTGGCGGCGCTCTTGCTCGCTCCCTTCGCGGCGTCGGCTCAGGAAGAGACCCCCGAAGATGCCTTCAAGAAGGGCAACGAGGCCTTCACCAACGGCAAGATCGAGGACGCCATCGCCGCGTACAAGCTCTGCGTGGAGAAGCGGGCCGAGTTCAAGGAGGCCTGGTACAACCTCGGGATCGCTTACGGTCGCAAGAAGCAGTTCGACGAGGAGATCTCAGCCTACGAGAAGGCCATCGCAGCCGACACCAAGTACACGAAAGCGCTCTATAACCTCGCGATCGCGTACGAGGACAAGGGCGACGACGACAAGGCCATCGAGTACTACGAGAAGGTCATCGAGACCGAGCAAGACGGCGCCGTCGATGCTCGAATCAACCTCGGCATTCTCTACGCTCGTAAGGGCCGCCTCGACGACGCGATCAAGGCCTACCAGAAGGCCATCGAGCTCGACAAAGAGGTCGCTGACGCCCACTTCAACCTGGGCATCGCTTTCTCGAAGCAGGCCGAGAAGAAGGAAGACCCGGCACAGCGCGCCCAACTCCAGCAAGAGGCCATCAAGGCGTACAAGACCGCCGTGGAGAAGAACGCGAAGTACCACAAGGCTTGGTACAACCTCGCGATCGCCCACAACCGCCTGAAGGAGGTCGACAATGAGATCGCGGCCTACTTGAAGGCCGTCGAAGTCAAGCCGGATTACCCTCAGGCGCTCTTCAACCTCGGCCTCGCCTACAAAGACAAGAAGGACAACGCCAACGCGGTCGCCTGGTGGACCAAGTACGTTGCGATGGCGGAGCAGCGACCAGAAGAGAAGAAGTTCGTCGCCACGGCGAAGCTGGAGCTCGAGAACCTGAAGAAGACCGACGCCCCGAAGTGACCTGAGCGCGAGTCCTTCGCCGCGGGGCTTCGACCGACCGCGTGACGCGTCCAGCCCCGCTCCTTGCCGCACCCAACTCGAGCGCTTATCTCTCCGGCGGCACCGTCGGTTCTAACGATGGTCTGTCACTTGGCAGCGAAAGGGCGCTCGCATCGAACGCCCGCGACGACCAGCCCGGAATCGGGCAGCCGTTCGGCGAGGAGATGAATCGTGGCGAGAGACTATTACGACGTGTTGGGAGTGGCCCGCGACTCGGACGCGCAGGCATTGAAAAAGGCGTTTCGCGCCAGGGCTAAAGAGCTGCACCCGGACAAGAACCCCGACAACCCGAAGGCCGAAGAGCAGTTTAAGGAGTTGAACGAGGCTTACGCCGTCCTCAGCGACGAGAGTAAACGCAAACAATACGATGCCTTCGGGCATCAGCGCTTCCACGAGAAGTTCAGCTCAGAAGACATCTTCCGGGGCACTGACTTCTCGAGCGCCTTCGAAGGCACGGGTTTTGGCTCTGACATCCTCGATGCGCTCTTCGGCGGCCGCGGTGGTGGCCGAGGTGGCGTTGGCGGAGCCGGGTTCGGTGGCGGGCAGCGACGCGGCCCACAGAAGGGGCAGGATATCGAGCGCGAGGTCGAGGTCGCTTTCGCCGAAGCGGCGCTCGGTGGCGAACGCCGACTTCGCATCATGCGGAGCGACGGCCCACGCGAGCTCACGGTGCGCGTCCCGGCGGGCATCGAAGACGGCGGCAAGATCCGAGTCCGTAGCGAAGGCAACCCGAGCCCGTCGGGCGGCCCTGCGGGTGACCTCATGCTGCGCCTGAAGGTCGCCGCGCACCCGTCACTGACTCGCGAAGGGGGCGACCTCCATGCCAACATCTTGTTACCGCTCTCGACCCTGGTGCTCGGCGGTACGGCTATGGTCCCAACCCTCGATGGTGACAAGAAGATCCGAGTGAAGCCGGGCACCGCGTCCGGAGCGCAGCAGCGGCTCTCCGGTCTCGGTGCGGTCCGGCGCGACCCCGAACGCGGCGCGACCGGCGAACGTGGCGATCTCTATGCCCATTTGATCCCGGCTATCCCCGTGGAGCTCGAAGACCGGACCCGAGCGCTCTTCGAGCAGCTTCGGGAGTTCGGCGGCTGACAGTCTCGTGGACCTAACCCCGACGGGGACTGCTCTCGTGCTCGCTGGCGCGATCTTGGTCTACGCCTTCGTCGCGTTCCGACAGTGGCGCAGTCGTATCCTTGCCATCGTGGCGTTGCTCCCGCTCGCTGCCGTGGCGAGTAGCCTTGTTTGGACCGGCAAGCGCGATCGTGAGGAGGCGACGGATGTCGACTCCAAGGCCACCATCTTCGGCGATGGCCAGCATCAAGCCGGCCAAAGCCACGCGACGGGCGCCGGACCCGTCGGTGGCGTCACAGCGGGCTCAGGTGGGGCTCATGGCGGCGCCTCCACTGCCTTGGGTACGGCGTCAACTGCCGCCGGCACTGAGGGCGCTGACGCCGTCATCGCCCGAGTGGCCACCGTCGCCGGCGTGGCCGTAAGCGTTGCCCCCGAACGCTACACGACCGCCACCCTTTGGAACCGCATCGACGGTGGCGCTGAGCTTTACACGAAGAACGGCCTCGTTCGCGCGGCGATGGTGACCGCCGTCAGCAAGGAGGTCGCTGCCAGTGGCGCACCGACCGAGTTCGAGATCCAGGTCTTCGAGATGGCGGACGACGCGCGCGCGGATGGGCTGTGGGGCAAGGTCGAGCGTGACCCGTCGTCGCCCTCTTTCGAAGCGGGGCGGCGTGCCGTCACGTGGCGCGGCGGAGGCGAGGTGCTCGTCGGCGCGGTCTACGCGCGTGTCGTCGTCAGCTCGGCCGAACCGACGGAGGCCGACGCCGCTCTCGCGAAGGCGATCCTGATCGCGGTCGGCCAGCCCGCGGGTGGATCTGCCTCAGCGTCAGCACCCGACGGCATCCATGCCTCACCACCAGAGGCCCCCCCAGCCGCCCCACCAGAGGCCCCACCAGCCGCCCCCGAGACGCCAAAAGCGGGACCCGACCCTGCGCCGGCCGTTGAGACGGTAACCGCACCCATGGCCCCCTCGGCAGAAGCCACCGGTACGCTCAGCGACTTTGGCGCTCCGGCTCACTTCGACCTCGTCTTCGGACCCGTTCGCGTGCGCCGCACCGCCCTCGGGGTCACCGTTGCGACGTTCCCGAGCACCCTCCATGCGGCTTCATTCCTCCAGGCCACTCGTCCGGACGCCGCCACTCGCGTGGGCACGGTCGGGTGGTCGTACTCGCGCCAAGACGCTCCAACCCCCGTCATGGCCTCACTCGCGGACAAGTCCGCGCTCCTCGCTTCGGGACCGGACGCGGAAGCGCTCTTGGGTGCAGAACGCGCCAAGCTAGGCGAGGGCATTCTCGCTGCACTCAGCGCCTTCCCCAATGATGCCGACGTGGAGCTCCGAGTCGGGGAGTGGGGCGCCCGCGCAGCCCTCGGGCTGGTA
>CANMLD010000015.1 GCA_947498315.1 Pseudomonadota bacterium | reverse complement strand
GCATCGAAGCCGACCAGTGACGACGTCGCCAACCTCGATGGCGACGCGTCGCGCAACTGCGCCGATACCGACGACGATGGTGACGGCGTCGCCGACTCCTTGGAGCAGTCGACTTGCGTCCTCAACGGGAGCGCGAAGAACGACGACGACATCACCCCAGGCGGACCCAAGAACTGCCTGCTCGCCGGGGTCGACGCCGACTGTAACGGCGTGTTTGATACCGTCGAGAAGGACTGCGGCGCCGTCGAGAACCAGTGCGGCGATCAGATCGACGACGACGACGACGGGGTGACCGACTGCGCCGACGAGAGCTGCGTCCCAAGCCCGCTCTGCCAGAACCTCGACTTCGACGGCGACGGCGTGAGCAACCGGATCGAGCTCCTCTGTAATACGAGCGCGACGTCGTCTGCGTCGGAGCCGCCCTTGGCCGACGCGGCCGACATCGACTCCGATGGCGCTCCTGGGTGCGCGGACGTCGACGACGACGGCGATGGCGTCGCCGACGTCACCGAGTTCGTGTGCGGGTCGAACCCGCTGTCGAAGGGCAGCGTCCCGACTGACAGCGACTCGGATGGCCAATGCGACGCCGCCGATCCGGATGATGACGGCGATGACGCTCCCGACTCGCTGGAGGTCACCTGTCTCTCGAATCCGCTCTCGGCCGCGTCCACACCCACCGACGCTGATCACGACGTGGACAGCGATGGCCGTTGCGACGCCCTCGACACGGACATGGACGGAGACGGCTACTCGAACAGCGTCGAAGTCGCCTGCCAGACCGACCCGCGCGACGGCGACGAGTCGCCCGCGACCGGCTTCGACGCAGACGGTGACACCCTGTGCGATGCAATCGACGTCGACGACGACGACGATGGCTGGAGCGACTCGCAGGAGAACCTTTGCGGATCTGACCCGCGGGTGGCCAGCGACTTCCCGAAGGACACCGACGGCGATCTCGTGTGTGACGCTCTTGACGTCGACTCCGACCAAGATGGTTGGCCAGACGCGCTCGAGCAGCAGTGCGGCACCAGCGTGACGAACTCGACCGAGAACCCAACGCAGTCTGGGACTGATCCGGACGAGGACGGGCTCTGCAATCTCGTGGACGAGGACGACGACGGCGACGGTTGGTCTGACGTCACCGAAGCCGCGTGCGGTACCGCCGCGCTCGATGACGCGAAGGAGCCGGCGGATCTCGACGGCGATGGCTCGTGCGACGTGCTCGACGACGATGACGACGACGACGGTTGGTCCGACGCCAACGAGGGCCTTTGCGGGACGAACCCAACGCTTTCGACGAGCAAACCAACCGATGCCGACGGCGACGGGGTATGTGACACCGTCGACCCGAACGCGGATCCCGATGGCGACGGTTGGAGCCGCTTCGAAGAAGAGCAATGCGGGACCGACCCCGATCTCGAGTCGAGCGTGCCGGCCGACCTCGATGGCGACCAAGTCTGCGATCCCCTCGACGACGATCGCGACGGTGACGGCTGGGCCGACGCTGGCGAGGCCGCCTGCGGGACCAAGTTCGACGTGCTCGGGTCGGTGCCGCTCGACTCCGACGACGACGGGGAGTGCGATCCAATCGACACCGACGATGACGGCGACGGCTCGCCCGACGCCGACGAAGACCTTTGCGGGAACACGCGTCTCGATCCGAAGCTCCACCCACTCGAGCTCGATCTGGCCGACAGCGACGAGGACGATGCCGCCAACTGCGTTGATGAAGACGACGACGGTGACGACGTCTCGGACGAACTCGAAGTGGCGCTCGGCACCGATCCGCTCCTGAAAGACAGCGACGGCGACGGGCTCGCCGACGGCGTCGAGAACGCGAATCACGACGGCGTGAAGGACGATGACGAGACCGACGCGACGAACGCGGACACGGATGGTGACGACCTCGACGACGGCTTCGAGGTCGCCTCTTGTTACGGCCCGAACGGCACGTGCGAGGCCACCGATCCACTGCTGGCCGATTCCGATGGCGACGGGCTCTCCGATGGCGACGAAGACATCGACGCGGATGGTGACGTGGCGGACGACGAGACGAACCCCGTGGTCGCCGACACAGACGGCGACGGCGTGTCCGATGGTGTCGAGACGACCTGTGGGACCGACCCTCTGCGCGGCGACGACGAGCCGATGGACGCCAATGCGAACGACGTCTGCGACGGCGCGGAGCAGGACACAGACAAGGACGGCATCGCGGACGGCGTCGAAGCCCTCTGCGGGACGTTGCCGAACAGCGCTGCGTCGGTCCCCTCGCTGTCTACACTCGGGGATTCGGACGGCGACGGGGCCATCGATTGCGCCGACGCGGACGACGACGACGACGGTGTGAAGGATGCGGACGAGGTTCAGTGCTCATCGAACCCGCTCAGCACGGCCGAGACGCCAACAGCCGAGCAGATCGCGGACACGGACGGCGACAAGAAGCTCGACTGCGCGGACACCGACGACGACGGCGACGGCCTCTCGGACTCTGCAGAGGCAGCCGCCGGCTCGGATCCGCTCGACAAGGACTCGGACGACGACGGGCTGTCGGACGGCAAGGAACTGCTGTTCCACGGCACCGATCCGACCGTCTTCGACACCGACGGCGATGGGCTCTCCGACGGCGTCGAGCTCTCGGTGACGGCGCCGACGTCGGACACCGATCTCGCCATCTTCGTGCCTGACGCGGACCCCACGACGTCGACGGATCCGAAGCGAGACGATCACGACAATGACGGTGTGAAGGACGGCGACGAGGACACGAACGGCAATGGCCGGGTGGACGACGGCGAGCAGGACCCGCTCAACTCGGCGGACGGCCTCCTCGACACCGACGGCGACGGCGTCCCGGACCGGGTTGAAGCAGAGAAGGGCACCGACCCGAAGAACCCGGACACCGACGGCGACGGTCTCGACGACAAGACCGAGCTCAATGTGACGCTCACGGACCCGCTGCTCGTCGACACGGACGGCGGCGGCGTGCCGGACGGCATCGAGATGGACGCCGGCACGGATCCCACAGTGACCACCGACGACTACGCGTTCGCCGTGGCCAAGGGCGACAACGTCTTCGGCTGCACGACGTCCGAGTCGCCGTCGGGTTCCTTCTTGCCGGTCGGGCTCGCCGCGCTGGTCGGCTTGGCGCTGTTGCGTCGCCGACGGCGTCACGGGGGCTGATCGCCGCCGTCGGCGTCACGGGGGCTGATCGCCCCCTTCGGGCGTCTCTGACGAACTTCGCCGGTTCTTGCGTTGACGTCCCGGGTGGGGGCTCCTATGCTCCGCCCCCAATGCGCTGCCCGGCTACTGCGTCTTTCGTCTTTGCCGCCGTGGCTCTCTCGGCCGTGATCGCACGCGCTGAGGCTCCTGATTCGCCCGTTGCCGAGAGCGACGCGGATGTCACGTCCCTCCGCTGGGTCACCTTCGAACTCGACGGTTACTTCCGCCTTCGAAACGACCTTTATTACCGACCGGACCTCGGTGCCCGCGTGGGCGGCATCGGTACACCGCTAGAAGAGCTCTCGCAGAACCTCGGCAAGACCGACGCCGACAGCGTTCTGGCGGCCTCGAACCTGCGCCTTCGGCTCTCGCCATCACTCACGATCGGCGACCGACTCGACATCCACCTCACGATGGACGTCCTCGATAATCTGGTGCTCGGGAGCTCAGCCGACTTCCACCAGGACCGGGCGGACGTTCACCTCGCCGCGCTCGCGGAGGGCCAGGCCGGCGTTGAGGACGGTATCGCCGTCAAAGCGCTCTGGCTCGATTGGGACATCCTCCACGGCCTCACTTTCAGCGCCGGGCGCATGTTCGACCACTTCGGGCTCGGCATGGTGGCCAATGGCGGCCACGGACTCGACTCCGACTACGGCGACTCGGTCGACCGGGTCGGCTTGAACATCCGTGCGTTCGGCTTCACGTCATTGTGGTTCTTCGACGCGCCGTCTGAAGGCGCCACGAGCCGCATGCCGGTGGACGGCATGGGCCAGAGCGTCGACCTCGGGTCCGTCGATGACGCCATCCGGTGGGGATTTACCATCGGCATGCAGCCGTTCGGCCTCGCAGAGCTCGACACCCGCGCCAAGGATCTGCGTGCCGGCAAGCCCGTCGTCGAGTGGATCTTCCGCAACGCCTTCACGACGCAAGAGTTCGAGTCTCGAGAAGAGACCGACCCGGAAGAGTGCGACGCCGCCGCTGCGGGCAACCAATTCGATTGCGTGCGGCTCATCCCGCGTAACGCGAGCCTCTGGACACCGGACGTCTGGGTGCGCCTCGACTGGCACCCCCGTCCCGACGTGAAGGTTCGCGTCGAGGCTGAGCTGGCCGCGATGATCGGGGACATCGAGCGTGTGCAGACTATAGGGGACCCCTCGTCGGCCAAAGAGTTCCTGGCCATGGGTGGCGTCCTGCAGACCGAAGTCTTGCACGGCCCCTTCCGTTACGCGCTCGAGTTCGGCGGCGCGAGCGGCGATGATGTCGCCTTCGGCCCTTACGGCCAGGGCTTTGCGTCGCCCGACGACGCCGCCTACTTCCAGGACGACCGGCTCGCCAACAACGTCGAGGTCACCCGTTTCCTCTTCAATCGAGACTACCGGGTCGACCTCCTCATGTTCCGTGAGATCGTCGGGACCGTCACCAACTCGATCTATCTGAAGCCGACCTTTGGCTGGACACCCATCGACGCGGAGTCGTTGCGCATCGGTGGATCCGTGAGCCTCATTTACGGCCACGCCGTCCTCGCGGAGTCGACCTATGGCAACGACAATCCACTCGGGGTCGAGACCGACCTGAACCTCTTTTACGAGGAGCCGGGACAGCTCCGAGTCGACCTCGACGCCGGGCTCTTGGTCCCGCTCGACGGGCTCGACAACGTGGGCCTCGGGCTCGCCTCGAAGACCGCCTTCACGCTCCAACTCCGCTTCAGTCTACTTTTCTAATCAGGTCTGCTCCTCACTATCTCTGCGCAGGAGCCCTCCGTCGTCGATGATCACGACCTCGCCGGTCTCGAGCGCGTACTCCGCCGACACGACCGCGAGCCGTCCCGATTCCACCAAGTCCGCCAGGAGCGCACTGCGCTGGGTAAGCGCGTTCGCCGACGCGACCGCGTTGGCCCGTAGCGCGGCCTTAGGACGTTCTTCCTTCGAGAGCGCGTTGGGCCCCACGAAGAGGGGGATGACGGTCGGCGCGATGAGATCGGTGATCATCGCGATGTGGGAGGACTCGGGAGAGTATCCGGACTCAACGGCGTCGAGGGTAGCCATGACCGCGCCACAACGGGTATGGCCAAGAACGAGCACCAGCCGAGAGCCGAACTGAGAGGCCCCGAACTCGACCGAGCCTAGAACGGCGGGCGACGCGACGTTTCCGGCGACGCGGACGACGAAGAGATCACCGAAGCCCTGGTCGAACAGGATCTCCACCGGCGTGCGTGAGTCGGAGCAGCCGACGACGATCGCGAATGGCCGCTGAACGATCTCGGCGAGATCGGGGCGCAACGTCGCAATTCGTCCGTTCCCCGAGCGGAATCGCACGTTGCCCTCGAGGAGACGCTGAAGAGCGACATCGGGTGGAACGGAGTCGGGATCCCAGGTTCGAGGCATCGGACGTCCTTTTTGCCGCCGACCATGGCGGGAGCGCGTCTAAGTAGCTAGGTAAGCGTCAGGCGGCTGGCCTCTACCGCCCCTCGGCAGTGAGAGAACGGATGGCCACGGAGTAGACTGCCACGAGTCACGAGGAGAATAGCGCCCGATGCCCCAAAAGAGAATCGTCCTGACGGGTGGTCCCGGAGCCGGCAAGACCGCCGTGCTCGAGATCGTCCGTATCGTCTTCGGTGACGCCGTGACGCTATTGCCCGAGTCCGCGAGTATCCTCTTCGGCGGGGGATTCCCGCGTCGAGACGCGCCGGTGGCGCGGCGTGCGGCGCAACGCGCCATCTACCGAGTCCACCGAGAGCTCGAGGCCATGGCCGAAGAGCAAGCGGCAACCCCGACCGCTCTGTGCGATCGCGGCACCCTCGACGGCCTCGCCTATTGGCCCGGCGACGTCCGCGAATTCTGGACGCAGGTCGGCAGGACGCAGGAGGCCGAGCTCTCGCGTTACGTGGGCGTCATTCACCTGAGGTCGCCTCCGTTACATCGAGGCTACAACCACAAAACCCCGTTCGGACGGAGGATGCGGAGGAGGCGGCTCGAATAGACGCGCGGATATTCGACGCTTGGTCCGCACACCCATCGCGGATCGTCATCGAGAGCGAGGACCAGTTCGTCGACAAGGGCAACGCGGCCTTACACGCGGTACGCGACTTCTTGAAGACGAAGGGCGCTGGCTGATCAGGGCGAAAGCGGCGAGCGGCCGGGCGAGATCGTGAAGGGCACGGTCGCCTCGGCGTCTTCGATCTGCCATTCGAGGCTGAGCAATATCCGATGCTCAAGGCCGCCCAAAACGCGTTCCTCGGTGGCCTCGACGGCGCGACGCTCGCGGCGGCCGCGGCTCAACGAGTGAACTTGCGTCAGCGCCTGTTCAGCAACAGAGCGCCGCCCATCGAGGTTGGGGGGCACGAGATTCTTGCAGAGAGTGGACCTCCGCTCTCGAGCGTTGGACAGTCGGGCCATGATTGAGATCTCCCGTCTTCAGCTCGCTGCGGGCCTCCTGGCGGCAGCGAGCTTCCTCTCTTCCTGTAAATCCGAGTCGACGGACAAGCCTGCGCCGCAAGCGGCCGCGACCAAGCCGGCTGAGCCCGCCCCCAAGGTGGAGCCTGCTCCGGAGAAGGCGACCGTGGCGAACGCGCCCGAGGCGGAGCCCAAGCCGGCCGAGGCAGAGGCCCCCAAAGCGCCCGAGCCCGAGGCCCCCGAAGCGCCCGAGCCCGAGGCCCCCAAGGCACCCGAGCCCGAGGCTCCCGAAGCGCCCGAGCCCGAGGCTCCCGAAGCGCCCGAGCCCGAGGCCCTCAAGGCACCCGAGCCCGAGGCCCCCACCGCGGAAGCTCCAAAGGCCCCCGAGGCGGTCGCTCCGGATGCGCCCACGGCGCCGACGAAGGCGACTGGACCGGCGTACTTCGCGGTCGATAAGCGCGGCATCGTCCGCATGGACGAGACCGGCTTCAAACTGCTCCCGGGCTCGCCGGACAACCTCCTGAAGGGTATGCAGCTCGGACCGGACGGCGCGCTCTACGTCATCGGCTTCGAGACGGTCTACCGTCTCGAGGGAGACAAGATGAAGGCGGTCGCGAAGGGTGGCTACAAGTCGCTCGGATCATCGCCGGACCAGCTCGCCATCGCGCCGAACGGCCATATCTGGGTCGGCACCTTCAAGGGGGTCGCGCTCTGGGATGGCAATGAGTGGCTGAAAGAAGAGAAGACCACCCTGCCCGGCTTCGACGGCATGATGGAGGCCTTCGTCGTCGACAAGACGGGCCGGCCATGGCTTGGGGCGTCGAAGTCCCTCCTCGTCAAGGATGGCGCGGCCTGGCGAGCGGTGGACCTCGCCAAGTCGAAGGCCCGGATGCTGTGGGTCAAGGACGTGCAGCTCTCGCCGGAAGGCGTGGTGCATGTCCTCTTTGGCGACGCGCTCTTCGCACTCGGCGACGGCGATGCCTTCACGAAGGTGAAGGTGAACGCTCGCGACTACCCACAGTTCAGCAAGGTCCGCTTCGCGAGCAATGGCGACATCGGCATCGTCGACTACGAACATGTCCACCACGTCGCCCTCGGCAAGACAAAGAGCTACTCGGCCGACAAAGGCGAAGACTTCAACGCCGACCGAATCACGGCCGCGGTGCCGGACACCTCGGGCCGCCTTTGGGTCGGCTCGGCCCTCGGCGTGACGGTCTTCGGACCGGGCGACGCCAAGACTGACTGGCCCTCGGGCAGCGTCCCGGAGCTCATCGGCTCGGTGGTCGACATCGTGGTCGCGGGCGCGGGCCCGGCCAAGCTCGCGGAGGGCGGCCCCATCGCGAAGGGCGGCCTCACGGGCAAGCTACTGCAAGACGGCGAGCCCATGGCCGGCGTGGAGGTGGAGCTGTGCACGAACCCCTCGAGCTACTTCAAGAAGACGCCGTGTAACGACGCCCCGGTGAAGTTCGCGGTCACCACAGACGCGGGCGGCGTTTGGACGGTGAACGACATGCCGCTCGGCAACTACGGCATCGCCGTCAAGGACAAGGACGGCTGGCGCGTCACCCTGATGAACGACCTCGGCGACGGCATGAAGGAGGGCAAGGTCTACGACACGGGATCGCTGAAGCTCGACTCCAAGTAGTCGACCTGTTCGCGCGCCCCCTCACTCCTCCGTCTTCTGCCGCCGATTGAGCTGCCAGAGGTTCTTCCCCTCCGCGTCAAAGAGGCTCTTCAAGACCTCCTTCGGGCTCGAGCTGATGGGAGCCTCAATGAAGTTCTGCGGGACGTCGTGGTCGTGTTCGTCGAGGTCGAGGGTGCCATCCGCGAGCTGGATGATCTTCGACTTGAAGGCCTCGAACTGCTGCTTGACGGCTTCGTTCTTGCGGATCGTCTTCTCGTCGAAGGTGCCGAGCTTCTCTTTGTAGATGAGCTTGTCGAGCTCGGACTGAAAGCCGGCCCACGACTGCGCGCCCTGGTTGTAAGCCGCCCTGCCCTGCTTGCCGAGCTTCTGGGTTATGGCGGAGCGCTTCTGGTTCTCGCGCAGGTCCTTCAGAGAGAGTGAGGTGCGGAAGACGCGGTTGCGATTCGACGCGGCGTAGGTGACCCACATCAGGAAGTGAATGGGGTGGAAGTGGTAGACGCGGCCGTCCCAGTCGCCTTTGGTGAGGCCGATGCCTTTGGCGACGTCTTCGGTGAGCCACACGAAGGGGAGGAAGCGGCGGATCTCCTTCGAGAAGAGGCCGGTGGAGTCGACGTAGCGCCGGAAGTCGGAGGCGGCTGTCTCTTTGGCCCAGGGGTTGCCGCCGAGGATGGACTGTACCCAGTCGACTTTGTCGCTCCACTCGGACACGTGATAGGTGATGGAGCGCCGGAGCTGCTCGCGATAGGCCTCGGTGAGGTCTGACGCGGCGACTTTGCCCGTGCGCTTGTTGATCTCCGGCTCCCTCGCGAAGAACTCCAAGATGGACTCGCCCGAGATCTGTTCATTCGCCCAGAGCTTTACCTTTTTGTACGGGGCGCTCGAGTCGGCGTCGCCCTGGCGGAAGATCATCAGGATGTCTTCGGTCTCGACCGCGAGCGACTTGCCGCGGGAGCGCTGCGGCGTGCGGAAGTGCTCTGCGTTCGCCTCGAGGTCGATGAGGTTCACCATCTTCTCGGAGGCGAAGAGCTCGACGTGGACGCCGGACACCAGCGGCGTCTCGCCTTCCCCGAGCGTGACCTCGCTCGAAACGCCAGGCAGGAGCCCCGTGAACCCGAGCCACTCGCCCGCCGACACGCGCACGCCCTTCCCTTCCGTCAGCAGCAGCGCGACCTTGGTCTTGTCCGCCAGCGCGCCCGTACCACTGCCGACGGTGAGGTAGGGCGGCGGCGCCTTCTGCGCTTCGTAGGTCTCCGTAGGGATCTTCTCAGCTACGCCAGGCTGTGACGCCACCGACTCGCCGCGTTCGAGCGCCGCGTCGAGCGCCTGCCGCTGCGCCTTAAGCTCGGCCTCGAAGGCGTCGAGCGCCTTGTCGACTGCGTCTTTGCCGCCGTCCTTCTTCAGGTTGTCGAG
Organism: Pseudomonadota bacterium; assembly: GCA_947498315.1. Lineage (GTDB taxonomy): Bacteria > Myxococcota_A > UBA9042 > SXOO01. The sequence continues at coordinate 29,057 of CANMLD010000015.1, read as the reverse complement.
CTCGTAGAGCCGCCGCGGCCACGTCAGCTTCTCGTACTTCTTCGCGACCGCTTCGGCGGCCTCCTTCGAGAGCCCGTCGCGGGCCTCCGGCACGTCGAAGGGCGAGAGGTGCATGTAGAGCGCGAAGAACTCGAGCTTGGTCGTCTTCGGCGTGCCGTCTTCGTTCATGCCGCCGGTGCGGTCCGGGATCTCGACCTCGTGCCGGAGCAGGACGAAGTTGTTGTGGCCGAGCTCGCGGGCGCTCGGCTCGAAGTGGGCGGCCACGACCGTCCCGTCGAACATCGTCTGCACCGGAAAAGCCTTGGGCGCCGCTGGGTTGTCCTGCGGGGGGAAGAGGTGGACGCCGCCGTGCCACGTCTGGTTTGGGCCGATGGGGAAGGTCCCACCCTGCCGCGCCTTCTCGGAGTTGCGCGTGATCTCGAAGGCGGCCGCCTTGGCCGCGGCGACGTCTTTGCCCTGCAGGAGGTATTTGTCGTCCCACACGACCGGGAACGAGTTGTACTCGTTCTGCATGCCGGCGAGCACGCGCTCCCAGTCGAACGCCGGCCCGGGATCCCAGCGACTGTCGCACAAGTGCCAGTGCGCGACGAAGCCCTTGAGCTTCTTGATGTCGTCGTCGACGAGCAGCTCGGAGATGACCTGTCCGTCCGGCCCCATCGGGTAGCTCTTGGCGAGGTTCAGCTCGCGCACGAAGAGCTTCGTCATCAAGATGAGCGACTCGTACTGAATGGGCGAATAGCCCCAGGTCTTCAGCCGCCCCGTCTGGATCTTGCGCTCCATCGGGCGTTCCTGCTCGTACTTCTCGAGGACCCGCTTCAGCTCGTCCGGCGTGAAGGGCGGCAGCCCCTTGAGCGCGCGTTGTTCTTCGAGGCTCTCCTTGGTGAGCAACATGTACTTGGCGCGTAGTTTGTCCGCCGCCTTCTCGTCGTCACGGTTGTACTCGGCCGCGATGTTGACGAGCCGGTGGTTCATGTCGATGCCGATGGTGACGTCGTTCGTGTCGCCCGCGTGCGACGTCTTGAACATCACGTCAGCGTACTGATAGATGATCCCATTCCAGTTGACGCAGAAGTGTGATGAGAGCGGGTTCGGCTGGTGCGAGATGAGCGAATCGAAGGTGCCGCGGGCGTGTTTGGTCAGGTCGGTGTGCATGACGCAGAACTGAATGACCTTGCCGAGCTCCTCCATCGTCTTCGGCTTACCGGCCCGCTCGCGCACGGGGATAGACGGGAGCCCGCGGCCAATGCCGACCTTGATGAAGTCGAGCGACGGATCGTCGACGAAGTTGCGCACCCGCTTGAACGCGGCGTTGCCGTCCTTGGAGAGCGGATAGCGCTGGCCAAGGATGATGATGTCGTTCGAGAGCCCCTCCTCCCAGGCACGGCGGCGCTCCGTATCGGTGATCTCGACGTCTTCATCGACGAACGGCGGCATGGCTCCCCTCTCTACTTCTTCGGAACTTTGGGTGCGGCCTTCTTCGCCGCGTCGAGCACGCCCTTGCTGGCGCCGGCGCCGGCCTTCTTGGCCGCGTCCCCTGCGCCCTTGGCGGCCCCTTGCGCCTTCTTGGCCGCGTCTTTGGCGCCCTTCGTGAAGAGTCCGACGATCTTCATGACCAGCGCCTTCAGCAGCTTCAGAAACAGCCAGGCGATATAGAGCGCGAGCAGCGAGCCGAAGACGATGATGACCCAATACCAGATGGGGCCGACCTTCATCTTCAGCATGCGGTTCCAACGATCGACCTTCGGCCGCCAGCCGGTCGCGAAGAGCGGCGTCTTGAACGCCCACTCCTGCGTCTCGATGACCATGCCCTCGAAGGGCTCGCCGAGCGTGATGGCCATCTTGACCGTGCCCTTCTGACCCGGCTCGAGGTCGGCGCCGAGCAGGACGACCTTCTCGGCGTTGATTTCGCTCACGAGGAGGCCGGCCGCGTTGCCGATGTCCGACGGCTTGTTCACGACCTCGCGGTAGGTGCCGCCTGTCTGAAGCGCGAGCAGCTCGAGGCGCTCGCGCTCGTAGGTGTGACTCGTGAGCCGGCCGCCCTCTTCGGTCATGTTGTAGGCGATGGCGTGGACCTGAATGTCGAACGCGCGGGCGAGGCCGAGCCAGGTGGGGACTTTGCCAGCGAAGCGCTCCTGAAAGCTGGTGGCACGCGCGTCGAGCTTGCTCTGAACGCAGGTCCGTACGGCTTCGACCGCCGCGACGCCCGTCTTGTCCTTGGCCGCGCCGGCGCAGTCACGCTCGGTGAAGCGGTCGCGGCAACTCGCGTCTTCGTCGATGAACCCGTCGCGGCCGTCACCAAGCACGATGATGGCCTTACGCGCCTCTGGCCGCCCGTCGCGTACGAGAAGCCGAAGCGCCTCTTCGAAGGCGCCGTGGTCATCGGTGCGCTGGACGACCTCGTCGAGGTCGAGACTACGGATGGCCGTCGACGCGGACTCCAGCTCGATGCAAGCGTCGCTCGTGCGGTAGATGTCGAAGAGTCGCGAGTACTTGCCGCGGTAGGGGATGATCTCCAGCGCCGCGCTGAGCTCGCCGGCCTTGCCCTCCTGAAGCCCACACGGCGGTAGCGATGGCGCCTTCTCGCCCTCCTTGAGCGTCTGCACGGCGTCGATGCGGTATCGACGCCGAGCCCCTTCACACGATGAGAGACTCTCGTCGTAGCGACTGAGCTCGCCTTCGAGCCCCTCGAAGGAGCGGTAGGTGTAGAGCATCGCGCCGTGCCAGATGACGTTCAGGCGAGCGTCGCCGAGCCCACCGATAACATCGAGCACGGCCTTCCGATGGGCCTCTTCGAGCCCGGGGATACTCTTGTAGCCGGCGTGGCCCGACGCGATGACCACGACGTCGAGCGGGATCCCAGCTTTGTCCATCGGCACGAGCTGGGCCGGCGGCCCACCTTCGGGCGGCTTGCCGCCGGCGCCGAACTCGACGAAAACCTTTGGCCGCTTCTCGTCGCCTTTGGCGAGGTAGACCTCGGCGCTCAGGATGGCCTTCTCGAGCTCCGGGACCGGCCCGACGTTACGAGCTTCGCGGCTCCAACCCATGACACTGAGCCGCATTTTGAGCTGAGGCGGCTTCGACGCGTCCACCGCGATGAACTTGGCCTTCGGCTCGTAGAAGGTCTGAAACCAGTCGACGAGCGCAGGCGCCTCCTGCGTCATCTGCTGCTGAAGGGACTCCTTCTCAGCCTTCTCGGCGGCCACACGCGCAGCGGCCTCGGCGCCTTTGTCTTTCTTCTTCTTCTGAGCGACGGCCGGGGTAGCGCCGAGCAGGAGCGCGAGCGCACACAGAAGAGCGCGCATCGGTCAGACCCCAAAGGTGAAGAGGCGGAGAACGTAGCCGACATCAGCGCGCGCGAGCTCGCGTCCCTCCGAGAGGAGGATGGCGCGGTAGGCCCAGGTGCCCGCAACGAGGTGCTCATGGGGATAGGTGAGCTCGAAGGGGAGCTCGAGGGCAGGCGTCGTGAGAGTCACGTTTTGCGCGTGCCGCACGAAGTCACCGCCGGGTGACTCGCGCTCGAAGAGCACGGTGAGGACGGCGTTCGGAGGGAGCGGGCCGCGCTCGATGCGGAGAAATCGCTCCGCGCCCGGAAGCGCCGGCCCGGCCAGCCACTCGGCCGAGAAGCGTCGACCGAAGAGCTGGTGCCCGATCACCGCGGCACCGGCCGCTAACGAACCAGCCAGGAGTCGGCGACGGGAGGGGCTCTGCATCGGGCGGGAGTCTAACGCTCGTGGGGTTTTCCTGTCACGTCGCCGAGAGCGACCCAAGTAATTGGCGGCTCGGCCGCCTCCCCTGGGACTCGTCCCCTCACGGCGAGGCTTCACCCGTCTTGTAGAGTGCCACCAGTGCTTGGACCTCCTCCATCGACACGCTGCAACCCGTCTTGGTCGCCTCAGCGGGCACCGCGTCGCCAATGACGGGAAAGGTCCAGGCGAAGCCGTCCACGGCCACGAGGACGAGGTAACGCTCCCCGTCGAACACGTTGTGCCCCCCGGGGATTTCGATGCAGTGGGTCAGGAAGGTGGCCTTGTATTCCTCGCCCGGCCGGAATCACCTCAGGCACCCTCGAGCTTCAGCCGAAACCCGAAGTCAAACTCGGGATTGAGCTCCACATCCTCGTAACCATACGGGTTACAAGCGAACTCAGTGTCGCCGAGGTAGAAGTGCGTCGAGTCGTGGGTGTGTCCGAAGACCCAGGCGCGGGGGCGCGTGAGCAGCGCGTCGGGGAGGTCGTCGACCGCAAAGAAGGCGTTGAGCGGATCGCCGCGCCAGCGGTCGGCGATGGCGTGGGGCGTTGGCAAGTGGTGGGTCACCACGATGTCGCCCTTCGCCACAGTGCGGTCGAGGTAGGCGACGGCCGCATAGTGCTGCTCGTAGACCCATGGCTCGAAGTGGCGGATCATTCTGAAATCATTGAGGCTCGAACAGAGCGTCCGGTCCTCTGGCGGCGGGAACCAGAGCGTTGCGCCCACGAAGCGCTGGCCGCGGATGGTCACAGCGCTGCAGTCGAGGGGGTGAAAGGTCGGGTGCCGTGCCGCGAGGCGAGCGATGACGTCGGCGACTTCGATTGGGGTCGACTTGTAGAACTCGTGGTTGCCGGCGACGAAGACGACGTGGGGGACCGTGTCCACCAGCCGTCCGATAATCGCATCGAGTGAACCATCACGGGCCACGCCGATGTCGCCCGCGGCGATGAGGACGTCCACGCGGCTCGCCGCCAGACGGGCGGCGAAAGCGGCTCCGCCATCCTTCATGAACTCGGTGTGTACGTCCGAGACGAGGTGGACGGCGTTCCGGCGGCATGGCCAGCGGAAGCGCACCGGTGGCTACCGGTAGCCCGGGCGGCGCAGCACTGAGAGGAGCTCGTCGTGGACTCTACCGTTGGTGGCGATGATGCTGTGGAAAGTGGGCGCCGGTTGGTTGAATGTGAAGGCGGTCCCGTCGAGGTGGCTCACGGCGCCGCCGGCTTCCGTGACGAGCAGCAGGCCGGCCGCGACGTCCCACTCACAGCGATTTTGGAGAGTGAAGGTCCCCTCGCTCGACCCGCGTGCGACGAGCGCGAGCTTGTGGGCCATGCCACCAATGGAGCGGAGCCGGAGATCGTGCTGTAGCCGTTGGAAGTGCCCCTGCCGGGTCTCGGTGCGGCTGACGGCGAAGTAGCTGTCGCTCGCTACTGGCGCCGGGCTCACGGCCAGCCGCGTAATTGACGAGCCTACTTCCAGCCACGCGCCTTGCCCTCGGATGGCCCAGAAGAGCTCACGAGTGACCGGGTTCACGATGACGCCCAGAGCAGCGACGCCATCGATGGCAAGCGCGACGCTCACGGCGAACTCAGGCCGACGCGCGATGAACTCGCGGGTGCCGTCGAGCGGATCGACGATCCAGACGCGCGACCGCTCGAGGCGAACGGGGTCGTCGACGCTCTCTTCGCTGAGCCACGCATCGGCGGGGAATGCGCCGAGTAGGTGCGTGCGCAAGAGCTCGTCAGCGATCGTGTCGGCTTCGGTGACGGGCTCGATTGGGGTCTTGTAGCGTACTTCGGCGTCGCCGCCGTAGCGGGCGAGGATGGCGTCGGCTGCTAGGCGAGCGGCGTCCCGGGCGACGAGGAGCTCGGCGCGCAGAGCGAGGATTGGCGCGGCCGCCTCGCTCACGCCTCGGTTCTCCAGCGCCGCGAACGGGCCACCACGCCGCGGTAGTGGTCGATCTGCTCACGCCGCGTCGCTTCGTGCCAGCCGAGCAGCGCCTTCATGCGGTCCGCGACCTTGTCGAGACACTCGAGGCCCTGTTCGGGCACTTCGAAGAAGACCGGGATACGGCGCACGAGCACGTCCTCGATGGCCGTCGCGTCTTCTTCGAGAACGGCGTGGTCGACCTCCGCCATGGTGAACGGGAAGCCGTGCACGAGCCGCTCCGCGAGTCCGTCGCCGAGGCGTTCGACCCGCGTGCCGTAAGCGCCGAGAACGTACTGCTGCACGTCGGGCGGGATCTCGAGCGCGGACAGGCGGGCTTTCTGGGTCTCGGCCCAGTTCGGATCCTCGAGCCCAAGCGCGCCCGGGAGCGGCGCCGTCTTGGTCGTACACTTTGGACGTTGACGCGTCGGGATCGCAAGAACACCCATGGTGGCCTTGACGACGTCGTCGGCGATGCGCCGGTACGTCGTGTACTTCCCACCGCCGATGGTGACCGACCGATCCGGTCGCGCGACGACGGTGTGCTCACGCGACGTGTCGTACGGGTTCTCGCTGTTGTCACGGATGAGCGGCCGCAGCCCCGCATACGTGGCGCGAACGTCGGCGCGGGTGATGGCGCTTCGCGGGAAATAGCGCCCCACGGTCTCGATGAGATAGTCGACGTCGTCCTTCGAGGCGCAGACGTCGTCCGGATCGCCTTCGTAGTCGGTGTCTGTGGTCCCGACCAGGGTGACGCGACCGCGCGGGATCGCGAAGACGACGCGTCCGTCGCGAATCGCGCTCATGACGACGGCGTAACGGAGGGGAAGGCGATCGTGGGCGAAGCAGATGTGGGCGCCCTTCGAAGTGCGGATCATGCCCGCTGTGTCGCCGGAGCGGCGAAGGACCTCGTCGGTCCAGGGGCCTGCGCAGTGGACGATGGCCTTCGCGCTGACGTCGATGTCCTTCCCAGTCTCGTGATCGTGCACCACGGCACCGATGATGACGTCGCCCTCGCCGCGCTTCGGCCGCATGAAGCTGGTGCGCGTCAGCATGACAGCGCCGGCTTCGTGCGCGCCAACGGCGTTCTCGACGCAGAGGCGTGCGTCGTCCGTCATACAATCGTAATACAGCGCGCCGCCGTTCAAGTCCTTCTTATCGAGGAGGGGTTCGAGCTCGCCAAGCTCGGCCGGCGCGTGGCGGCTGTGCTTGCCGGGCTTGTGGCGGCCAGCGAGCGCGTCGTAGAGCCATAGGCCCATGCCGAGCGCGAGGCGGCCGTGTTTGCTGCCCGTATAGACGGGCACGAGGAACTGAATCGGGCGCACGAGGTGTGGGGCCAGTTCGCCCAGGGTGGAGCGCTCGTGAGTCCCTTCGAAGACGAGCTTGAAGTTGGCCTGTTCGAGATACCGAAGGCCCCCGTGGATGAGCTTGCTCGAACGGCTCGAGGTCCCGTAGGCATAGTCCTCTTTCTCGACGCATGCGACCTTGAAGCCGCGCATCGCGGCGTCACGGGCGGTCGCGACGCCCACGATCCCTCCGCCCACGATGAGCATGTCGAAGGGGGTGCTAGCGAGGAGCGAAAGACGAGAGACGCGATCAGCGGGTCCAAACGGCATGGCCCCGGAGTGTAGCCTCTCGGACGGGAGATGGTGCAACAATCCCACGCGCGAAAGCGTCTTCCAGCCGGGGCGTCGACCCTGGGGGCTCTTTCATGGCGGGACGACAAGACGTAGAGAACGAAGCAGGCCGACCACCTCGGCGAGGCTGTTGAGCGCCACGTCGGAACCTGCAGTGGGTGAGAGCGCGAGCTCGATGAGCACGGTACGGGCGCCGCGGCGCAACGCCAGTAGCCAGGTGCTGCGGCCAAGGATGGGAGGACCGTATACCCCAGCGTAGCCGTCGTCGGCTTGAACCAACTCTTTCGTGCGCTCATCGAAACGTCGAGCGCCGTCGGTGAGACGGTTTGGGCCGAGCTCAGCTTCACGGGCCCGAACGCGTTCCTCGACAGCAGCTTGGCAGTCGGCGCAGGCGTCGACCCGAAGCGTCGCCGCCGAACCGTCGAGGGTGAAGAGGGCGGCGACGGCGCCCGCGGCGAAGGCTTCGGTAAGCGCTTGTTTGGTCCAGCGCTTGTCGAGCATGAGGTCGACGCCATAGGGCACGAGCGACTCGCCGCTCGGGAGCGACGGCACTCTCTTCACTTCCGGCGTCGGGACCTCCTTAGGCACTCCCGGCTCGGGCACGGCCGCTTGGATCGTTGGGTCTGGCCGGGTAATGGTGATCCCGGTGACGACGAGGCGTGGGCTGCCCGTCTTCGCGTTCGATGCAGCGCCTTTGGGCTTGCCGAGCGTGAACGCGACGCCCATGCCTGGGTAACCGAGCTCGCTCTCGGTCCGTGCCGCCGGCTCGCCGAGGACAGCGACGACCTGAGCAGGCTCGTCCCCGAGGCGGACGCCGGTGCCGGTTCGGACGCGGCTGTCGGTACCGGCGACCGTGATGGCGGTTATGGGGAACTTTCCATCGAGATAGTCCGCGGCGACGACGAGCTCCATGCCCACGCCCTCGTAGACGTACTTGCCGCCACCTGCTCGGGTGGGCTCGCCCAGCGACCGGAACATGGCCGGGGTATCGTCATAAATGGTGATGACACCCTCGAGACCGACGCCTTCAGTGAGCGGTCGCTCGACGAGCACCGCCTCGGGACCAGCAGCGACGCCGAAAGTGGCCCACAGGAGCAGAGCGCTACTCCACATATCCCACCAGCGTGCTCGCCGCGTCGGCGGCCAGCGATAGTTCGATGATCAAGACGATCTCCACGACGTCCACGGTCAGCGCGGATTCGATGAGTGTCAACGGCTTCGGAGGGAGCAACTCACGGATCGCGGCCGAGAGCTGCTCTCGCGCGGATTGAGCGAAGGCCGGCTCAGCGAACTGGACAGCGATCCGAAGGTGGAGCCCGTCTGCGACGTGAAGCGCGACGGACAGGCCTGTGGCGCGCCTCAACAGGCGTCGAGCATCGGCGGGGAGGGCCGTTCCCACGTCTGAGAGGTCTCGAAGGGCGCGGCCAACCAGGCGAGCATCCGCGATCAGCCAAAAGGTCGCGTCCACGTCGACGTATTTCAGCAGCGGGCCGAACGCGTCGGCGGTGATCGGCGAATCGTCTGCGCCGTCCCGCCTCGTCGCGAGGTCAGCGATGGCCCCACGGTCGTTGCCGATGAGCACGGCGGTGTCGGTGAGCCCGGCGACCTGGCCACTCCGAAGACGGGCGGTCGAGACGCCGGAGACGACGTCGAGAGGTGTAGCCCCCGGAGCCAAAGCGGGTCCGGTGGACGCGCCATCGCCGGCCCACGGAGCGGGCTCGCCCCTGCCTCCACTGATGACGGCGGTCACGCCGCTCTCTGACAACGCGAGGGTCACGGACCGAGACCACGCGACGGCGGCCGGTGGGAGCCCGATGTCGTCCACCACACCCTGGAGCCCGCGTTCGACAAAGGGGCGCCATGGCCCCACGAGAGCGGCCGTCCGCAGACCGTCTATGCTGAGGCCCGCGTAGGCAGGCTCGCCGGGCGGGAGCGCATCGAGGTCGCTGCGGCTGCTCGGTCCTTCATTGCGCGCCCAGGCGGGGACGGGCAAGTCGCCGCCGACACTGGCACGGGCCAAGGACGCAGCGAGTCCGATGGCGACGGCGAACAGGAGGAACGACGACAGCACCAGGACGAGCAGCCGGCGCCGCCCTACTCGGTTCACGACCGGATCGATCGTCCCGAGACGGGCGCAGTAGGCCTCAACCGTCGCGCGGTCGTCCTCGTCTGCGGCCTGAAGCGCGCGCCAGCGGCCCGCCTTTGCGGCGAAGAACGGGTCCGTCGCCAATGAGAGTACTACGCCCGAGTCTCCTGCGAACTCGGCTCCCTGGAGGGCCGCTGCGCCTTCGCGACGGAGTACGGGCTTGAGCGCGGCCATGGCGTTCAGCCGAGCCCGCTCCGAGAGCTCGATGGACCGTCTCGCCTCCGCCCGCTGGGGGGCGAAGGTGTTCTCTTCCGCGGCGACGGCAGCACGGGCGTGGCCCAGGGCTAACCGAGCGGCTGCGTCTCGGCGTACGGCGTCGCCGCGCTTCTCCTGGAGCAGCCGGGCGCCCTTCTCTGCCGCTTCGACCGCCATGAGTGCCCCCTCGAGCTCGACGCGCAACTCGGCTTCGGACTCTACGGCTCCAGAGGCGAGGAGCGCCCGCAACCGATGGACCTCAACGCGCCGCTTCACGAGCACGTCGAGCGTCTCCGCGATGTGGCGCTCGAGACGTTGGAGGATGGACTCCGAGTCGGCGGCCGCTGCCTGCCGTACGTCGAGTTCGACGTGAACGCCGCCGGCTTCGTGGCGAACGTTCTCTTCGATCAACGCCGCGGCGTTACGGGCGGCCATGGTGGCCTTCTCCGACTCTTCGAGTCGGGCTGCGACGGGCCGAGCTTCCGCGCCGAGCCGTTGCCGTTGCCAGAGCCAAGTCCCTGCCTCGTCTTCGAGCGCCTCACGCTCAACCGCACGGCGACGGGCGGCAGCGTGAGCGCGCGACTCGATCGTCGAGACGCGGCCATGTGCGCGCCGTACGCCGAGCGCGTAACGGACTGAAGACCAGAAGTCGGTTGCCGGCGCGGGGACGTCCGCCATCACCACATCAGGTCCGAAGGGGACGACGACGGGCGCCGTGATGGTGATCTTGGCGGGGGCAGGCGGCGCCTCAACGTCAGCGACCGCATCAGCCTCCGGCGGCGTCGAACTTGAATCGAGTCGCTCGGGCGCCATGGCGGTGAGCAGCGGCGCCGTCAGGTCGCTCTCGGCCGGTCCGCCCTGCAGTGACGTCGGCTCGTCAGTTGCGGGCGCTTCTTCGGCGCTCGTCGACCGATCTGCTCGGTCCGCCGCGTGAGGCGGGTCGACGCTCGACTGAGCGGGACTCGAGTGCGTTTGGACGGCAGGGCCACGTGCACGACTGCGAGGCTGAGTGGCGCCACAGAACTGGCAAAATGAGGCGTATGCAACGACGTTGCGACCGCACTCGACGCACGGCGTCAGCACGGAGAGAGTCCTGCGGATCGACTATCCTGGCCGGCCACAGCGTCACGAACGACGTCTCGGTCGAGCGGCGGGCGCTCGGCCGGGATCAATCGTCGTCGTCGTCATCGAGAGGGCCGGTACCGTCGTTGACACGGTCACGAAGGTCCTTGCCCACCTTGAAGAAGGGGAGGCGCTTGGGCGGCACGTCGACCGGCGAGCCACTCTTCGGGTTTCTGCCCGTGTAGGCGCCGTACTTGCGATTCGTGAAGGAGCCGAAGCCGCGGATCTCGACCCGCTCACCCCGAATGAGGGCATCCGTCATCGAGTCAAAGATGGTGTTTACAGCGATCTCCGCCTGCTTTTTGGGCAGGTCGGCACGCACGGCAACGGTCTCGATCAGCTCTGACCTGTTCACGTTGGTTCCTCGTCGCTTCCGTGGTTCCACGGGCCTAAACGCAATTGCCGCCACGACGTGGCAAGCCCCGGATTCAGCCCGCGTGCCCGCCCTCTCCCCATGCGATGGGGAGAGGGCGACGCACTTGCCTGAGTGCCCCCGACAGGAGTCGAACCTGCGGCACACAGGGATTAGGAATCCCCGGCTCTATCCGTCTGAGCTACGGGGGCTGAATCAGCACTAGGGCGAAGGCGCAATCACCGCGAGTCGCCCGAAATACCGATGAGCCGTGGGGTACACCGGCTCAGGCATCGCGTCAAGGGTCGCATGCCCTGATCGTCAAGCATTCCGAGCCACTGGCGGCGGGCGTACAGCGCCCTCGCGCAAGCAGGCTGTCGCGCCTAACGCTCGTCAAGGGCGAGCCCGCATCGACTCCTCGAAGGCTCGCAGCAATACGGGACTGACCGTCGGGAGGGAGCTCACGACCGCTTCTGCCCAGTCGAAATAGCCTCGAATCCTCTCCAGCGGCCAGTCAGGGGGCGCTACGCCAAGGTCGCGGAGGTTGTCGATCTTGTCGGCGAGCTTCACGAGCGCTGCCGCAGGCGACATGTGTGGGGCGTGGTCAATCTGGAGCCGCTTTCGTTCTGCCTTGGGCAAGGACTTGTCGTCGGTGACCGCCATCACGGTCGCCATTACGGCCTCTCCGAAGCGGCGCTCGAGCTGGTGCGGCTTCGCGATGGTGTCTTCGATGGTGTCGTGGAGGAGCGCGGCCTGAATCGCGACCGGATCGGTGACGCCGCCGTCGTGGACGAGGAGCGCGGCCACTCGGATGGGGTGGTTGATGTAGGGGATTTGGTGAGCTTCGTCGTCGGCCCGGCTCTTTCGTCGTTGGGCGCGGTGGTGTTCGGCAGCGAAGTGCGCGGCATCGAGGACGCAGCCGAGCGAATCCTCGACGGGCCGTCCAATTCCGATGAGCCCCGGTGGGCACGCGACCCCAGTCTCGTCAGGCGCCAGCGCCATCGCGGCCTCGTAGAGCTCAGAGGCACTTTGACGTGTGCCTCGCGCACCTTCGCTTGCGTCCCACGCGGTCTCGAAGACGGGAAAGGCCCACGCGGCGTAGGGGTCCATCGTCGCCTCTCGCCGACGACCGTGGTCGACGAGGTTGTCCAGCTTCGACATAGCGCGGATCAGGGCGGCGGGGGGCGACAACTCGCGCGCGGCGAAGCGCTGAGCCACTTGCCGCTCGTGCTCGTGGGCGTAGGCCCCGTCCGTGAGGGCATGAACGAGTCCCCGCACGTCTGGCGCAAAGATCGAGAGCTCGGCCGGGGTGACCTCGGAGCGCTCGAGGACGTCGTGGAGCATCGCGGCTGGGAGAGCCCCGCTCGGAAGGCTGAGGCCGAGAGAGTGGGTCCACCACGTGGTCCGGATGAGGTGGTTCAGCTCGGGTTCGGCTTCCGGGTGTGCCACGCGCCGACGTCCCGTCCGGTGGCGTTCGGCAGCGAAGACCATCGCTTCAACGAGCGAACTGAGCCGCTCCGATGCGGACGATTCAGAAATGAGAGGAGGGTGCGAGGTTGGCGAACTTGGCATAACGATTCACGAAGGCCAGCTTGGCCGTGTCGGTGGGGCCGTTTCGCTGTTTGGCGACGATGACCTCGGCGACGCCTTTGTCGGGAGTCTCGGGGTTATAGTACTCGTCACGGTACACGAACATGATGATGTCGGCATCCTGCTCGATGGCGCCCGACTCGCGGAGGTCAGACAACATGGGCCGCTTGTCGGGGCGGCTCTCGACCGATCGGCTGAGCTGGGAGAGCACGATGACCGGCACGTTCAGCTCTTTGGCGAGCGCCTTGAGCCCGCGGCTGTTCTCCGAGATGAGCTGCTCGCGTGGTTGATTGGCCGACGCGCCCGCGCGACCGCTCATGAGCTGCAGGTAGTCGATCATGATGACGTCGAGTGTACCGTGCAGCGCTAGTCGGCGGCAACGAGCACGCACCTCGGCGAGGCTGATGGCGCCGGTATCGTCGAGGAAGAAGTTGGTCTCTGACAGGCGGCCGGCCGCTTCGCCGATGCGCGCAATGTCTTCGGGCGGCGGACGACCACCGCGCAGCTCCTTGAGATCGACCATCGCTTCGCTCGCGAGCAGGCGCATCGCGAGCTGCTCGGCCGCCATCTCTAGGCTGAAGAGCGCGACGGCTTTGCGCTCATGGACGACGATATGATTCGCCATGCTGAGCGCGAGCGAGGTCTTCCCCATGGCCGGACGAGCACCGAGGATGAGAAGGTCAGAGCGCTGAAGGCCGTTCAAGATGCGGTCGAGCTGGTCGAAGCCAGTGGAGATCCCGGACATGCCCTTGCCGCTGGCGAGCTGATTCTCGATCAGCTTCATCGCGCCCTGGAGCACCTCGTCGATTCGCCGGATGTCGGCTTTGTGGCCACCGGAGATGACGGAGAAGATGTTCTTCTCCGCTTCATCGAGGAACTGCCCGACTTCGACGGCAGGATCGTAGCCCTTCGATGCGATGTCGGTCGCGGCCGCGATGACACGGCGCACGAGCGACTTCTCCTTCACGATGCCAACATGGTGTTCGAGCCCGACGAGGGTCCCGACCTCGCTCATGAGGTCGCGGAGAAAGAGCGGCCCGCCGACCGCTTCGAGCATCTGTACCTTGTGGAGCTCTTCACCGACCGAGACGAGGCCGATGACCACACCCTTTCCGTAAAGATCGAGGATCGCCTTGAAGACGTGACGGTGTGGTTCGAGGAAGAAGTCTTCGGGGGTGACGCGATCGCCGATCCCCGAGAGGATGGACGGGTCCTTGAGGCATGCACCGAGGACCCAGCGTTCCGCCTCGACATTGGCCGGAACGGCGCCGGTTCGAGAGCTAGCCATGAGGAGAACTTAGCGCCTCCGTCACCTCGGCGAAAGTGGGAACTTCAGCGCGAGCCCAAGTGTTCCGTAAGATGAGTCGCGTGGTGAGTGCCGCTGCTGCCGAGAAACCCCACCACAGAATGAGGCGCGTGCGCCCAGGGGGTTAGGTTCTAGCCGGAGAAGATTCAAATAGGGTTCGACGAGGTACCGGCCCTGAGCCGGCTCTGAGCTTGAACCCAAAGAAGTAGTCACTCGGAGGTAATCCATGGAAACCGAACGCCTACTGCTCGCAAGCACCAACGACCGGAAGCTGATGCCCCGCGTCCTGGAGTTCTCCGGCCTTACTCAAGCCCAGCTCACTCTCGGCAACGGAGGTTCCTACGGCGCGGCGGTCTTTGCGTCGCGCACGGAGGTCCTCTCGGTGAGGCGTCCGCTCGGCAGAGGCGAGTCCATGTTCGGACAGCTCGACGAGCAGCTTAGGATGAGCCGAATGCTCGCCGTCGCGGATGGCTCACCCGAACGCCCCTTTGCCCCGCATCGGCTCATGCCGTACCGCTACAAGGGCTGGGTCTTCGCCTTCGTTGGCGACCGGCCCTCCGCCGAACAGCCGGATGGATCTGAGCGGGAAGTCGCCTTCGTGAACCAGAATGGCGGGAACGACTCCCCGTCACATCGGCTCATGGCGCGCGTCATGTACCGGGTGCAGCGCGCGACGCACGGAGCGACCGACCCCGACGCCGCCGCGTTACGAGCGGCGATACTCGACGCGACCGCGAACGTGGCGGGCTTCGAACGCTATGCGATTGCGCTGACGACAGAGCAGTCTGGCGTCGTCGTCTCGCAAGGGATGGACATGTTCCATCGATTCGTGACCGTGAAGCATCAGAACCCTTTCTCGCGGGACGAGGAGCTCCTGTCCCTCGCACACTTGAAAGGCAGCGTCATCGTGGTCGGGGCGGCCCCCGACGGCCGTGATTGGAAGCGCCTCGATGAAGGAAAGAGTGTGTCGCTGGCCGAAGTCGGTCCACCCAAGGTGTTCTAGGGAGCCTGCTGTTTGTCTCCCGTCGCATGCCTTCGCGCTGCCGCACGGGAGCGGCGTCAGATGGCCGCGATACTTCCTCACGTACCCAGGGCTACACTCTGTCCGTCGCTCGACATCCTCCTTGCTCCCGTACGGCATGGCTTTGGCCTGCTCGGTGCGAAAGACAGGAGGCTCCTACGGCGATTCACCAGCCGACAAGAGGTCGCTCACGCTGTCAATGAGACGTGATGCGCCCGCGGCGATGAGCGCTCCTCGGCTCTCATCGTTTGCCGGGACGCCTATCGCGACGAACCCGGCCGCGCGGGCAGCGCGCATGTCGTCGGGCGTGTCGCCGACGTACCAGCAGGTTGCCTCGGCGGGCAGCGCCAGCCGTCGAGCGGCTTCGAGCAGGCACCAGGGGTGGGGCTTTCCAGACTGCCCCGCTTCAACGCAGTCATCGTGGGTGACCACGGCCTCGAACGCGGACCCTAGGCCAAAGACGTGAAGCGCATGCAACGCTTCGAGACGCGGCCTCCCCGTCGCGATAGCGCGTCGTACGGACAACTTGGTGAGGATCGCGAGGTCGACCATCGGGCGCTCCGTGTCGATGAGGCCGAGGACATCCTCTCGGGGCGGAGGGCGCCCTTCGATGGCGCTGTAGAGTGCGGAGCCCAGATAGAGAAGTTGAAAGTAGTCTCTGACGGTGCCGCGTGCATCGACGCGAGGCTCGAGGCCTAGTAGCGCTTCGACGGCCGCGAGGCCACCGCCGGCGTCGGCCAGTCGTTCGGATGCCGCCAGCGGACCGAGGGCACGCCATTTGGGGCTCAGCAGGATCCTGACGATCGCTGCGGAACAATCCCAGTCATTGTTGAATCCAGACGCGGACTTGAGCGCGTGGATCCACGACGGATCGACTGACGAAGCTGCGTCGGCCGTTACGCCAGTCAAGTCCGCCAAAACTTGGCGAACCGTCTCGAGCGTCGCCTGATGGTAGGACGAGGTGGTGTCGACGAGGACGCCGTCCATGTCGAAGACGATGGCGCTCGGGAGCACCCGCGACATCGGCTTGGGGCGACCTTTGGCGCTCAGGAGGCGACGTGCGGCATTCGGGCGATAACTCGGCCGAGCCGGCTCACGAGATCGTGAGTCTGGGCCACCGTCCCGACGCTGATGCGCACGTAGCGTTCGAGCTGCGGTTGCATGCTGCGATCGCGGATGTAGACGCTCTCGTCTTCGCAGAGTTGGCTGAAGGCGCCCGTGTGCGGGACCTTGACCATGACGAAGTTCGCGGGAGTCGTGCGCGCGGGGAGCCCCTGGGCGTTCAAAAAGTCGACCAAGATGGGCTTGGCGCGCGTCACTTCATCGACGTAGGAGTACAGGTACTCCAAATCATCGAGAGCGGCGGCAGCGGCGATCTGGCCGAGCGCGTTCACGCTCTTGGGGTTGTGGATGCGCCGGAGGTCCGCCACGACGCGCTCATCGCCAATGAGGTAACCCACGCGGAGCCCGGCGATGCCGAAGCTCTTCGAGAAGGTGCGAGTCACGACGACGTTGGAGTAGGCGTCTACCAGCGGGGCACAGGAGTCCCCACAGAACTCGTGGTAAGCCTCGTCGACAACGATGATCGCGTGCGGCGCCGCGCGAGCGATCCGCGCCACCACGCTGGCCGGCCAGACGATGCCGGTCGGGTTGTTCGGGCTGACGAGGTAGACCAGCTTGGTGCGGCGCGTGAGCGCGGCGAGCACGGTCTCGATGTCGAGCTCGAAGGGATCATCGCCGTAGACCTGCTTGATCCGGGCTCCACGTGCCCCGGCGTAGACCAAGAAGTGCGTGTACGTCGGGGCGGGGACTACGACCTCGTCACCGGGATCGAGGTAGGTCTGGCAGAGCAGGTCGAGCGCCGCGTCAGAGCCGTTGGTCACGATGATCTCGTCGAAACGACGGCCAGTGTAACGGGTTAGCCGGTCCACGAGCTCCGCGGAGCGCTGATCCGGATACCAGTTCAAGTGGTGGGTGTTGCCGAGGAAACGCGTGATTCGCTCGATGACCAGCGGCGACGGGGCGATCGTCGATTCGTTCCAGTCGAGCTTCAGCGGTTCGGGCTTCGCGTGAGCGACGATACGCTCAAGAGACGACACGGCCCGGTAGGGTCGCAGCGACTGCGCCGCTTCGGCGAGAGTCGGGACGGCCTGAGGGGCGAAGGAGAGGTCGTCGATGGGCGGAACGAGCGGTGGCGACATGGAACTCCTCGCAATCCGAGCCCCTCTAGGTCTCACGAGAAACCGTTGGGACTCCAGCAAGTTACCGTGCGGATAGCCCGCCAAAGCGGCGAGCGACCTTTGCACTGGCCCCTGGGGCTGTCAAGGAACAGCGTCTGGGGCTAAATCTGGCCAAGCAAAGATCGATCCAACTCGCGAGTCCTCAGATCGGTCTCACCCGTTACCCCGCCTTCACGTTTCGGAGAGCAAACGCTTCAGCGAGATGGCTCACGTCCATCGCGCCTTTGCCGCTGAGATCCGCGATCGTGCGAGCGACTCTCAGTACGCGGTGGTAGCCGCGCGCCGACAGGGTCCCCTGCTCTAGCAGGCGCCGCGCCAGCGCTCGAGCATCGTCGCCGAGTACACAGTGACGCTCGAGCGGCTCGCCGCGGAGGTCGGCGTTGCAGCGGAAGATGGTGCCGCGTAGCCGCTCCGACGCCACGGCGCGAGCGGTCTCGACGCGTTGCCTCACCGTGGCGCTGTCTTCTGCCGTAGGCTCGGCCAGAAGCGCCGACGCAGCAACGGGAGGACACGCGACCTGCAGATCGAGCCGGTCGAGGAGCGGCCCGCTAACCCGTTCGGCGTAACGTTGCACCGCCGCCGAGGTACATGTGCAACGCCTGTTCGTCTCGGGCCAGTTCGCATAGCCGCAAGGGCACGGGTTCATCGTGGCCACGAGCTGAAAGGCCGCAGGCAAGCGCACCGACGAGCCCGACCGTGCGAGGGTGACTTCGCCCGACTCCATGGGTTGGCGCAACACCTCGCGCACATGCCGCGCGAACTCAGGTAGCTCGTCGAGAAAGAGCACGCCGCGGTGCGCGAGTGAGACCTCGCCCGGCCTCGCGACGCCCGAACCACCGCCAACGACCGCCGCGGCAGACGCCGTATGGTGTGGCGCGCGGAAGGGGCGCGAGCGGACGAGCCCGCCATGCGGCGACAGGAGCCCCGCCACGCTGTGGACGCGGCTGACTTCCAACTGTTCATCGAGCGTAAGGCGAGGGAGGACGCCGTGGAGCGCCCTTGCGAGCAACGTCTTCCCGGTACCCGGGGGGCCTGTCAGGAGAAGCGGGTGCCCACCCGCTGCGGCGATCTCGACGGCGCGCCGGGCGGCCGACTGCCCACGGATGTGGGAGAGGTCGACATCGGGCCGTGTCTCCACCATCGCTTCAGCTGGCGGCAGAGGGTCCGGCAGCGCGAGGGCTCCAACCACGTACCCGATGACCTCCGAGAGCGTCCGCGCGGGGATGACGAGGAGCCCGCTCACGCCTTCGGCCTCCCGCGCGTTCGCGGCTGGGACCACCGCAGTCGCGATGCCGTGGTCCCGAGCGGACAGGAGCATCGTGAGCAGCCCGCGGACCGGTCGAAGCTCGCCCGAAAGGCTGAGCTCGCCGATGAAGAGCGCCCCGTCGAGCCGGGTAGGCTTGACCTGCCCGCTCGCGACGAGGATTCCGAGGGCGATGGGGAGATCATAGGCGGTCCCCTCTTTTCGAACGTCGGCTGGCGACAGATTCACGACGACGCGTTCAGCCGGGAAGGTGAGGTTGGCGTTAGCGATGGCAGCCTTGACGCGTTGCCGCGACTCACGGATCGCGGCATCGGGGAGCCCGACCGTCTCATAGCCCATCGAGCCTCGGGACACGTCGACTTCGACGTCGACCGTGTAGCCATCCACGCCCAACGTCCCGCTCGACACGATACGTACCGCCACGCTTCACCCCCCCGTTCGTGGCGACGGGTCAAGCCCCGGCGCCGACCGGGGCTCAAAGCACGCGGAATGCCACGACGGAGATGACACTCAATGCTTTGATATCGTTTGGAGTGCGAAGCTGAGAGTGTCCCATGTCGAGTTTCGTTTTCGGACAGGGCTGTCCGATTTCGGGACTACGGCGTAGGTCGAACGCCGTCCTCGCACCCAGGCCGTCCGAGTGGTAGATTCCGCAAGCTCGTGCGCAGCACCCTCCGTCCCGGGTGCATCGAGGAAGTCATGGAACCCGTCTCCGCCGCTCCCTTGTCCTCCGTCTCGCTCTCCGGCGACACCGCCTTCGCTCGCCGCCACATCGGACCCAGCGCCTCTGACCAAGCCTCCATGCTCGCGCTGCTCGGCTACTCATCGCTCGGGGCCCTCGCCGACGCCGCCGTGCCGCCCAGCATTCGCGTCGCACGGCCACTCGCGCTCCCCGAACCGGCGTCGGAGGCCGAGATGTTAGCGGAGCTCCGAGCCATCGCGAGCCAGAACCGGGTCTTCCGCTCCTTCATCGGCATGGGCTACTCCGGGACCTTCACTCCCCCTATCGTGCAGCGTTGCATCTTAGAGAACCCCTCCTGGTACACGCAGTACACGCCCTACCAGGCCGAGATCGCGCAAGGGCGGCTCGAGATGCTCCTCAACTTCCAGACGATGGTCAGCGACCTCACTGGTCTGCCCGTCGCCAACGCTTCGCTCCTCGACGAAGGCACCGCCGCCGCCGAAGCCATGACGCTGGCCCATCGCTCGCGGGCGCGCGGGTCCTCCGCAGAGCGCTTCTTCGTCGCTAGCGACTGTCACCCGCAGACCATCGCCGTCGTCGTCGGCCGTGGCCGAGCGCTCGACTTCGACGTGGTCGTGGATGAGCCCGGCTCATTTGAACCCACCCCCGACTTCTTCGGCATGCTCCTCCAGATGCCAAACACACACGGCGCCATCGTGAGCCCTACTGCGCTGATCGCCCGCGCCCGCGCCGCCGGGCTCGTCAGCATCATCGCGGCCGACATCGCTGCGCTCGCCGTCATCACGCCGCCAGGCGAGCTCGGCGCCGACATCGCCGTTGGCTCCACGCAGCGCTTCGGTGTCCCGATGGGCTTCGGTGGTCCTCACGCGGCGTACTTTGCCGCGCGCGAGCCGTTCCTCCGCCAGATCCCCGGCCGCCTCATCGGCGTGTCCCGCGATGCCAAAGGACGCCGTGCCCTTCGGATGGCCATTCAGACCCGCGAGCAGCACATCCGCCGGGACAAGGCGACCTCCAACATCTGCACAGCGCAGGTGCTCCTCGCGATCATCGCGGCAGCATACGTGGTACACCACGGCCCAGATGGGCTCAGGCAGCAAGCTGAGGCGATTCGCGCTAAGGCCGCCGGCCTTCGGCGCGCGCTCACCCAGAGCGGGTGGACAGTCGCTGAGGGTCCGATCTTCGACACCCTCCAATTGCGATGCTCAGCCGCGCTCCAAGCCGAGGTCCGCAACCGCGCTCTCGGCGCCGGAGTGAACCTGCGCTACTACAATGATGGCGCGATCGGAGTCAGTCTCGATACCACCACGACGGCGGCCGACCTCGCTACGCTGGCGAGCGTCTTCGCGCTGAGCAGCCCCATCACCCCGTTCGTAGAAGTCCTGCCCGAGTCGCTCGCCCGCACTTCGACCTACCTCGAACACCCGACCTTCCACCGCTACCGATCCGAGACCGAGCTGCTGCGTTATCTGAAGCGTCTCGAGAAGCGCGACCTCTCGCTCGCGGACGCGATGATCCCCCTCGGCTCCTGCACCATGAAGCTGAACGCGGCCGCGGAGATGTTACCGATCACGTGGCCCGAGTTCGGGGCCCTGCACCCCTTCGTGCCGCCCGAACAGGCACTCGGTTACGCCGCGCTCACCAGCAGCCTCGAACGCTGGCTTTGCGAAGCTACCGGCTTCGACGCTGTGTCATTGCAACCGAACTCGGGGTCCCAGGGCGAGTACGCGGGCCTCCTCGTCATCGCCGCCTACCACGCCTCTCGCGGCGAGCCGGGTCGTACAGCTTGCCTCATCCCGACCTCGGCCCACGGGACGAACCCCGCTAGCGCCGCGCTCGCCGGCTTCGACGTCGTGGCCGTAGCTTGCGACGAGCTCGGCAACGTCGATCTCGACGACCTCGACCTGAAGCTCGCGAGCAACGCAGGCAAGGTAGGCGCCCTGATGGTCACCTATCCGTCGACGCACGGCGTCTTCGAAACCGCCATCGAGACCATCTGCACCAAGGTCCACGCCGCCGGTGGCCAAGTCTACCTCGACGGCGCGAACATGAACGCGCAGGTCGGCCTCTGCCGCCCGGGGGACTATGGCGCGGACGTCTGCCACCTGAACCTCCACAAGACTTTTTGCATCCCGCACGGCGGCGGCGGGCCGGGCGTCGGCCCCATCGGCGTGAAGAGCCACCTCGCACCCTTTCTACCGGGACACCCAGTGGTGAAGACGGGCGGAGAGCAAGCGATCCCCGCCGTATCGGCAGCGCCGTGGGGCAGCGCCTGCATCCTGCCGATCCCCTGGGCCTACATCCGGATGATGGGCCAGCCGGGCCTCACGGCGGCGACCCAAGTCGCGTTGCTGAACGCCAACTACGTGGCGAAGCGCCTCGAAGGGCATTACCCGATCCTCTACAAAGGCGCCCATGGACTCGTCGCGCACGAGTGCATCGTGGACGCTCGGCCGCTCAAGACGACGGCCAACGTGTCGGCCGAAGACATCGCCAAGCGCCTCATCGACTACGGCTTCCACGCCCCGACCATGTCGTGGCCGGTTGCCGGCACGCTGATGGTCGAGCCCACCGAGTCCGAGAGCCTCGCTGAGCTGGACCGTTTCTGCGATGCGCTAATCGCGATAAGGGCCGAAGCAGCCGACATCGCGGAAGGGCGCGCCCACCCGGACGACAACCCCCTACGCAACGCCCCCCACACCGTCGCCGACGTGACGGCCGACGAGTGGCCCCACCCGTACAGCCGACGTCAGGCCGCGTGGCCGGCCGAGGGCCTCGAAAACCACAAGTTCTGGCCCATCGTGAGCCGCGTCGACAACGCATTCGGCGACCGAAACGTCGTCTGTACCTGCCCACCGATGGAGGAGTGGTCCGCTTGATGGCCTGACTGACCGGTCCCGGGATCTTCCGAGTGGACGCGGAGATTGCCCCACGCGCCAACGTCGTGGTGTAGGCTCTGCTCGTGGGGTTGAGACGAAGTAAACATCAGCGACCGAGCCTGCGGCTATTCATCGCGATGGCGATGATTGGGCTCGTGACGCTTACGGCTGGCGCCATCGTCGTCAACAGCTACCTCGCGACCCAGCGGCACGCGCGACTCGCCACGGAGCTGCTTGCCAGGGCCAACCTCGACCTCGCTCATGAACGTGTCAGCGCCTACCTCGGGCGCGCCAGAGATGCCGTGCTCGTCGCACGTAGGGTCTTCGCGGGCGTCCCGCTTGACCCCCTGGCACCGGAGCCCTTCGAGCGTCAGTTCTTTCAAGTGGTTGGCACCCACGCCCAACTCTCGATGATGGCGGTCGCCGATGACGGCGGGAACTTCGTCATGGTTCAGCGACAGGCCGATGGCTCGCTCGACACCAAGATCGTCACGCGTACCGGCGCTGCACCGATGGGACAGGCCCCGGTCGGATCGGCGCCAACAGCCAACTCGGACGACGACGCTCCAACGGTGCGGTGGCATGATCGGCCCCCGGGCGAAGCGACGCTGTCGGGTCACACCGTGCGACTCGACCCCAACGACAGCTTCGACCCTCGCTCCCGCCCCTGGTTTGTAGGCGCGCTCGCGGCCAATGGTCTCTTCTTGACGGGCGTCTACGTGTTTCACACGCAGCAGACGCCGGGCATCACCATCTCCATCCCGCTAAAGCTGCCAAACGGCCGCCAAGGGGTCATCTGCGCCGACGTCCGCCTCGCCGACCTGTCTCAGTTCATCGAGACCATCGAGGTCGGCCGCTCCGGTCAGGCCCTCATCGTCGACGGCAAGGGACGGCTCGTGGCGGCCCCGCCGAGGAGCATGGGGAAGACCCTGCTCGCGCCGCTGACCGAGAGCGACAGCGCCGAGGTGCGTGCCTTGGCGACCATTCAAGACGAGTCCACGTTCTCGAACGAAGCGACGCTGCGGTCCATCGAAGTGAGCGGCGAGATGCATACCCTCGGCTTCCTTAGCATCGAGCTCGCGGATACGGCCGCGGAGGTACCGTGGGCGGTGGCGGTGGACGTGCCGGAGGCCGACCTGACGAGACCCTTCGAAGAGTCAGCGACCCGCAGCCTTGTATTGAGTCTCTTGCTGCTCCTCATCGCGGTCATTGTGGCGCTGCTATTGACGCGACGCATCACTCGCAGCTTCGGGCTGCTAGCCAAGGAAACCCGTGAAATCGCCCAGTTGCACTTTGACGAAGCGCCGCGTTTTCGCGGGACCTTCCGAGAAGTCGAGGACGTCCTCGCCGCTTTCGACCAAATGAAGCTTGGCCTGAGAGCCTTCCAGAAGTACCTCCCGCTCAAGCTGGTCCGAAAGCTCCTCGCAGAGCAGACCGAGCCGCGGCTCGGCGGTGAGTTCGTGGAGCTCACCATCTTCTTCTCGGACGTCGCCAACTTCACGACGCTGACCGAGAAGACGCACCCGATGGCGATGGCCGAACGCCTCGGCCGCTATCTCGGAGAGATGACGGCGATCATCGAAGATCACGAGGGAACGGTCATCCAATACGTCGGCGATGAAGTGATGGCGATCTGGGGCGCTCCGACCAAGGTCGCAGACCACGCCTTTCAAGCCTTGGCCGCGGCCCTCGCGTGCGCGGCTCGAACCAACGGTGATGCCACTAACGAAGCGCTGCCTTTCATTACACGGTTCGGCATTCACTCTGCACAGGTCGCAGTGGGACATTTCGGGTCGAACGACCGCCTCTACTACGGCGCCATCGGCGACGGCATCAACGTCGCATCGCGTCTCGAAGGGGCATGCAAGCAGTATCGTGTCAGCGTCATGGTCTCGGAAGACACCGTGCGGGGCACCGACAAACACTTCGCGTTTCGGAAGATCGACCGGGTCGTGCTGAAGGGCCGTCAGGAGCCACTCGACATCTATGAGCCCATCGGCGCCGCCGTGGTGGCGACCCCTGAGTGGGCTCGCATCTATCAAGCCGCCCTCGATCGCTACTTCCTCCACGACTTCGCCGGCGCTGAGCGTGGCT
This sequence comes from Pseudomonadota bacterium, assembly GCA_947498315.1. Classification (GTDB taxonomy): domain Bacteria; phylum Myxococcota_A; class UBA9042; genus SXOO01. Next base: position 4,842 of record CANMLD010000015.1, on the reverse strand, counting down.
TCCGGAAGGTACTCGAGATTCGGCCGAGTGATGGTCCGGCGTCTGTTCTAGCGCCGCGGTGCGCCGAGTTCGTGATCCACCCCCCGTTGGACTCGTGGGACGGCGCCTGGGTCATGGCCATGAAGTAGGGTACCGGGGCCGACTGTCACCGGCTGTGGCTTCGACTGGCCCCACGCGTCTGGAGACTTCGAGTCTGGAGTAGGCGCTGCCTTCGCTCTTCCAAAGGCGGGCCCGAGTGCCGGTGAGCCCATGGCGACGGCGTCGTGGCGCCGGAAACTGTTGATTCGGCACGCAATAACTTCTCAGCACGATTCTTGCTGGCTCTTTGCGCGTTTGGTGAGAACTCGGTGCGACGGAGCAGTTACATGGAATTCGACAAGACGCAGGCCTCAACTGATCCCAAGACGACCCGGCCGGACGTAGCTACGGCCCCGGCGGCGACGTCAGTACCGGCAGGAGGCTACGACGCCCAGCGTGCGGCGCTGAAGCCCGCGGGCGCGAGCAAGGACGCGTCACCGAAGTTCGACATGTGGAAGCTGACGCCCGAGGTGCAGGCGCTCTTTACTCAGCTCGGCAAGATTGAAGACCCGAAGGCCGTCGAGCCAATCCTGAACTCGCTGGTCAAGGACCACGGAGTGCCGAAGGACGTCGTTCAAGGGGTCATTGCCTCTAACCAGAGCTTCTTCGGGAAGGTGCAGGGCGCCATCAAGTCGGGGTCATGGCACACCGTCTCTACCGACGAGAAGGGCAACCCAACCCTGGAGTTCAAAGCCGACGGCAAGGGTATCGGCTGGGACGCCGCAGCCTGGAGCCTCCAAGGCGACATCAATGGCAAGTCGCTCACCTACACCGACAAGGACGATGGCTGGAAAGCCCAGGCAGCTTATGACGACCGCGGCAAAGTGACGGTCACGAAGGGGACGGATCCGAAGGACCAGAGCGCTTACCACGTCGAAGGCGGGAAGGACGGCGGCGGAGCGTCGTACTGGCGCGTCGAGAGCGGCACAACGACCAAGGCCAGCGGCGACGTGACGGTGAAGGACGGTAACGGCACGGCGACCGCAAACTACAGCCGGGCGACCGAGACTACCTCCACGGACGTGGCGGGCCACGGCTACTGGGGTGACAAGGTCGGCGGAGATGTCGCGTTTGCGAGCAAAGATGGCGACAAGACGCGCGCCGCGAACGGCTCCTTCATCCGCAAAGGCGACCAGAACACGGCGATGGCCGGTGTGACGATCGGCGATAAGGGCAAGAGCACGTCCGTGACGGGTACCGCGCTCGTTGGGCCCCAGACCGGCGGCTCGGTCAAGGCCGTGCGCACCAAGGGCGAGAAGTCCACCACGTTGAACGGCTCCATCGTCAAGGAGGCCGGCCAGAACACCGCGTCGGCCGGGGTGACGCGCACCGAGAAGGACAAGAGCACGTCGGTGAAAGGCACTGCGCTGTTCGGGCCCAAGACCGGAGGCTCAGCGGCGGTCGTGCGCACCGAGGGCGAGAAGTCCACCGCGGTCAACGGCTCCTTCGTGAACGAGGCGGGCCAAAACACGGCGACGGCTGGCATGACGCAGTCCAGCAAAGACGCCACGACGTCGGTCGCTGGCACTGCCTGGGCTGGCCCGAAGACGGGGGGCAAGGTCGACGCGACGGTCGACCGTAAGGGCTACAAAGTCGACGGCAGCGTCGATGCAAGCCGAACGCGCTCGGACACCGAGACGGTGACTGAGGCAGGCGCGTCGGGGACCTTCACGAAGAAGGCAGGGACGAACGACGCGGGCGAAAAGAATGGCGACGACGTCGTCGTGACCGTGAACGCCCGCGGCAAGAAGACGCAGTCTCAGGGCGGCGATCAGGCGACGAACCTGAAGCTCGGCGGTAGCGTCGCATCCGGAAGCACCAGCGCGGATGCGACTTATGAGACGGAGGGAGGCCAAAAGGGCGGTCAGAGTTATCGCTTCCACGACGTCACGACCAACTTCGGCAAGACGTGGGACCTCGACTCGAAGCTCAAAGAGGGCTTCAAGCTGAACCTGGGCGGACACCTCCGTCTCTCGGACGTGAAGGGCGAAGATGTAGCCGCGACCGGCGATCTGCGGGGCACCTGGTACAAGGGCGACGGCGACGGCAAGAAGGAGCTGACCTTCCGGCTCTTCGGTGGCCAGGACCAACTCTCGACCTTCTCGAACCTCGCTCACACGACGCCCGGCATGCTGGGCGACGCCAAGGGGACCGGCCAGTTCGGACACTTGGCCACGCAGTACAAGGGCGATGGATACACGCTCAACGGCGACGCGACCCTCGGCCATACGAACGACGTAACGCTCGGCGGAGCCCACCTCGGTGCCGCGAAGGACGACGTCTGGAAGCTCGATGCCTACGCCTCCTTCGCAAAGCGAGACAGCGGCACGGCGACGATGTTCCGCATGAACGGCGAGTTCGCGGCGACGAGCAACTTGAAGCTCGACGCGGGCGGCTCCTACTCGTTTACGCCTGGGACCCCCGAACACCAGAAGCTGTGGGAGATCCACGCCGGCGCGGGCTATCAGATCGACAACAAGCAGAGCCTGACGCTTCGCATGGGCGTCGCCGGCGACGGCTCACAGCTCTACTATGTGCCCGAGATCATGTACAAACACGACGGCAAGTTTACGGCCTCTGCGATGGCCGTCCTCGGTCGCCAAGGGACGAACTCCGTCGGCGCCAAACTGAAGCTGGATAAGCCTGACATCACGTTCTTCGCAGGGTACGGCAACGCGCAGCACATGATGAACCCGTACGCGGGCAACGCTGGCATGGCGATGCCAAACATGGGCTCAAGCGACGTCATGGGTCGCGGCAACGGCCAAGCCGGCGGTTTCGTGGGCGTTCAGTGGAACGCACTGCCGACGCTGCAGAAGCTGTTCGGCGGAAAGTGACCCTCCTTCCGGGAGGAGGGGTTGGCGGAGGTGCACGGGGATCGAACCCGCCCAGGACGACTCTCGCCGCCCCGCACCGGTTTTGAAGACCGGGCCGTTCACCAGAACAGACCCACCTCCACTTCTGACTATGCCTCGCCTCGCCCCTTATGTCGACTAGGCGACAGTTCAGTGGGTCGGACAAAACTCCGATTGGCGTCCACCGGCAATCTTCGATGGTGTCCCCATCACGGCGCACCGATTCGTCGGAAACCGCTGCGAAGGCTCGCCAAAGTCGGTTTCGTGACGGAGGCCGTCCCGATGACCGGGGTCGGTTAGAGATCAAGCAGGTTGGCCGAGGTTCCTGTCGGAGTGCCCGGTGCCGCTGGAGTCAGATTGGCCGGTTAGATATCAAGCGCAGTCGACCCGAGGCGCACGTTCATCGCGGCGTCGGCGCGCGTGCGACGTCCTTGGCCGTGGTATCGTAGCCGGCCTCCATGGCCGCGACAGTATCGGCAGCGCTGAGCACGGTCCCGTTGCTCTCGCCGCCTCTGTGCGACCCACTCAGTAAACCGAAGTCGCGTCTTGCTTGGCCGTAACCCCGCCGACGCAAGTGCCTCCGAGAAGGCCGCACTTTCCATGTGCAGCGCAGCCGCTGGAGAGGAGGCAGTGACGCTCGGTGGTCGCGGCACACTGTCCCGCTACGAGCTCGCAGGCACCACGCATCCGGCAGGCTGTAGCGCGTTCACAGGTCATCCGGCTACCGGCTCTGCAGAGTCGAGCTTCCGGATCGAGGTCGCAGCGGCCTTCGGAACGGCAGTCGTCCGACGCTTGGCAGTCGGCGTCCTTTGCTGCCACGCACCACCCCGCGGTGGGCGGCCTGAGCGACATGACGGGCGCACCGGCGCCATCGGAGGCGAGCGTGCAGCGACCAAAGCCGCGGCACTCCGCGGAGTCCTGGCAATGGGCCGGCAAGGTCGGCCGACAGCTCCCGGCGACCATGGTGCACCACCCGTAGCCCGCGCACTCTGGGAGCTGCGTGCATGGGTCGACCGCGACGGAAGAGCCCTCCGGTGGCCGCTCACGGGAGGGCCGTTCGCGGCACCCAACGTTCAACGCCAGCCCCAGGACAGCGAGGGTTCGAGTGAGGGCGGATGCGGTCATCGTGGCACGCTACCGGCGCATGAGGTGCAGCACCACCCGTGAATTCACGTGGGGGAATCGATGCGCTATACCGAGTCTATGAACCAAGTAGGGCTCGTCCACTCCCAGCGCCCTCCGGGGCGACCGATCGGTTTTCAGCGGTGGCGCGACCTCCTCTTCCTTCACTGGCGCTTGCCTGCGGACGTCGTGCGCCCACTCCTGCCAGCGTCGCTCGAGCTCGATCTTTGGGACGGTGATGCCTGGATTGGGCTGGTGCCCTTCACGATGCGCGACGTGAGCCCTTGGTGGTCCCCTTCGGTTCCATGGATCTCCAACTTCAACGAACTGAACCTGCGCACCTACGTAAAAGGTCCGGGGGGCGCTCACCCCGGCGTCTGGTTCTTCAGTCTGGAGGCTGCCCGGCTGGCGGCGGTCGTCATCGCGCGGATGGGATGGTCCCTGCCCTACTTCTGGGCGTCGATGCGGCTGGAGAAGGAAGGCGACCACGTCCGGTATCGGAGTCGGCGGCGCGGCCCCGGGGGGAATGCGCACTTCGTCGGCGAATACACCCTCGGCGCTCCACTCGCACCGCCGCTGCCCGGCAGCCTCGAGTTCTTCCTGGTAGAGCGGTACGTGCTGTACGCAGGGGGCTCGACTGGCCCCATGCGCTTGGGGCGGGTCCATCACGCGCCCTACCCGCTCCGGGCGGTGACGCTGGGACCTCTCGAAGAGTCTATTCGTGCGGCCTCCGGCCTTGGGAGCGACGGGCCGCCGAGTCATGTCGTCGCCTCAATGGGCGTAGACG
>CANMLD010000014.1 GCA_947498315.1 Pseudomonadota bacterium | reverse complement strand
CCGTCGGCGTTGTCCGCGTTACCGTCGTCACACGCTTCAGTCGCTTGGAGGATCCCGTCGCCACACCGGGCCAGCCGGCACTCGTTCGTGCAGCCGTCATAGTCTGTGTAGTTGCCGTCGTCGCACTCTTCACCGGACCCCTTTTGGATGAAGCCGTCGCCGCAGACGGGGGCCGTGCAGGTGGTGGTGCAGGTGCCGGTGTCGACGTTTTCCGCGCCGAGGTCACATTCTTCGCCGCCTTCGACCTTCGAATCACCGCAGCTCGGTGACTCCTCGGCGCAGGAGCCGAGGGTCGTGAGGAGAGCCGCCAAGGTCATTGCCAGCGTGCCAAACGAACGTGCCTATCGTCGCGTCATACTTCCCGCTCCTCTAGACGGCATCGGCCTCAGGCCTCGCGTCTGCTTCGGCTGATGTCATTTCCGAGGGGCGCCACCCCACCGGTCGACTATTTCGCTGGGATGACTCTGTGTCAAGAGCGAGTCATCAATTCCTCGAATGATAGAAGTTGGCTGGAATTCGGTCGTTTTGATGCACGACAGGCTCTCAGGCAGCATCGCTCCCTCGGAGTTGGCGACCTCGGGCAAACAAAGCTGGAGGTAGCGCTCGCAGGTCGCTGTCGCTGGTGGCGCTCGAACCCTCACTTTGCGCGGCCACGTCGACGTCTCGCCGTCCGACTCGGTCCATCCATCACGTTGATGGACTCCCGGATGACGCCAATAAAATTGGTGGTCAGCCCAACAGTTCTTTACCCTCCGCCCGCGCGTGAGTTTGTGTGCCACTTGCGCTCGCCGGCTTGCTCGGCGTCGCGGCATAGGAAGCGGCACGGCCGCCAAATGAGGGTAGAGCGATGAGAGAGCTAGGTCAGGTCCGGTAGCAAGCAGGGACGCGAGCAGGCGACGTATCGGCGCCACGTGTTGACGCAGTGGGCCGGACAAAACTCCGGTTGGCGTCCACCGGCAATTTTCGAGCATCGAGTTGCTCTCGCTCCTCGACGGGCGATGCAGCCCGACTTCGTCGCTCGAGTACGCGCCTGTCGGCGCCAACGCGCTGCGTCGAAAATTGCGCGGTCTACGCCAATCTCCATTTTGTCCGACCCACTCAGCGACCTCCCTAGGTGGTCTCGCGCGGTCTCGCTCCCAGCTGGCCCTCACTGCCATGGCCATCGGTGCCGTCCTCGCATCGGGAGCCGCCGACGCGGACACGCTTCCGCCGACGACGTGGCCGACTGTTTTCACGACGGCCAGTTGTGCGGTCGGTGCAGGCTCGACCGACCTCATCGCGGACGAGCCGGGCGCCAATGGCTCCCGCGACATCGTTGGAAACGCCACGTTCCCCGCCATGGGTTACACGGACGACGGCACCTACCTCTACCTCCGGGTGCGCGTCGACGCGTCGCCGCTCGCCGGTGGGGGGTCGGCCCCACTCGATCAGTTCGGGTGGGGTTTCGGCCTCGATACCGACGGCAACACCAGTCAGTACGAATACGCCATCGTCACCAACGGGATCACCGAAGAGGTCCTCTTCGTGCGTCGCTCCGACGACACCATCCTCAAGGTGTTCACGCCCACCGTCGGGGGCTGGGTGCGCGTCGATCCGACCGGAGATGGCAGCAACATCAACGGCGACCCAGACTTCTACCTCACCTGGGCGGTCCCCTTCCTCGAGCTCATCAGCCTGACGGCGGGAGATCCCTTCCCGCTGAAGACCGGCACGCAGCGTGCGTGGGTGGCGACGTCGGCCAACGGCCGGACGCTCGACAAGGACTTCATGTGCTGGGACAACAACCAGCAGGGTGATCCGGTCCTGGAACTCTCCGTCACGAACCCCATCATCATCGGTACTTACGTCGAGATTCTCACGCCGGCGGCGGCAGCCTCGGTCCTCCCTACCGCGACCATCACGGGCAAAGCCGAGCCCGGCGTCACCGTTACCATCACCATCGGCCAGAACAGCGCCACGGTCGTCGCCTCGGCCAATGGCACGTGGTCTTTCGCCATCCCTGCCAGCTGGGGGCTGCTGCCCGGAACCAACGCGCTCATCACGGCCACAGTCGTCGATGATGGCACCGGGCAGAGCGCCACGGACTCGGTCAACGTCCGCATCGCCTGCGTCGAGGGGACGGTCCTCGTCGGCCTCACGTGCGTCCTCGTCGACAACGACCTCGACGGCATCGGCGACTCCGAAGAGTTCATCCTCGGTACCGATCCGAACGACGATGACACCGATGACGACGGCCTTACGGACAGCGCCGAGATTGGCGGGACCATCGCGGCAGCGTACGATCCACTCACTGACACGAACCCGCTCGACGCGGACACCGACGACGACGCGATCTCCGATGGCGATGAGGTGCTCGGGCTGGGCCCGCTCTTTGGAGTCGGGTTCACCGATCCCCTCGATCCCGATTCGGATGACGATGGCCTCGCCGATGGGCTCGAGGTCGGCGTCACCGTCGGAGTCCCCTCCCGCGCGGCCGACCGCGGCCAGATCGGGTACGCGGGCACGGCCCCGGGCTTCACCCCGGACGCCGACCCCACGTCCACGACGGATCCGAACGACGACGACAGCGACGAAGACGGGCTCCTCGATGGGTTCGAGGACACGAACAAGAACGGTGCCGTGACGGGGCTCACCATCGGCGGCTCCGGCACCACGGGCGCTGGCGAGACCGATCCAAACGACTCAGGCACCGATAACGACGGGCTCCTCGACGGTATCGAACGTGGCCTCGCCGCGCCGCAGGGACAGGACACGGTCCTCTTCGTCGCGGACGCTGATCCGAGCACGACCACGAGCCCGGTCGACACCGACACCGACGATGGCGGCATTCGAGACGGCGTGGAGGACGTCGGCCTCGACGGCGCGCTCAGCCTCGGAGACCGGAACCCGAACGTCGGTGCCGACGACTGTGCGTCCGGCTACGTAGCCGCCCTGTCCGGCCTCGTCTGTGTGAACGTCAACGAATGCAACGACCCGCTGCTGAATCTGTGCGACGCCAACGCGTCCTGCCAGGACACGCCAGGCGCCTACACGTGCACCTGCAACCCGACCTACGAAGGGAACGGTTTCACGTGCCAGCCCGACGACCTCGACGGTGACGGGATCCTCAATACGGACGAGGAGATCCTCGGCACCGACCCGAACGACGCCGACACCGACGGCGACGGTCTCGAAGATGACGAGGAGATCGACTGGACCACGCCGGCCGACTATGATCCGGCCAACGACACGAACCCGCTCGACGCCGACACAGACGACGACATGCTCTCCGATGGCGACGAAGAGAACGGCACGGGCCCGCTCGATCCTTTCGGCCCGACCGACCCGATGGACTCGGACACGGACGGCGATGGCATCGGCGACGGCCTCGAAGCCGGCGTGGACGAACCCATCCCGCCGGGTGTGTCCGACGGGGGAGTGCCCTACCGCGGCACGGACGGCGAGGTCACTCCGGACGACGATCCGAGCACCACGACCGACCCGACGAAAATCGATACTGACGACGACGGCACGCCCGATGGCGTCGAGGACACCGACGGCAATGGGGCGGTCGATGACGACGAATCCGACCCCAACGAGCCGCCCGAGCCGCTCGCAGACCTCGATGGCGACAAGATCGCCGACACGGTCGACAACTGCCCCTTCAACCCGAACGCCGATCAGGTCGACGCCGACCAGGACGGTGTCGGCGACCGCTGCGACTACGGGGACGGCAACGAGACCGTCGACCGCTCGGTCAGCGGCCTCGCCCTTCGCGGCGGTGGCGCGTGTAGTACCGGGGCAGTCTCGACGTCCGGTGGGGCAGGGATGCTCGTGCTCGGGTGCCTGATGGTCGCGTGGCTGCTTCGGCGTCGGCGTACCGGGGCGAGCGTCACCGGAGGCGCCGTGGTGGCGGTGGCCTTGGGGTTTTCCGGCGGCGCACGCGCGCAGTCCGGTGAGCTCGCGGTCGAGCAGTTCCGACACGTCTCGGACAAGGTCGGCATCTTGAACCTGTCCACGTCCAAGACGCTCGGCCACCTCGGCTGGAACGTCGAGCTCGGCGTCATGTACGCCCATGAGCCGCTCGCGCTCGTGAAAGTCGGCGACGGCGATCCCCGTGCAGACGGCATCGTCATCCCAGGCCAGGTCCGCTTCGAGCTCATCGGCGGTATCGGCGTGTTCGATTGGATGCAGATCGACGCCGGCATCCCCGTCGTCGTCGGGGTCGGTGACGCGGAGTACGGCGTCGCTGGACGCGGCGCCTCGGACCTCACCGGGTTCGCGATGGGCGACATTCGGGTCGGGCTCGGCTTCGATGTGAAGGCGATGCTCGAGAAGTCGGCCCAGGAGAAGTGGAAGGGCTTCGGCTTCGGGTTTCGCGTGAACGTGTGGATGCCGACGGGGGACACCGAGTCGTTCAATGGAGAAGGTTCGGTTCGGGTGGAGCCCGAAGTCAGCCTCGACTACGCGCTCCCTGGAGATTGGAAGATCGCCGCGAACCTCGGCTATCACATACGCTCGCGCTCGCAGGTGTTCAACGTCGTCAATGACGACCTCTTTCGTTATGGCATCGGCGCGCGTGGCAACATCGGCGTGAAAGGGCTCGACGCGCTCGTGGCGCTGTCGGGCGGAGTTCAGATGGCCAAGCAGCGGGATCCGCTCGACCCCAGTCAGGAAGTGCGCGACGGCAGCTACAACCCGCTCGAGGTGCTCGTCGGCCTCGGCTACACCATCGCCGGATTTCACGTCGTCGCCGCAGGTGGGCCCGGGATCAAGGAGGCCATTGGGACCCCTGACTTTCGAGTCATGCTGCAGGCGGGTTATGTCGCCGATGGCCGCAAGGACACCGACGGCGATGGCCTCTTCGACCATGTCGACCAGTGCGTGAACGAGCCTGAGGACAAGGACAAGTTCGAGGACTCGGACGGCTGCCCGGACCTCGACGACGACAAGGACGGCATCCTCGACGTGGTTGATCAGTGCCGCCTCGAGCCGGAGGACAAGGACAAGTTCGAAGACGAGAACGGCTGCCCCGATCCGGACAACGACAAGGACGGCATCTTGGACGTCAAGGACGAGTGTCCCAATGATCCCGAAGACAAGGACGGCTTCGAGGACGACAACGGCTGCCCGGATCCGGACAACGACAAGGACGGTGTCCTCGACCTGAGCGACAAGTGCGCGATGGAGCCGGAGGACAAGGACCAGTTCGAGGACGAAGACGGTTGCCCCGAGCCCGGCCCGTGCGAGAAGGGCGCCGACGGCCAGTGCCTCGCCGAGGAGAAGAACGGCGCCATCGAGATCTACGAGCGCGTGGAGTTCGAGACGAACAAGGCGGTCATCCGCCCGGTCAGCTTCCCGGTGCTCGACGCGGTCATCACGATTCTGAAGAAGAAGGACCGTATCAAGAAGGTCGAGGTCCAGGGCCACACCGACAGCGACGGTCCGACGAAGCGCAATCAGACGCTCTCCGAGAAGCGTGCGCTGTCGGTCGTGAACTACCTCGTGGAGAAGGGCGACATCGACGTCGAGCGCCTCACCTTCGTCGGTCACGGCGAGTCGAAGCCGATCGAGTCCAACAAGACCAAAGACGGCAAGCAGAAGAATCGTCGCGTCCAGTTCGTCATCTTGGACCCGAAGCCGGACGGCAGCATTCGAGAGAAATCGCCGGAGAAGTAGCCGCTTTTGAACTTGATCTCCGGTCTATCTCGCAATAGATACCAGTTCATGACGAATCGACGCTTTTCCCTCTCTGCCAAGGGCCTCGCGCTGAGCGCTGGCCTCCTCCTCGGCGCTGCGGCTTGCTCGGACGACGATGCGACCGCCACCCCCACCGGCGACGTGGCCTTGGACGACGCGGGCAACGGCGACACTGGCGGGACCGACTCTACGGACTCCGACACCGCCGGCTCGGACACGGCTGACACGCCAGGAGATCCCGGCGCGCTGCTCGGGCTCACCATGTCCTCCACCGTGGGCGTCCTCCTCGACGAGCTCGAGGGCGAAGCGCGCACTCGGGCCATCGCTCAGCTCGAGACGAAGCCTGACGCGTTCTGGGAAGAGCGTGCGCGGCGGCAGATCGAGGCCACGGGCTATCGCCTCGTCTTTCGCAACCTCTACTTCGAACCGGAGGAGGGCAAAGGCATCCTCCCGCTCCCGCCAGTCGAAATCTGGAAGATCACGTTCAAGGGCAAGCCCGAACTGCGAACGATCGATGGTCACTCGGTTTACGCTGTTGACTACGAGTTTGCCAGCACACTGCTCGGCCCCGCCGCCGATGCCACCCGCGCTGACGCTCGCCTCACAGCGGCAGGCACGTCAGTCGAGGAGAGCTTCGTACTCCCGGTCGACCCAGAGCACATCCTCGAGCGCACCGGCTACGCGTGTATGAACGAATCCGACTTCCCGCCCAACAGCGTCGACACCGAGAACGCGCGTCTCTTCTACGACGACCTCTGCGAAGGCGGAGTCACGGTCGAGAACGACGGCTGCCACTTGAGCTATCCGATCCCCGACCTCTCTTGCCCCGACGCGCTGAAGGAGCACATTGGCGCGGTGGAGACGATCGTGCGCTTCGATCGTCTCCCGTGGGATCAGACCGTGGCCGACAGCGTCCGCGTCGGCTCTCAGCTCCCCGGACTCTCCGAGCTTCGCGCCATGCCGGAAGGCGTCGCCGACAACCGCATCGTCTATCGATACTTCCCGGCGGATTCCTGTGCGATCAGCGAGGGTTGTGTCGGCGGCGCAGGCTGGCGACGGCTCCTCATGTTCACGGCCACCGTGCAGAACCTCGGCGCCCTCGACTCGGCTATTGGCGATGTGAGCGCAGGCAGCGGCCCGGTTGAGAACCGACTCGTCAGCCCCAGCGAGTGCCACGGCCACATGCACTTCAACCACTACGGCAACTTCACCTTCGGCGAAGGCGAAGACCAGCTCGGCAGCAAGCGCGCGTTCTGCCTCGAGAGCACCTGGCGCTACTTCAACAACGAAGACACGCCCTTCACGCACCCCTACACCTGTTCATTTCAGGGCACGGCCGCCGGCTGGGGTGACGACTACATCGCCGGCCTCGACTGTCAGTGGGTCGACGTGACGCCGATCGACACCAAGGCCGCACCCCACGACTCGTCGCTCACCTTCCACGTGAACCCCGACGAGTTCTTGTGCGAAGGCACCCCGATCCTCAGCGAGGCGGGCGAGATGACCTACGAGATCACGGAGTTCAAGAACGAAGCAGGCGAGATCGAGAGCCGCATCGCGTGTAACGAACGAGACGGTTTCGCCGACAACAACATCGCGACCGCCGACGTCACGCTCCCCAAGGGTACCGGCGGCCTCGTGACCGAGCCGTGCACCCGCGGTCAGCTCGGCCCGACTCGCAACTGCGGCTTCAAGGCGCCCGACGCACCGGTCGCATGCACACCGGGCGAGCAGACGACGCTCAAGTGCGACGGCGGCACGCCCTCCGCGCCCGTTGCCGTGCGCGTCTGTGAATCGAGCAGCAAGCTCGGCGCGATCCCCTGCACGTTCCGAGACGCGCTGACGACGGCCACGGCCGATGGGTCGAGCCTCCAAGTGACCTTCACCTGCCCGGCGGCGCGCGACGTCCCAGGCGGAGAGGTTGGCGGTAGCGTCGGTGTCTACGTGGCGCCCATGATCGAAGGCGATTCGGCCAACGTCGAATGTCTCCCCTGACGTCGAGGCCGGCCTGCAGAACCCTGCTCCTCACACTCGGCTCGGTCGTTGCGAGCGCAGCCGTCTTCACCGCGGAGGCGCACGCACACGGCGCGGCCATGGCCGTGACGGGCGTTCTGACGTGGACACCGGGCGGCACGCCGGGGCTGGTCCGTACGTCGCGGGGGCTGGCATACCCCGTGGAGGACGGTTACCGCTTCATCTGTCCAATCACGTGGGGTGGACCGGACACCCCGCTCATGGGCGCCTCTGGCGACGACGTCTGGGTCGCCGGCCTTCGCGGCCTGTCTCAGGTGTCTGACGCGGGTGACGTGACGCTCTCGCCCGTGCCGACGGCCTTCAGTCAGCCACGTGGGCGCGCGATCGCGTGGGATGGCGAGCAGGTCGTCGGCCTGACCCCGGACGGCGCCGTCATGGCCATCGCGCCGGGCGAGCCCACCGAGATAGCGCGCCTCGATCCCCCAGGGGACTCCATCGTCATCGAGGGTCCGGGGCGTGTGCTCGTCGCGGTGGAGGACCAGGGCGTCTTGACTGTCCACCGCGTCGCGAAGGACGACAGCGGCTCCACCTGGACGGTTTCACCGCTCCTCACAGCGCTCTTTAAGGGCAGCCCCACGCTCGTCTGGCTGCCGGCGAGCGGCGAGCTGCCGGCGGAGCTTTGGCTACGCGGCGCGACGCCCGACGGCTTTCGCCTCGACCGCCTCGACCTGTCCGTCAATGGGGCGGGGCGTACGGAACCCCTCGAGACGACATTGAATCCCGTCCTCACCTCGGGCGACCCCATCTTCGGGCCCGTGCGCTGGCAGGGGCAGCGTTACGTCATCGTAAACGGGCAGATGAACCGCTTGGGCGATACCGGTGCCAGCCCAATGGCCGAGACCCCGCGCCTCTCCTGCCTCTTCGAGGAGCCCGGCGTGGGCCTTCTCGTCTGCGTCATCTCGGAGCTCCACCGCTACGATCCCGCGACTGGCCTCGGCGACGTGCGCGTCAGCGTGACGGAGTTGCGCCCACCCAGCATCGAGGGCATGGACGACAGCGACCGCGTCCATTGCCAAACCGCCTGGACGGATGTCGCCATCGACAGTGGCCTTCCGCATTCGCTCATGCACCCGGCCGAGTGGCAGGCCCCCACCGCCGAGGGCGTGGACTTCGACGTCGCCGTTGGGGCGGACGTGGCACCTGCCGCGCAGGGGGCCTCGACGAGTGGGTGTGGTGTCCGCGCGCCCGGAACGCCGCACTTGCTGCTGGAGTGGCAGGCTGGCCTGCTGCTCTTTGGGCTCAGGTGGTGGCGTATCAAGCGCCGCGAACGCGTTGGCGCTGCTTCCGCGGACTGAACTGCGGGCTGCTACGACGGGAGCAGCTCGGCGTTCGCGAGAAGGCCCAGAAGAACTGCCTCGTCTCGAACTCACTCAACGCGCCTGTCCACTTTCAGCTCACGCTCGAAGTGTCGGACGACGGGGAATGTGGCTGAGGCTGCGCTTGCGGGCGGGGGACGCCCCCCGCACCTCTGCGAGACGATCACGCTGAAGGCGCCGCATCTCGGCGGCCTGGGAACGCCACCCAAGCGAGCGCGTAGAGCGCGATGGCGATCCCGAGCACGATGCGGAAGCCTAAGTGAACGCTGAGGATCTCGGCGAGCACCGCCGCGACGACGCTGGTCGCGCCGTTGATGGCCCAGCTCCAGGGGACGAGCGCTGACCGGGCCGGATCGGCGCCAAGCGTCTCGAGCGCGGTTGGGAAGAAGAAGCCGAGGCCGAACGCGGTCGGCGCGATGACGATGACGGCGATGGCGATGCGGACCGCCGTCGGGAGGCCGAGCGCCGCGCGGATGAGGAAGTCGAGCAGCAGGATGTCGAGCGCGAGCGTCACGATGACCAACAAGGATGCGAAGCGGATGGCCTGACCCGGGCTCTTGAAGCGGGCCGAATACCCGCTGCCGATACCCGAGAAGAGCAGGATGGCCGCCAGCACCACGGTGGTCGCGAAGATGGGGCTCGCGAGGAAGAGCCCGAGCTTTCGCATCAGCACCATCTCGGCCAGCATGAAGCCGAGGCCGAGACACGCGAAGTAGACGAAGGTCTTCGCCTTGCCCGGCACCCCACGGATGCCCCGGCGCGCCCCGATCATCGGGATGAGGATGATGAGGGCACCTGCGATGAGCGCCTGGCCGAGTGTGACCCACTGCAGGTAGGCGCTCCAGAGCTCGACCGGGAGCTGTTTCAGCGCGGCGACGAAGCCAGTCTCGGCTTCTTCGGCGGCTTGGGCGGCGGCCATCGCGGTCGGGGCTCCGTCTGACGCGGCGGGGGCCTCCTGACTGGCCGGATCGCCGGAGGGCACCTCGGGATCGCCGGACAGGACCTCGGGATCGCCGGACAGGACCTCGGGATCGCCCGAGGGGACCTCGGGATCGCCGGAGGGGACCTCGGGATCGCCAGAGGGCACCTGCGCGGCCGCGGTCTCGGCGTCGAGGGCGGCCATCGAGCGCTCTTGATAGTCACGGAGCATGCGGGCGGTCTTCATCCGGACGACATCGGGGAAGTAGGGTCGGTCGTCGGTGGTGGCCGAGATGTCGAACATGTAGACGGCCAACGCGGTCTTCTCGGCCTCGCCTCCTGCGACGACGGCCATGGCGATACTGGCGTACGTCTCCTCAGGCAACATCGTGTACTGATTGATCTCTTCTGGCCTCAGGCCTGCCATGTAGCTGATGTCGAAGCTTCGTTTGTTCGACCAGGCGCGAATGGCGGCCCGGTCCGCCTCAGAGAAGCCATCTGGCTTCATCAAGCAGAGGCCGAGGAAGGTGTCGCGGATGAAGACGAACTTGTCCGACACATCGGTGTGGCCCGCCGCGCGGAGGGCGGCGGCGGCGGTCGGGATGAGGCGGATGCCGTTGTAGGGTGGTACCGAAAGCCGCATCGTGACGGCCACGAGCCCGCCCGGCTTCAAGGCACTGAGATAGCTCTCGAAGGCTTCCACCGTGAGCGGGTAGGTCTCGGAGAGGCCGGGTGTGGAGGTCGCCGATAAGCCTGAGGCGTCGAGATCTCGGAGCATTACGAGGTCGAAGACGGGGCCTTGTTGGCGGGCAACGGCCCGGCCGTCGCCGATGATCAGCTCGAGGCCTGGCCGTTCGAGGAGGCGCCCCGTGTAGTCGGCATGGGTCTCGAGGAGGCCCTTGAACTGTGGGTTCGACGTCACGCCCACGATGCGCACGGCGTCGTGGTGTGCAGCCTCGGCCATCGCCTCGCCGCCGGCGACCTGTAGCGCGAGCACGTCCTTGCCGTAGCCGAGCAGTTCGTAGGGCAGGTCGGAGATGAGCCAGTCGAGGTAGGCGCCGGTCTTCTTGTCGAGGGCGCGGGCCAGCGAGCCGACCTTCTCGCCGTCGACGAAGACGGCGTGCTGTTCCGGGGGCGAGATCCCCATGGGCGTGCCTGCCGACAGGCCCGGGGCGGTGCGCTCGGAGGTCGACGCGACGAGCTGAATGTAGCCGTGAGGGCCGAAGCGCTCGTCGATGACGCGGGCGTTGCTGATCTCGGCTGTACGAAGAGTCGCGAGGATCCCTTTGTATTCATTGAACTCGATGTTGCCGTAGCCCAGCACCATCCCCACCCCGCCCGCCAGCACTAGGGTCGCGAGGGCTTGCTCCCAGCGCTTCAGCGCGATGACGATCGCGGCGACCGCGACGGGCACGAGCGGGATGAGGAGCAAGAACTTCGGGTGGACGAGGTAGAACAGGCCCAGCACCGCGAAGGCACCGACGCCCGAAGCGGCCAGGTCGGCGAAGTAGAGCTTGTGGACGTCCTGGTTGTACCCAACCAATGTCACGCCAATGAACATCGACTGAACGAACATCGGGACGAGCGCCGACGCGTAGTAAACGAGGAGCCAGTACACGTGATCGGGTTCCGCGATCATCTTGCCGGGCACGAAGGGCACCGACTGCTGGACGAAGTGCGAGGCGACCATCAGCGGCACCGAGAGCAGCGCCGTCCAGAAGAGCACCGCGTCGCGCCGCTTGAGGATCGCGTCGCGGAACACGGTGAGGAGCGTGCCAGAGAGTCCGAACCCGAGGAGCGCGATGGAGATGACCATCGACCCGAACGAGGCGTAGCTCTCGATGGCGAAGGTCCGCATCAGGACGATCTGATAGGCCAACACGCTCGCGGCGACGAGCGCGATGCCGACGGCGTTGGCAGGGCGCGCCCGCGAGTAGGCGACGGGACCCGATGCAGAAGGGCCGGGAGGAGACGCTGAGGACGAGGTAGTCATGGCGCCAGGATAAGTGGCCTTTGATTACGCCGCGAAGAAACTCCCCTGTGGCGGAATCCCGGGGAGCACTGAAGTTGCAATGCCGCTGCCCATGGGCGATGAAAGGGCCATGCCAAACCTCATGGCGACCCCCCGTGGGCGCCTTACCGCCTTCTTCTGCCTCTATCTGACCGAAGGGATCCCGCTCGGGTTCACGGCCACGGCCATCGGTACGCACATGCGGCGGATGGGCCTCGGGCCGGCCGAGATCTCGACCTTCGTCGCGGCGCTCTATCTGCCGTGGGCGTGGAAGTGGGCCATTGGGCCCATCGTCGACGTCATCGCGCCCCGTCGCTTCGGTCGCCGTCGAGCGTGGATCATCGCGATGCAGCTCGGCATGATCGCGACGCTCGGCATGGCCATGCCAGTCGATTTCGTCGATGAGCTAGGCCTCTTCACGGCGCTCATCCTCGCCCACAACGTCTTCGGCGCCACTCAGGACGTCGCCATCGACGCGCTCGCCTGCGAGGTCCTCGACGAGAAAGAGCGCGGCCTCGCCAACGGGCTCATGTTCGGGGCTGCTTACCTCGGTCAAACCATCGGTGGCCCCGGCTCGCTCTTCCTCTCCGACTATCTAAAGAAGTTCTATAGCGACGACGTGGCTCTCAAGGCCAGCTTCGCGATGGTCATCGTCGTCCTGTTGCTCGTGAACATCCTCGTCGCCTGGCCGCTCAAGGAAGCGACGCCGCCCCCCAAGCCACCGAGCCTCGAGCCCCCGATCAAGGTCGCGGGACGCGAGATCCTCCAGTTCATGAAAGACGCCTGGCGCTCCTTCACGTCATCACGAGGTGCCCTCGTCGCCGTCTTCTTCGCGTTGCTCCCCGCAGGCGCTCTCAGCCTCAACTTCGCCGCTGGGAACTCTCTGGCCGTCGAGTTGGGCTTCAAGGACTCCGAGCTCGCGATGATGGGCATGTTCGGGACCGTGCTCTCGGGCGTCGCCTGTATCCTCGGCGGGCGCCTGTCGGACGTGCTCGGGCGGCGAAAGATCATCCTCGCCTGCTATCTCACGACCTCGCTCTTGACCGTGGTCATGGCGCTCGAGCTGCAAGGCCACGGGTGGATCTTGCCACTCGCCTCCGAGCAGATCGGGTCTCGCGTAGGCGCAGAGACGCTGCTCGCGTTCTATTGGACCTTGAACCTCGTGTTCGCCATCCCGCAGGGCTTCGCGTACGGCGTGAAGTCAGCCATCTTCATGGACGTCACGAACAAGGCGGTCGCGGCCACGCAGTTCACCGCCTACATGGCGCTGTCGAACTTCGCGACGTCGATGAGTGCACGCTGGATGGGCTCCGCCGTCGAGGGCTGGGGCTACCCGAAGACCATGATGCTCGACGCTGGGCTCGGCCTCCTGTGCCTCTTGTGCCTCCCCTTCCTCGGAAAGGTCATCGAGAAGGACGACGCCAAGGTCAACCCCTTGAAGGGCTGAAGACCTCCATGGTGAAGACGAGGACGAGCAGTGTGTGCACTCGTCCTTCTTCATCGTCGGCGGCGGGCTGAGCCTCGGTGGCGCCTTCTGAGGCTCAGGCGTTAGCCGAGCGCGATCTGTCCGCCATGCTTGGCGAGCCACGCGTCGAACGTGAGGAGCCCGGGGTAGAACTGGCGGCAAAGCGAGACGTCGCGTGCGCCGCAGAACATCTCTTGTCGGTGATCAACGACTATGCACGTCGCAACAGATGGGGTGCGGCGTACGTTAGCTCAGGCAGGCGACCCGGCCGACCGTTAGGAGGTTCCAATGCAGCAGCCCGACATCGAAAGCTCCGAGAGTTCGACGTCCTTCTCGCGACCGCCCGGTCGACGGTCGCGTGCTGCGATGCAGGCAGATCCGCGTACTCAGTCGTCGCCTGACCTGCTTCGGCGCATCACCGAGTCGTCCATCGCCACGGCGGCCCTCGTACCGGTTGGGCTCCTCGTCGCGTGCTTCGCCGCGTGGCTCCATCACCGCTTTGTACTCGACGTGGCGTCCGTCCCCGTCGCGGCCTTCCTCATTCCAGGGCTCTTCGGCGTTGTCACGGGCGTCGGCGCCGCGTGGCTGCTCGTGGCCTTGCGCGCCGCCGAGAGCCGCGCCGCCGTCGACGGCCTCACCCGCATCCGAAACCGGGCCGCCGTCGAGCAGACGCTGCTTCAGGAGGTCGATCGCTCGGCCCGCTACGGCCAGCCCTTTGGGCTGATCGTCTTCGACGTCGACCGCTTCAAGATCGTCAACGACACCCATGGCCACACGACCGGTGACAACGTGCTCCTCCACATCACGAACACGGTCGGGGGCGTCCTTCGGCGTACGGACGTCTTCGGTCGGTGGGGCGGCGACGAGTTCGTCATCATCGCGCCGGGGACCGGCGTGTTCGGTGCGCGCGCACTCGCGGAGAAGGTACGGGCCGCCGTTGCCGCCAGCCACGGCCCCCGTGGCCTAGAGGTGACCGTCAGCGTCGGCGTGTCCCTCTTTGTGCCCGGCGACGACGCCGAATCGGTCCTCACCCGAGCCGACGAGGCGCTCTACGAGGCGAAACGTGGCGGTCGCAATCGCGTGGCCTCCACTCGCTGCCTCCGCAACACCGGGACCTTGACAGTCCCGGCCGAGCTTCGGGCCGCCAGCGAGACTACCCGCAGTTGAGGCGCTCGGCGCACCGATTGTATACATCCGGTGCGATCTTCCTTGCTTCGACCCTGGATCGCGGTTACGTTGTGTCCATAACTGGACACGGACAGACACCGCATGGATCAAGACAACCCTGACCTCGACAACGACAAGAAGGCGCGCGTCATCCACGCTCGAGTCCCCGAGGAGCTCGATCGCGAGTTGAAGCGAAAGGCCGGCCGCCTCGGTATGTCGGTCTCGAACCTCGTGCGAAACGTCCTTCAGAATGCCTTCGGGCTCGTGGAGGACATCGTCGTCGACAGCGCCGCCGTCGCGAGAACGGCTCGTGATCCCTCGCCCTTGGGACCGCAGTCGACCGACGCCCCAGTCCCTGGGCCCCGGCCTCCACCCGTCGTTCTGGGCTGGCAGACCCTGTTCTTGAACGTCAACGCCCTATGCATCACCTGCAACGCGATCCTGCCCAAAGGGACGGAAGCGGCCATCGCCGTGACTGACCAGGGCGTTGACCGCGCCTTTCGCTGCCTCGACTGCAGCCGTGGAGGAAGCTCATCATGACCACTCACCCGACCCCCCAAGACCCCGCAGCCCCACGCCCGGTGCCTACGCTCACACTCGATGGCGACGAGGGTGTGACCTCAACCCTGCCCGACGCGCCGCCGGGGGATTCCATTGGCGGCACGGCAGCGCCAGCAGCAGCTCCCTTCGTCTTCCCAAAGATCCCGCTCCCGGACGGGACGGTCTCGAGCGCCAAGCAGGTGCTCGGGGCGCTCTTCGCGACGGGCAAGCTCATCGGCAACGCGCTCGGCAACGTCGAGCGGCTCGTCATCGAGGTCGCTCGTGACTCACTCGCGGTCGCGCGGGACGCCGAAGCCCTCTACGAATCCGCGGTCCAGAGTGCCGGGGCCGTACGCGCCACCGCCCGCGCGACGCCACGACTCACCGCGATCTTGCGGGAGGCCGCCACCATCGCTGCGTCTTACCGGCTCCACCGCACTCGCGCGGAGATCGTCGGTCCCGAGAGCGCCGCCGTCTCCCTCCGCGAGCTACACTCCCGCAGCGCCGAGCGCGTCTACGAGCTGTGCGTACGCCTCCGCGGACCGATCCTGAAGCTTGCTCAGCTCGCGTCCTGCCGGCCCGACCTGCTCCCGCCCGAATGGATCGCCGTACTCTCGCGCCTACAAGACCAGGTGCCCGCCGTCCCCGTGGACGAGCTGCGAGTTCGCATCGAAGCTGAGCTCGGGGCGCCACTGTCGGAGCTCTTCGCCTCCTTCGACGACACGCCCCTCGCGACCGCGTCCCTAGCTCAGGTCCACGCCGCCGTCCTCACCGATGGCACGAGGGTGGCGGTCAAAGTTCAGCTCCCGGGCATC
Organism: Pseudomonadota bacterium; assembly: GCA_947498315.1. Lineage (GTDB taxonomy): Bacteria > Myxococcota_A > UBA9042 > SXOO01. Next base: position 24,170 of record CANMLD010000014.1, on the reverse strand, counting down.
GAAGAGCTCGTCGAAATGGACCTCCTGGCGATCCGAACGCTACTCCCACTCGTCGAAGGGCTGCCCATAGGCGACGTCCGAACGACCGTCGACGAGCTGGCCCGCTCCATCGCCGGCGAGCTCGACTTCGCCGGCGAAGCGCGAAACCTGGCGCGCTTCGCGGAGTCCATCCCCGCCAACGCGGGCGTCAGAGTGCCAACCGTTGTCGCGCGTCTCTCGACCGAGCGCGTGCTCGTGCTCGAGCTCATCGAAGGCCAGAAGCTCACGACCTTTCTCGATGATCCCGCGCAACCTCACCACCGCGACGCGCTGCTCGGGCGGCTCGTCGAATCCGTCTGCCACCAACTCTTGGTCGGCGGGGTCGTCCACGGGGATCTCCACCCGGGCAACCTCCTGGTCGAGGTGGCCGCGGACGGCACTCCAACTCTGGTCTTCCTCGACTTCGGCGTCGTGCTCGAGCTCGACGCGGACCGCCGACGGGCCCTGGCGCAGCTCGGGCTCGCGCTCGTTCAGGACGACGTCAGGCAGATGACCCGGTGCTTCGACGCGCTCGGCTTCAGGACCGCGAGTGGGGCGCCGGACACGCTCATCGCCATCGGACGTCAAATCATGGCCCCACTACGTAGCGGTTGGTCGTGGGACGGCTTCGACGCCGGACGACAGCTCGAAGGCGTACTCGGTGCCTTCCGAAACGATGACGTCGTGGCAATTCCGCCCGAGATGGTACTCCTCGGCCGTGCCTTCGCGTCAGTCGCCGGCCTCCTCGCCCATCATCGGCCCGCCATCGACGTCGGCCCCGCCGTCCTCACAGCGCTAGGGAAGGCGCTCTCGGCCTAAGGCCCTCCACAGTCGCTCGATGGACCGCGAGCTCTGCTTCCCACAGGGAAAATCGGCCAACCTTCTGAACTAACGCCATATGGAGATGGACCAAACCTGGTTAAGCCCATCCCACCGCGATCTCTAGCGAAGTGGGCTACGGGTCCAACTCCGTGGGTCGGACAAAACTCCGATTGGCATCCACCGGCAATTTTCGAGCATCGAGTTGCTCTCGCTCCTAGAAGGGCTAGAAGCCGGTCTTCGTCGCTCGAGTACGCGCCTATCGGCGCCCAGGCGAAGCAAGAAGACGGTTGCGTCTGCAGTCAATGCGCTTGCGTGTGGGGGCGATCCCCACTCGCAAAGTGCCAGACCGAGTTCGGGTGGCCCGCCATTCGAATCCTGGCCCCGAATCCTGGCCCAACAGGCCTTCGTTCGCGGTGCGCGGCTGGACCACTGGCCCGACCTTCACCCACCGCTTCCTCTGGAGGAAGCGCGCGAGGAGCTCCGCGCACTCGCGGCGTCGCTCTGCCAATTGCCCGAGTCGTAGCGGGCAGGGCCGTACTTGCAGGCGGCCGGTCGCCTTCGTCGCGCCCACGCGCGCGCTCGAATCCAGAAGTCACTCCTGATTTCATCGGCCTGAACGCTTCGATAGCCGATCGGAACGCTTCCGGAGGCTGAATGACCATTCGATTCTCTCGAGGTGTAGTCGACGCTGCGCCATGTAGATGCTGCGGGGACCCGTCAGCACCGTCGCGAGGAACGCGACGAGGGCGACGTGGGGCAGAACGTGCGCTCCGAAGAGCTCGACCGCCATCACCGTCAGGGCAACCGGCGTGTTGGACGCCGCAGCGAACATGGCAGCGAGGCCAACCCCCGCGGCGAGTGGGAGCGGTAGACCGAGTGGGTCCGCGAGCGCGTTGCCGAGCGCGGCGCCGATGAAGAAGAGTGGCGTCACCTCGCCGCCTAAGAAGCCAGCGCCAATGGTCACCGCCGTGAACACTATTTTGGCAGCGAACGTCCATTCGGGCAGCGCAGGGTCGTGGAAAGCGCGGAGGATGGTCGGCAGACCGAGGCCGAGAAAGTCGTTAGTCCCGGAGAGTTGCCAGAGCAGGACGACCAGAGCGCCGCCCACCGCCATTCGGACCGGCAGCCGGGGAAACCACCGTTCGCCGTGCCGCTTGAGCGCGTGCGTGAGCTCGATGAACGTGGCGGCGGTCAGTGCCACCGCGATGGCGAAGAGCGCCCACTTGCCCACGAGGGCGGCGTCGATGGCGAGCGACGGAGCGGCCGAGTACGGAGTATGGACCACGCCCAGCGCGAGGGTGATCCGGTCGCCGACGACGGCGGCTACCAGAGCGGGGAGCGCCGCGCGAGCGTCGAGCCGGCCTACGGATGCGAACTCGAGTCCAAAGAGAAGACCGGCGATGGGAGTCCCGAAGACGGCGCCGAAGCCGCCCGCAGCGCCCGCAGCGAGCATCTGTCGCCGCCAACTGGCCGAGAGACCGAAACGGACGGCGACCTGGTCCGACAAGCTCGCGCCCATCTGAACGGCGGCACCCTCACGCCCGGCGCTCCCGCCGAAGAGGTGGGTCAGCACGCTGCCGAACAGGACCATCGGTGTCATGCGGAGCGGCACGGGTGGGCCGCCGTCGTGCAGCGTGTCGATGATGAGGCCGGTGCCGCCGCGGATGGGGCCTCCATGGCGTTCCCAAAACGCGCCGATGGCGAGGCCGGCGAGCGGCAGAGCCCAGACGATGGCCGTTTGAGCGTCACGCCAGCCCGTGGCCGCATCGAGGAGCCAGAGAAAGAGCGCTATTGAGATGCCGCACAGCGCTCCAGCGACTCCGCCCAGCAGGATCGCGACGCCGAGGCGTCCGAGCGGACGCCGCCAAATTGCCAGGAACATGCGCTACTCGGGGTCGGCGGCGCCCGTCGTGCGAAGCAGCGTCACCTTCCGAGAGAGCGGCGTCGAACCCGAGAGCACACTCTCGACGCTCGGGTCGTCAAAGAGGACCTGCCTGATGAACGCGAGCGCGTAGCGGCTGATGAGGTCGAAGCCGACCTGTTCTTCGAGCGTGTCGCAGGCGCCGACGGCGAAGCTGAGGTGACACGCGCCGGCGATGTCAATCCAGGTGAGATCGAGCGCGTCGCAGGCCTCGAACTGCGCGTCGGCCCCCACCGGATCCGCGCTGCCGCTCATGGCGAAGATGGGGATGGAGACGCTCTCGTGCCCCGTCGCGCCGAACCACGAGCGGTCGAGCGTGCCGGCCATCGGGATGATGCCCAGGATGCGAGCGTCGCGCAGCCCTTGCAGAAAGATCGCCCTGAAGAGATCTGAGCAATCGGCGCAGCCGTCGCTTGCGAAGGTGGCGCCGGCGCTCGCCCAGCAGGTATGGGCGCCAAAGCTGTGCCCGATGAGGACGGTGCGGCTTACGTCGACAGGCGCGGGAAAGTCGCTGAGCGGGGAGTCTCCATCGCCGACCGCCAGATCGAGCGCCGTCAGCGCCGCCGTCACGTCCGTAGACCGCAAGAACCAGATCTCCTTCGGGCGCGGGTCGATGTAGTCGTCGAGGCTGTTGCCCGTGTGTTCTGGGGCGACGACGACGAAGCCATGGGACGCAAAGTGACGAGCGAGGAAGGCGCTCGACCCGCCGAAGCCTTGATTGCCGTGGGAGTAGACGATGACCGGGTAGGCCTTGCCGTCCACGGGCAGGACCGGAGCCGCGCCGATGACGGAGGCGGGGTCTTCGAAGATCCCCTCATAGAGTGGGTGTTCGCCCTTCACCACGTCGGTCGGATACCAGACGTGGAGGTCGATGGACCGTTTGCCAACCGCCGGAGCGTCGTACTCGTGCGACCAGGTGCGGTAGCCGCTGTGGTAGGGGCCAGCTTTCGCCGGATCGAAGTCGAGCACCGAGGCTGTACTCAGGGCGTCTGTGCCGTCTTCCACGTCGGAGCTACCATCGGCATCGGACTCTGAAGACGAGGCATCTTCGAGAACCCCTATTGTTTCAGATGCTTCGGGCGCATCGGCGTCGGGTGGCTCGGTACCGGCCGTATCGGTGGACGTCGATGCCGCGTCGCTACAGCTCAGGGTGAACGCAATCAGCGCCGTCCGTAGTCGAGCCATCGCGCTACTCCTCTTCATCGGGCGCGTTCACGTCGCGAAGGCCGTATTCCTTCATTTTGTTCTGCAGGCTCTTTCGGCTGATCTCGAGGAGGTCGGCGGCCCGAGTCACGTTGCCGCCGGTCTTCTCGAGCGCCTTCACGATGACGGCGACTTCGACGCGGGTCGTGGTCTCGCGCACCAGCTCCTTCAGCGGTCCCACGCCACTCGCGGGCAGCGGGACCAACTCGGCCGAGTCGAGGATCCCGCTGAACACCGGGAGCGACTCGTGTGAGGTCTCGGTCTCGCGGGGGCGCGGCGTCGCGGTAGCGCCACTCGCCTTGATCTCGGCTGGGACCTCGGCTGCCGTCAGGACTTCGCCGGACGAGAACAGGATCATGCGCTCGAGCACGTTCTCGAGCTCTCGGATGTTGCCCGGCCACTCATAATCCGCGAACCGATCGAGGGCGCCTTGGCCAACCGACTTCACGGCGCGTTTCAGGCGCTCGTTGAACTTCGTGATGATGTGTTCGCAGAGCGCCGGGATGTCGCTTCGCCGCTCGCGCAGCGCTGGCATGCGGATGGGAACCACGTTCAGGCGGTAGTAGAGGTCCTCACGGAAGCGCCCGTCCTGAATGGCTTTTTCGAGGTTCTGGTTCGTCGCGGCGATGAGGCGCACGTCGACCTTGATCGTGCGGATGCCGCCGACCCGCTCGAACTCTTGCTCTTGCAGCGCGCGGAGGAGCTTGACCTGCATCTCGACCGGGATCTCCCCGATCTCGTCGAGGAAGAGCGTGCCGCCATTAGCGAGCTCGAAACGCCCGGGCTTCGACGCCACGGCCCCCGTGAACGCGCCCTTCTCGTAGCCGAAGAGCTCCGATTCGATGAGATCTCGCGGGATCGCGGCGCAGTTGATGCGGATGAAGGGGCGGCTGGCGCGGCTCGACGTCTCGTGGAGAGCACGGCTCACGAGCTCTTTGCCCGTGCCGGACTCGCCGGTGATGAGCACCGTCGTAGGGCTGTCGGCCACCTTCTCGATGATCTGGAAGATGTCCTTCATCGACGAGCTCGACCCGGTGATGCCGTAGCGACCGGCGCCCCCCGACGCCAGCGAGCGCCCGTGGGCGAGGCGGCTGGTGGCGACCGCCTTCTGCACGACCAGCTTCAGCTCGGTCTGCTCAAAGGGCTTCGTGATGTAGTCGAAGGCGCCCTTCTTCATCGCCTCGACGGCGGTGTCGACCGTGCCGTGGGCCGTGATCATGATGACCGGCACGAGCGGGTGGGCACGCGAGACGTATTCGAGCAGCTCCATCCCGTCGATGCCTGGCATACGTAGGTCCGTGACCAGCACGTGGACGGTCTCTTTGGAGAGCAGCTCGATGGCTTCTTCGCCGCTGGCCGCCTGTAAAGGTTCGTAGCCCTCCCGGCGGAGGTTCGCGGACAGGACAACCCGTAGGCTCGGCTCGTCGTCGACGACCAGAATGCGTGGCTTCATGCGTTCTCCTCCACCCGGGCTTCGAAGGCGCCGGTCGCGACGCGCACGGCAATGCGGTCACCCGGGCCCACGTCCTCCGGGGACCGTATCACGTCCCGCTCGGGCAGGCGCTGCACGATTGCGTAGCCACGTCCCAGCACGGCTACCGGGCTCAGCGCGATCAGCGCGCGTTGCAGCGCCGTCACGCGTGTCGTTTGCTTCTGAAGCCGGGTCACCATCGCGCGTTGCAGCCGCGCCTCGAGCGCGGCGAGGGCCGCCCGTCTCTCGCTGGTGCGGGCCATCGGGTGGGCCTTGTGGAGCCGGGCGACCAGGGCCGCGAAGCGAAGCCGCCGGCGCTCCAGCCCGTGCCGCATGGCGCGTTCGATTCGCCCAGACTGGTCGACGAGCCGTTGAGTGGGCATCGACAAGAGCCGGCGAGGGTCTTGGAGGCGTCGTTCGAGTCCGACGAGCGTGAGACGCCGCTTCTCGAGTCTTCCGCGCATTGCCAAGCCGAGGCGACGGGCCGCTTCCGAGAGCCCGGCTTGTAGCGCCGAGAGCTCAGGGACGATGAGCGGACCGACCGCGGTCGGCGTGGGCGCACGCACGTCGGCCACGAAGTCCGTGAGCATCTGGTCGGGTTCGTGACCCACGGCCGAGATGACGGGCTTGGTGCAGGTCGCGATGGCGCGGACGAGCGGTTCCTGATTGAACTCCCAGAGGTCTTCGAGCGAGCCGCCGCCGCGTGCCAGCACGATGACGTCGACATCTTCGACCGCCTCGAGGCGGCGCATGGCCATGATGATCTGGACGTGAGCCCCGTCGCCCTGGACTGGCGCCCCCGCGATTAGGATGCGGGCAGGGTAGCGCGCAAACACCGAACGGATGACGTCCTGGACGGCAGCACCGGTGGGCGAGGTGACGAGCCCGATGCGCCGCGGAAGGAATGGCAGGGGGCGCTTTCGCCCAGTGTCGAAGAGCCCCTCGGCATGGAGCTTGCGTTTGAGCTGGTCGAGCCGCAGCAGCAGCTCGCCCTCGCCGCCAAAGCGCACCGATGTGACGTTCAGTTGGTATTTGCCATGAGGCGGATAGACCTCGATGGAGCCGGCGCATACGACTCGGTCGCCGTCGCGAGGTGGTCGAGGCAGTCGAGCCGCCGACGACCGGAAGAGGACGGCTGTGAGGACCGCCTCTTGTCCCCGCAGCGAGAAGTAGATGTGCCCCGCGGCCGTTGGCCGACAGTTCGTGATCTCGCCCTGCACCTGAATGCGGCTGAATCCGCTCTCGAGGAGGCTGCGTATACGCGCAGTGAGGATATCGACGGAATAGGGCTGGTCGTCGGTCACGGCCGCACCCTACCGGACGCTCCACACCGCCGCTAGAGGGCGACTGCCGCGTCTCATGGGTCTTGTTTCAGTGGATCGTGTCGAGTACCCTCCCGAGGTCGAGTCAGACCGCACGTCATCAGGAGGTCCCATGTCCCGCTCCCCCGCATTCGCGACCACTCTCCGTGCGGCCGGGCCGTTACTCTTGCTGGTCGTACTCTCGTCCGGCGTTGCGTCCGCTCAGACCCCCAAGGTCTTGAAGCACGACAAGTTCGCCGAGGACATCTACGAGGCCGTTCAGGGGATCAACGGCAATGTTCAGCAGGTCGAGCCCGGCTTCGTCGAAGGCGAAGGCTTTGGCGTGCTCTTCCGCCCCGGCGTTGACGATTACCCGTTCAACATCGAGGGCGTCGACATGATGTTCGCAGGTCCGGCGAGCAACCCGAACCTCGGCACGTCGGTCTACATCGAGATCTACTTGAACGCGGGGGCGGGTCCGTCTCCGGCCAACCCCACCCCCGACTTCGTCATCGATTCCGATGAGTTCTACTATAACGGGGACTTCGGAGTCCCCATCAAGGGTAACCAAGCCTACAGCTTTCAGTTCGATCCGTCCGACCCGGACGGCGCGCCTCCTGCAGCGACCGAAGGCACGGTGATGGTCGTGGTCCGTTACAAAAAGAAGGCGACCGACCTGTCGACTGAATGGAACACACTGCAGTGCATGATCGTGAACGAGCTGAACCTCGGTTGCGGATGTCAGCCCGCGGCGATGATCCTCGACGGGACGCCTACCACCAAGTCGCTGACGATGGCGTCAAACGTCATGCACATCATCTGGCCCGTCGGCACCTGCACGGGCAACAAGCAGTGGAAATTCTTCGAGAATGTTGACTTCGGGACCAAGGGGCTCAACGGTGACGTTATCCTGCGCCTTCGCATCCTGTCGTCGGATGACGGCTGTGTCGGGGATTGCACGGGTAAGGAGTGTGGCGACGACGGCTGCGGCGAGCTGTGCGGGGTGTGCACCGGTACTGAGAAGTGCACGCCCGTTGGCCAGTGCGAAGTCCCGTGCGTGCCTCAGTGCGCTGGCAAGGTCTGCGGCGACAATGGGTGTGGCGGCAAATGCGGGAACTGCCAGGCGACCTTCGAGTGCGCCGAAGGGCAATGCAAGGCTCCCTGTACGCCGACCTGCACGAACAAGGAGTGTGGTCCCGATGGCTGCGGAGGCACCTGCGGCGCGGCTCCTTGCAACGCGGGCACCTCGTGCGACGAAGCACAGGGCCTGTGCGTCGCCGCGTGCGTCCCGGAATGCGCTGGGAAGGAGTGCGGCCCAGACACCTGCGGCGGCACGTGCGGGGCGTGTGGCGACGCCGAGCTCTGCACGGCCTCCGGCCAGTGCGAAGCGGTCGCCGGCACTGATGGAACCGATGCCACGGACGGGACGGACGCGGCGGACGGTGCCGACGGTGCCGACGGCTCGGACGGCGTGGTGCCGGCGACCATGACGGTCACCGCGATGTCTCCAGACGAAGGCCCGGGCGGCGTCGCCGTCGAGGTCTCGATCACGGGGACTGGTTTCCTCACTGGGACCCTGTTCAAGCTCGGCGGCACCGATCTCGACGCCGTTCAGGTCGTCTCGCCCGGCCTCGCTACGGCCACCGTCCCCGCCGACCTGCGGCCCGGGACCTATGACCTCATCGCGGTCGCCCCGAACGGGGACACAGTCTTCTTCCCGAGGGCTTACGCATCAGTGATGGTGTCGACCGCTCGTGCGGCGGACGGCTGCACTGTGAACGCGGCTGGCCCTTCGGGTCGAATAGTCGAAGGTGTCTTCGTGCTCATCGGGCTCGGCGTGGTGTGGGCGTTTCACCGCCGACGTCGGAACCAACCCGCCATGCGGCGCATCAGCACGGTGGACCGACGCGGCTGACTCCGTTGACGCTGCACCGCGAGCGACACTCGTCGCCCTGACCTGAAACTTCCCGTCCGAACGTCCCGAAGGGCTGGAAGTGAAGCTCGTCTCCCACGCTCTGCTCTGCACGCTCCTCCTCCTCGGCGCCAGCGACCTCGCGCACGCGGATTCCCCACGGCCGCGACCGCCTGGTGCTGCGTCGCAAGCCGCGGTCGAAGCCGCGGTCGCCCTGCTCGAGTCGTCCAACTTCAAGGTACGCGCCCAGGCCGCGCTTGCGCTCGGCGCCCAGTCTCGAAGCAGCGTCCGCGTCGGTCGCCCGCTCGTTGGCATGTTGGACGACCCGCATCCCGCAGTGCGAGTCGCCGCCGCGATGGCGCTCGGCAAGCTCGGTGATGTGACCACCGTGCCGGCGCTCGTGCCGCTCTTCGACGGTGCGGACCGCTCGCTCGCCGAGGTCGCGCGTCGCTCCACGGAACGCATCGTCGCCGCCTTCCTCGCTGCGCCGGAGCGCTTCGCCGACCGGCCGAAGGCGGTCGACGTCGCTCGACTCGGCCAGGACCCACACTTCAAGGACCGTGTCGTCGAGCGCCTCCTCGCAACCGACATCGAGGTTGGTGAGCGCTTCGACTTCGACGCTGATGACGACCGCGCGACGCCCCTCGGGCTACAGCTCGAGCTCATCGGCGAGCTGGTCTCGCTTTCGGACGACCGCGGCACGCTGCGGGTGACGCTCGCGCTACGGCCCGGCGGCGCGACGCTCACTCGATGGACCAACCTGTCCGTCCGCGGAACGAGCCGAGACGACGTGCTCGACGCGGCCGCCGCCTTGCTCGTGAAGACCCTACTCGCCTACCTCGGAGGCTCCTGATGATCGTCAACGCCGAAACTCGCTCCCAACTTGCGCGTAAGTCGAACCAGCGGCGCCTTCGTAACCTGCTCATCGACGCGCACTTTCAGCTCCCCTGGGTTGGCGCCATCACCGTTCTTACGGTCGGACTCTTCCTGGTGCTCGGCGGCGTCATCTTGTGGCAGGCGCACACGGCGTCGGCAGCCGTGCTCGAAGGGCTGAGCGCGCTCTACTCGCCCGATGACGCCGTCATCATGCAGGAGCTGTTCACGTCCTCCGACCATGGCGTCTTGACTGGGCTCTCGGTCGTCGGAGCCACTCTCGTGGTCCTACTGGCGGCATGCGGGCTCGTGATGACGCACAAGGTCGCGGGTCCGATGGTGGCGCTCCGCCACTCACTCGCCGCCGTCGCGGCAGGGCACTACGGCAAGGTTCGTGCGTTCCGGCAGGGCGACGCATTTCAGTCCGTTTCTAACGATCTGCTCGTAACGGTGGCCGCGCTCAAGGACCGAGAGCGCACGGACCTCGCCGTTCTCGAAGGGTTGCGCGAGTTGACGCTCCCGGCGGGCGCTCGAGCGGCTCTGAGCGACCTCATCGCGGAGAAGCGTTCTCGTCTCGAGTGACCGCTCCGGGCTAGCAACGGGCCGGGGCTAGTGACCGCTCCGGGCTAGCAACGGGCCGGGGCTAGCAACGGGCCGGGGCTAGCAACGGATCGGGGCTAGTGACGGATCGGGGCTAGTGACGGGTCGAGACTAGTGACGTGTCGGGGCTAGTGACGGGTCGGGGCGAGTGACTGGGACCGCGACGAGACTCATAGACAACCGCGGCTGCAGAGGCGAATCTGACGACGTGCCTCTCTCAACTCTTTATCAAATCATGGCGTCGCCCCGGTGCGAAGCCGTTCGTTTCCTCCTCGACGCCGCCTCGAGCCCCTACTGGGTGAAGAGCCTGCTGCCGGGTGCCCACGTCGCACAAGTCACGCTCGCGACGCGTCAACCGCATGTGCCAGCGCTCGACGCGCTCGGGAAGGTCGTGGTCGGGCTTGGCGCGACGGTGCGCCACCTATCAGGCAGCCCAGAACCATCCGCACGTTGGACCGCGATCGACTGGTCCATCCTGAACCGCGTGCCCGACGTCCTCGAGGTGCTCGACCGAGAGCTCGGGCGCGCCTCCGAGATCATCTGGTATCGCGCGGTCCTCGCCGATCCCGAGTTCGCGTGCGCGCTCTTCTCGATTGGTCGTGGCCCGACGAGGCGTCTCATCTACAAGTCCGTTTTCCCCGGCGTCGCTGCAGCGCTGCGGCGTAGCTGGAAGCTCGATGACGCCTCCACAGTGCGAGCCGCCGAGGAGGTGTTTCGACGAGGGCTCGACGACGCTGCCGGCGACTACGCCGACCCGTCGCGTCTCACCGCTCGCGGGCTCGTCAGCGCTGCTCTCGCGAGCTGGCTGGTGCCGCAACCGTGGTGCCCATTCCGCCTTCAGGGGATAGCTCCTGACGCGCTCAAGCAGACACGCGATGAGTGGGCCGCCCATCCGACCGTGGCGCTCATGACCGAGGCCTACCGTCGGCACCGGGGCGTCTCGATGGCGGAGAACCATGAGATTCAGGGGTCAGGCGTCATCTAATCCATCGTGAGATCGACCGCCTCCACGGGCGGTAGGGTCTCCGGCCAGAACGTGGCGGCGACCTTGGCGAAGCTGGAGGGCAGGTCGGTCACGGCGAAGTGCCGTTCGCCGATGGCGTCGCGGCCGCCGCTCGTCTCGAGCCCTGCTAGGGTGGGGGCGAGCGCCTCCGCGATCGCCGCCGCGCTGTCCACCAGCCGGACCGAGTGGCCGAAGAGCGACGAGGTGACCTCCTCGAGTAACGTCCGCAACACCGGGTAGTGCGTGCAGCCGAGCACGAGCGTGTCGAGGTCGGGCGCGGCGGTGTGCAGCTCACTCAGATAGGTCTCGACCGTCAGGCGTGTCACGGGATGGTCGATCCAGCCGGCTTCGACGAGCGGGACGAGCACCGGGGTAGCCAGCGCCGTCACGCGGGCGCTGGGGGACAGCGCCGCGATGGCGCTATGGTAGCCGCGGCTCGAGACCGTCCGTTCCGTCCCGATGACGCCGATGGCGCCAGTGCGGGTGGCTGCGACCGCTGCACGGGCGCCGGGATCGATGACCCCGAGTACGCGCGTCCGGCCGTAGGTGGCCTGCAGCGTCGGCAGGGCACAAGCGCTCGCGGTGTTGCACGCGACTACGATGGTCTCAGCGCCGAGCTCGACGAGATACCGGACGCATCGCACCGCGTAGCGCGTCACGGCTTCTTCCGACTTGGCGCCGTAGGGCAAGCGGGCAGTGTCGCCGAGGTAGACGAGGTTCGATGCGGGGAAACGGCTCGCGATGGCGCGGGCGACGGTGAGGCCACCGAGGCCCGAGTCGAAGATACCAATCTTGCTCATGTGGGCGCGGACTTCCGTGAGCTGACGGGGCGGCTCGGGGCAATGGGACTTTTTTTCGCACGGGAGGCGGACAACGGGGCACCCGTGCCCTATCTTCCTGCCTGCGCCGCGCCCCTCCAACAAAAGCGTAGTGGAGGCCGCAAGCGGCGTCCGCGCGCGAAGCGCAAGTCACCTTCACCCGAGGAGATTCGGACCATGGCATTTCAAAACGCAACGTCAAGGCCCGTCGCTGGCGCGAGCGTCGCGACCCGAAACGACTTCCTGAAGCGCGTCTACGGCTGGATGGCCTTCGGCGTCGCCCTCTCGGCCGCCGGATCATTTCTGGCGGTCAAAGCCGGCATTGGCATGTGGATGGCCACGAGCGGCTGGGTCGGCTCCTTGCTCATGACCGCAGGCTGGATGGGCCTCGCCTGGGTCGCCCAGAGCGTGCGTCACACGGCAGGCGTGAACACCATCGCCTTCGCGGCATACGGGCTCTTCACGGGAGTCGTGATGAGCGGGCTCATCCAGGTCGCTCTCATCATGGGCGACATGCTCACCGGCAGCTCCATGACCTACGTCGGTCAGGCCTTCGGCATCACCGCCGTCGCCTTCGGCGCGCTGTCCTTCTACGCCGCGACCACCAAGCGCGACTTCTCCTTCATGGGCGGCATGCTCACGGTCGGCCTCATCGCGCTCATCGCGCTCGGCCTCATCAACCTGTTCATCCAGTCGTCGATGTTCGCGCTCATCCTCTCGTTCGCAGGCGTGATGCTGTTTACGGGCTTCATTCTCTTCGATACCCAGCAGATCGTGCGCCACTATCCGGAGAACGAGCACCTCGCCGGCGCGCTCGTCCTGTTCACTAACTTCGCCATCATGTTCATGAAGATCCTCTCGATCCTGCTCCAGCTCGCCGGTGGCAACCGCAAGTAGGGGTCCCCCCCTTCCGGGCCGGCCGAGTAACGGCTCGCGCCATCGAGCCCGTGAAAACCGGGAGGCGGCGTCCGGGATTGACCCCAGTCCCCTCCGGTCTCCCTCGAGACTCACTTCAAGTTGAGCTGAATGTCCGTGGGCGGGTCGCGGAGCTGGTCGGGCGATAGCGCTCCGCCCGGATCGCGGCCTTGCATGGCCCGGCGTCCGTCTGGCGGGAATGGGATCTCCCCAGGCTGCCCTGTGCCCGGAAGCCGAATCTCGGGCGCATTGAACACGTCGTTCGGGCCAGGCGTCACGTCAACTGCGGGCGGGGCCTCTGACTCCGGATTGAACAGGTCGAGCTGGCGGCGACCGCTGATGACGTCGTCGACGATGGACTCGAGGAGCTGGTCTTCGACCGCCCGGGCTTCTTCCACCCACTCCCACTCGGGGCCCATGTCTTTGCAGCCGTACTGCAAGTCACCCTGATTACAGAAGATTCGGACGTGGAAGTGGTTCGCGTGTGGGCTCGAGTTCTTGGGCCGCACGATGACTTTCTCTGCGCGCGCGATGAGCTCGGCGTTCACCCGCATCCGCACGGCGTGGTCGAGCAAGATCTCTTCGAGAGGATCGTCGAGGAATATCCACTGGACGCGAGCGCCCGGGTCCTCGAGCAGCGCTTCGACGAAGGCCCAATTCCGAGCGACGTCGAACAGGTAGTCGCCCGTCGTGTCGACCATCGGGTTGCCGAGCCTGCCGTCGAACTTCGGGAAGCCGCCGGGATCGCTCGTCTGGCCGTCCAGATCGGTGGCGTAGATCCCGATGTCGACGTCCCGCCCATTTTGATGCGAGACCGACGGAGCGATCTTGCCACCTTCGCGCCGGCTCATGTTCCCTACGCGCAACGGCGCGCCGCCATGACGCTTTCCGACGTGAGAGGCGGCACGGTCGATGATTCCGAGCAGCGCCTCGGTGCCGAAGTACCACCCGCGCTGGGCGGTCCCTGGTAGGACTCGGAAGTGTCGACCGCGCAGGGCCAGCGGCTTACCGCCGATGAGCCAGCCACCGTTGGCGGCGCCGATGGAGAACGCCCGGTCTCCAGGCAGGTCGGTGGGTCTGGGAGGAGGCTCAACGGCTTGGCCGTCTTCGACAGCGTCGAAGTAGTCGTCGACGAGCTCGGGATCGTCTTCGGGGTCGAAGCTCGACAAGTCGACGTCAACGCCAGGACGTCGCTCGGGTGCTTCTTCGTCGCGGCGGGCCGAAGACGTCGACTCCTGCGGCGATTCGCCGGCGCGCTCGCTAGGGCCAGGGCGCTCAGCACGAATCACGCCGGCGTCGAGGGGGGCGTCGTGGATGAGCACGTCGCCCGAGCCGCAACCCGGTAACGTCGTGGTCAGTGCGGCGACCGCGGCTAAAACATGACGCGCGATGGCGCGTCCGTCAGCCGAGCTCGACGCGGACATGGCTCACCATGTGGGAGAGCGCCTGGCGGACGACCTCGGTGCGTTCGTGGGCGACGATCGCCCAGCCTTCACCCTCGTAGCCGCTGGCGGCGGGTTGGCCGATGGTCGGCAGCTTCTTGTCCACGATGAGCGGCCCAACGCCGTCGTTGGCGTCCGCTAGACCGCGCACATTGGTGACTCGTTGCCCCTTCCCCTGACCTCGGAAGAAAGCGACGCCTGCTGCTAGGCGGCGTGCAGGACGGCTGAACTGGCCATGGACTTGGAGGCCGCACCACTCATCGACCATGTCCACGCCGTGCGCGATCGACATGAGCGGCATGATCTGGACGCCGGGAGGCCGCGCGCCCACTTCGCTGACGGCGTAGCTGCCATCGCGACGGACGAACCACTCCATGTGCGAGAGGCCAGTCTCCATGCCGAGCGCGTCGAGCGCTGCGACGTTCAGTGGGGTGAACGCGCGGAAGTCGGCGTCGTCTTCGCGCGGGAGGAGCACGCAATACTGTATCCACGGGTTCTCGATGACTTCGAGTGGTCCAGGGAGGTAGTAGGTGCCGCTGTGCCAGACCGATTGACGGCTGCCACGGGTCGTGATGGTGACCGTCTCGCAGGTGCGCTCGATCCCCCGAATGAACTCCTCCGCCTGCATCGGACGACTCGGTGAGGGCGAGAGCGCTTTGAGCGCCGCATCGAGCTCACCCGACGTACGGATGCGCTGCGTGCCGCGCGAGCCGAGCCCGTCGATGGGCTTCAAGATGATGGGAAGACCCACCTCGGTGACGAAGCTGTACGCGTCGGCGACGGACTCGATGCGCCGGTGTCGAGCACACGGGACACCGGCGCGTCGGAACAGGTCCTTCATGCGCGTCTTGTCGCGGAACGCGGTGGCCGTCGCGATCCCCATGCCGGGGATGCCGCAGGCCTCCCGTGCGTACGCCAGCGGCAACTGCATCTGCTCGAGCGGGCCGAGCAGCCGATCGACGGCACCCATCCCGTGAGCGAGACCACGGCAGGCCTTCGCGAGCTGCGCTGGGTCGAGGCAGTCGTCGATCCGGTAGTGCGCCTCGACGCCTTCCCGGTAGCGGGGCGGCAGCTTGGTGACTGGATCGCAAGAGATGAGCCCCACCCGTGTGCCGTCGAGGTCGGCGAGGGCCTGGACGTAACGGAGGGTGTTCTCGAGAAAATAGGGAGCAACGAAGACGACGTTCTTCATGAGGGTCAGACGGTGGCAGTCGCTCGAACGAGTGTCAACGAGCCTGCGCCCGCCAGTTCTGAATTGCGCCAGTTCTGAATTGCACTCTAGAGGACGACGATCTAGATTCCCGCGCCGCCGCGTCCTGTCCCGTGATAGCAAGTTGCTGTAATCACACGGACCCTCTCGTCGCGGCTGCTGGGAACCTTTCGCTCGTTCCCTGCGTTCATGTCGCCAGCCTCCCGGCACCGGGGTGCGATTCAATGGCTCCCGGTTCACTGGGAGCGTCGTCCGACTCGAGGGACCCCATGAAGCAGCCGCTCATCGCCTCACTCGTCGTGTTCGTCGTCGGTTTCGGCGTCGGCCTTGGCGCGACCTACGCGCTGCTCGCGAAGAAGCCGGCCGAAGCGTCGCGCGACGATGTCGCTGTGGCCGACGCCGGTGACGACGGTGAGCCCATGGACGAGCCGGCGCCCCCGGTCCCGGGTCCAGCGGAGGCCGTTGCGACCGTAGAGCCCGCCCCGGCCGTCGCGCCGGTCCCGAACCCGGCCTTGGCTGCGGAGCCTGCCGCAGAACCAGCGGCGGAACCTGCTGTCGAACCGGCGGCCGAACCAGCCGCCGGGCCTGCGGGCGAACCAGCGGCCGATCCGGCGGCGGAGCCCGCTGCCGAACCAGCCGCCGAGCCTGTGGCTGAGCCCGCTGCTGAACCGTCTGCCGAACCGTCTGCCGAACCGTCTGCCGAACCGGCCGCCGAACCGGCCGCCGAACCGGCCGCCGAACCGGCCGCCGAGCCAGCCGCCGAGCCAGCCGCCGTCCCAGATCCCAAGGCCGCATCGGCCAACTGGTGGGAAGGCCTCGCGGGCAAACGGTGTAAGGTCGACCTCGGCCGGGTCAAGGTGCTCACCATCCGCGAGGGGTCCCTTGAGGATGGCGATGTGCTCGAGTGGAAGAGCCGCTTTGGCAACAAGCCGGCGGAGGGCCGCCTCTTCCAAGACGCGGAGAACGTCGTCACCGTCCTCGGTGTCGCGACCGACTCGGTTGGCAACCCCGTCGCGGCCAAGGTCTCACTCGTCCGTCAGGGCCGTACCATCACCGGCGTCATCGCGCTGCACGCCGAAGGGCTGCGCGTGAGTCTGCATCCGCTTCAGTAGTCAGGCCACCGGGCGCGTAAACCCGCGTTCGGACAGCAGCGCTTCGTCGAAGGTGAGCACGGCTTCGCATCCCGCATCTTCAGCCACCGTCCGGATGAAATAGTCTGCGAAGTCGCCACGGCCGTGGTGGTACGCGATGAGAGCACGATGGGCGCGGGTTGGGTCTTGAAGGCGCACTTCGCGGCTCTCGATGAGGCCGACGAGTGCGTCCGCGACCTCCTCACGAGTGCATCGATACGAGCGGCGTAGCACCCGCGCCAGCTCGACTAGGACCACGTCAGGCACGAAGGCCCCGCCGTCTCGCTCCAGAAGCCGTTCGATGCTGCTTGTTGCTGCGGCCGTTTGCGCTTCGTCGTCCTCTACGATGAGGCGGACGAGGACGTTCGTGTCGAGCGCCGTCATTCTCCGAGCACCGCTCCGTCCATCGCCGCGTTCTTCATGTCGTCAATGGTCACTCCCCTCCGCGCCGGCTTTATGCGGCCCTGCAGGTCGAGGAGGCTACGTCGCTGGGGGACGACTCGCACCGTCCCGTCCTGCTGCAACTGAAAATCGAGGCGGCTCCCTTCGTGAAGTCCGAGCGCGAGCCGCACCTCCTTAGGGATGGTGACCTGACCCGTCGACGTGAGCGTGGCGTGAGGCATGGAGACTCCAGCGGGCGTCAAGCCCCTTACTGTCGGTAAGGGGCGATTCCTAATTTGGCAAGGAGCAGCTGGCAAGGGGCAGCTGGCAAGGAGCAGCTGGCAAGGGGCAGCTGGCAAGGGGCAGCTGGCAAGGGGCAGCTGGCAAGGAGCAGCTGGCAAGGAGCAGCTGGCAAGGAGCAGCTGGCAAGGGGCAGCTGGCAAGGGGCAGCTGGCAAGGAGCAGCTATTGATAGCCCCACGTCGTCATCATCGCTCGGACTTCATCGTCGACCTCGGCGCTTCCCGCACGGCTCACCGCCCGAGCGTCCTGATCGACGCGCCAGAGTCGAAGCGTCGGCAAGAGCGTTGGCTGTGCTGTGGGACCTGCCTCAGGTGCAGTAGCGGCGGCGCGAATCGTGGCGTCGTCGAGGCGCAATGTGGATAGTGAACGGAGGCCGTAGGCGCCGAGCCCGATGTCCTCGGCCGCCACGGCGGCGCCATTGAGGGTCAGCTCGAGATGAACCGGTGTGTCCGCTGGGACGGTACGAAAACGCACCATCGCCGGGCCGATGCGGTCGAGGGTGAGCTTGCTCCCTGCGCCGGTGCAGGTGGCGCCCTGAACGCCCTCGAAGCGGCCGAGGGTCGTGATGCGGCCGCTGAGGCGTCCCGCTCCAAGGGCCAAAGTCCAGCCGGTCTTTGGCTGACCACGGCGCCCTTCGAGCGCGTCGTCTTGCGAGAAGAGCCCTGAACGCAGCCCCTCGGAGGGCCCGAAGTCCGGGCTGGCCAGCCGTGGCGCGAGGTTGACGAGCTCCATCGGATCGGTGTCGAGATCGTAGACCTCTTCACTCCCGTCCATGGGGTTCCATAGGGTGTCGAGGCGGAAGCGCGCGTCCATGGACGGATCGTTCCAGATGTACTTGAGCGAGCGAGTGCGCAGCGCGACAGACCGACGTGACTCCGCGCGGACGGGGACTTCCGGCGGCTCCGGGCCCCCGAGCAACGCCCCCGAGAGGTCGCGCCCGACGTGACGCCGATCGGCGGGGAGCCCGGCCAGCGCATGGAACGTGGGCGCAAGATCGATGAGCGAGACCGGCACGTCGACGATACGCCCCTCGACCACGCGTTTGGGCCAGACCACCGCGAGCGGCACGTGCAGCTCTTCGTCGAAGAGCGTCTGCCCGTGATTGCGGAAGCAGTACTTGTCGAGGGTGGCGTTGTAGCATTTATGCAGCGGATTCATGACCTCGCCGTGATCGGCTGTGAAGGCCACTACCGTGTCGTCAGCGAGCCCGAGCCGGTCGACGCTCGCCAAGAGGCGCTCGAGGTGCATGTCCACCCACGCGATCTCGCCGAGATAGTCCCGATCCAGTGGATCGAAGGCCGGATCGCGGAGCCCACCCACGAGCCGCGTGACGGCCTCGGGAGGCGGGTCATAGGGTTTGTGGGGCGCGTTGTAGTTGACCAGCAGGAAGAAGGGCGTCGCCGAGTCTGGCGCCTTCTGGCGCGCCTCTAGCCACGCGATAGCCCGGTCCGTCATCCACGGCGTGTCGTCGGTACTGTTCCGGTAGTCCCAGACGGTGTCGAAGTCGGCGTCGAGACCGATGTCGAGGTGCCCGAAGAGGAAGACGTCGTTACCGATGGCGGCCGAACGGTATCCGTGTGCTCGAAGCGTGGCGCCGAGTAACGACGGCTCGCCACTGTAGAAGCGCGCTTTGTCGTCTGGTGTGAGGTCCCAGGCCGTCGAGTGGAAGCGCCCGAAGCGGGGTGTCTGCCCAGTCAAGAAAGCGAAGGTACTGAGCCGCGTCAGGTTACCCGCCGAGAACGCATGGCGAAAGCCGGTCCCCCGTTCATAGAGGCGCTCCATGGCGGGAAAGATCGCGCTGCGACCGGCCTCGGTGGCGCCGGGCCCCACGGTGTCGGCGCGCTGCGAGTCGACCACGATCAACAGTAGGTTCGGGCGCTTCGGTGCCGGTGCCGTGACCACCGGGTTTGCCCAGACCAGGGTCGCTTCCTCCAGGTCGCCCGCCATCGTCAGCGTCAACGTGCCCGGGACAATGGCGACACTATCTTGCGCTCGTCGCAAAGGCCGCTCGCCGCGGCTCGCGGTGAGTGACCAGGCCACTGGCCCCGCTGCCAGCGCACTCCCTGTGAGCGTGACGGTCGCTGCCGAGCCGACGTGTACGCCGCGAGGTGCCACCATGGCCAGGTCCACCTCGAGCCGTGCCCCACTCGGCACGTCGAGCTCCCAGGTGGCGCTCGGCGTGGCGTGGGCACCTGCGGAGGGGAACGGGATCGCCAGCGCCGCTTCGAGGAGCCATTCGTTGCGTTGCCCACTCTGCCAATTGAGGCGTAAGTCGACCCCGCGCTCTTGTACTGCCTGGGTCGCCCACGGGTTCACGTAGCTCTTGCTCGTGGGGAGCCGGGGCGGCCCCTTCTCGAGCCGCACTCCCGCTTCGGGCAACCGCATTAGGACTCGGCGCCCCTCACCTCGAAGCGCCGCGTCGCTCGGATTTCCGTCGCTGTGGGTCGGTGTGTCCGATGAGTCGGGATGTTGCGCCGCTTTTTCTGCTGCCGGTGCGATCCGGAGCGGTGGCGGACTCGTGCCCGATTCGGCTCCGCACGCAACGGCGACGGCTGCGAGCAGCATCGGGAAGGCGTGAAGTCGCATCCGGGAGACGATAGCAGCGCGTCCTTGAGTTCGCTGGGAAAACTTGAATCTAGCTTGCGTCTCGGGCGTCAATCCGCCCGCGCGGTCCGTTATCATGGCAAGGGTCGCGCTCCACGCCGGTCGCGTGCGTGGCGACGACGACGGCTTTCCACCGGAGGTTCGCTCATGCGGCGCACGCTGCTCCCCATTTTGCTCGTCCTCGTGCTTGGTCTCGGCGGCTGTTCGCGGGGCATGGCCGGGTTTGCCGCTCGAGCGCTCTTCGCTGGGGCCATCGTGGCGACCACCCTCGCCTTCGTCCACCACGCCCACCACCACCACCACCATTGCGGTCATCACTACGTCGTCGTGGAGGAGGAGCCCATCTACTACTACGACGGTCATTGGGAGGCCTACGACCACCGCAGCGGCCGCTGGTACGTGCATGAAGGCGCGTCGCCGCCGCGGGAGTACTACTACTACTGACCCGCCGTCCCGAACCCTCGCGACTCACCAATAGAGATAGCCAAGGGCCTGAGCGAGCACGTTGCACAGCGCGTGGAAGATGGTGCTCGCCATGATGGAGCCGGTACGCGCCCGCAGCCATCCGAAGAGCAAGCTCGGGAAGAACACCGCGAGCCGTTCGACGCGCGCGTCGAGGACCAGATGTCCAAGCGCGAAGAGCGCCGAGCCGAGCAGCCAGCCGATGCCCACGTTGGCGCCAAGCACTCGCCAGCGGCGCGGGTGGCCCTCGTCGAGTCGCGCCTGTAAGTACCCGCGATAGAACCACTCTTCGGGCAACGCGACCAGGATGAGCTGCATAGCGAGCAGCTCCAGCCACCACCACGAGGAGCGTGTCGCTTCGAAGGGCAGGGCGATGGGCGCGCTGTGTCGGCCAGCCGAGATCGTCGCTTCGGAGCCGGAGACGATCATTGGCCCCGCCAGAGGCAATATCACCGAGAAGCCGCCGGGCTGGCCGCTAGCCGACGGCGTGAAGGTCGCAACCCCACTCGCGCTCACGAGCACCTTGGGGCGTCCTGCGCCCACGAGCCGCCCTTCGGAGTCCACGGACACGCCGGCGAGGCCTGCGATGCCGCCCGGCAGACCCACCTCGAGAGCGCGCAGGCCGGCTCCAGCCGGTGGCGCCCAGACCACATAGAGGCGCGGGCCTTCGACCCACACTCGTGGGGACGTCGCTGGGTCACTCGAGGTGGGCCGACCATCGAGGCGCGTGTCGAACCTTTCCAACTGCCCAGCGTTGAGGAGCGGTCGCAGCTCCAGGACGAGGATGGCCCAATAGTGGTGAATGACGACGTACGGCCCGAGGACGAGGAGCGTCACGGCGGCGAGATGGGCCAGCCCTCGTCCGACGGGTGACCAGCGCAGTCCGTAGTCGGCGAGGGGCACACGACGGCGGTCGAGGGTCCAGATCGGCAGGTAAAGGAAGAGGACCGCCACGACGCCGAGCAGGTTCTCGGCGACGAAGGGGACGACGAGCCCAAACAGCCCGAAGAGCGCTGTGAGGACAATGCTTGCGGCCCAGACCCGCATCGCTTCGCGACCTGGGCGCTGATCCCGACCGGGTGGATTAACGGAGGTGGCTTCGGTCATCGTCGGCTCCCATCGTCAGTCCTTCTCTCACACTTCCCGGACCGAGCGAACCGGTCGGGCGATTTCGTGCCAGCGCTTGGCCGTCGCCGGTGCATGCTCCGCCCATGACACCTGCCGCTCGCCTTCTCGCCACTATCGAAGCCCTCGAAAGCGCCGACACCCTCCGCCGGCCACTCGATGCCGCGTTGCGTGACTACTTTGCGACCCGTCGTTATGCCGGTTCCAAAGACCGCAGCGCCGTCTCCGAGCTTGCGTTCATGGTCGCGCGCCGACGAGGCGAGCTTGACGTGCGCTTGACCGCAGCGAACGTGAAGCGAACGATGGCGAACCGCGTCGCGTTGGTCGCCGGGACGGCTGGCTTTGGTGCGGACGCCACGTACGCGCCGCCGGCCTTATCGCCCGAGGTGCTCGCTGGGCTCGAGCGGGCCGTCGCGATCCCGGAAGGACGCACCCGGCTGCCCGGGGCCTTCGAAGGCCGGCTCGCGCAACGCTTTCGCACCGCCGGCCCCGGCCAGGAGGACCCGGTCGCTCACGAGCAAATGCTCGCCGAGGTGGCGTCGCTGCTCGACCACGCGCCCGTGGACCTGCGCGTCGCTGGCGATCGTGAGGTGGCACGGGCCGCACTCGCAGAGCTTGGCCTCGTCGCCAACCCCACCCCGTGGTCGCCCATTGGCCTTCGGCTCGTCCCGGACGGTAACCCGCCGAACTTTCGAGGGATCCTGGCGTCCTCTGAGCTGCTCCGGTCAGGAGAAGCCGAGGTCCAGGACGAGGGATCACAGCTCGCGTCCCTCTTCGTTCAGGCGAGCGCGGGTCAGACCGTCCTCGACCGCTGCGCCGGCGCTGGCGGTAAGGCCCTCGCGATCGCGGACCTGACCGCTGGAAAAGCCAAGATCCTGGCTTGCGACGTGAACGCCGCTCGGCTTCAGTCGCTCGAAGGCCGGGTTCGCACCGACGCCGCGCGCGCCGCCATCACGACCGAAGTCGTGCCGCCGCGCACCGGGCGGCTCAACGGCCGCACCTTCGATCGGGTCCTGTGCGACGTCCCGTGTACGGGCTCAGGGACAGTACGGCGCGCGCCCGACCTACCGTGGCGGCTGAGCGAGAGCGAGCTCGCGGAGACGGTTCGAACGCAGGCGGCCATCTTAGACGAGTGCGAACCGCTGGTGGCTCCCCGGGGGCGCCTCGTCTATGTCACCTGTTCGCTCTTCGAAGAGGAGAACGACGCCCAAACGAAGGCCTTCCTGTCCCGCAACCCGAACTTCCACCTCGTGCCGGCGCACCAGATATGGGCCGCGCTCGGGCTCCCGTCTGGCCCGGACGGCGCAGCGCCGCCCTTCGTCCGGGGTGGGACGCTGCTGCTCTCGCCGAGGCGATCGCAGACCGACGGGTTCTTCGTGGCGGTGTTCGAGCGGGATTGACCGTTGGGGGCCGGCTGCCCGGCCCCGCGAGATCACATGCGGAAGCCGTAGCTAATCGTGACTGGCACGGTCGCGGCCCGGATCGCCTTACCGATGAGCGGGATCCCCGTCGTCGCGTCTTCGTCTTCCATGCTGAGGGCGACCTTCAAGCTGTGTGCGCCGTAGCGCACGCCGACGTGGAGGCCGAGGTGGAGGAGGTAGTGGTCGAGCTCCTCGTCTTTGCCGTCAATCGTCGCCGTGACGGGCTCGTCGTTCTTCTCGTCGGCTGTCCGAAACAAGAACCCAAGGTCGAGCCCGTAGAAGACGGCGATGGGGTTCAGGCCGATCTCGCCGAACACGAAGAGCGCCGGATCGATGACGGTGCCTGACTTCACTGACTCGTTGTTCTTCTCGAGATCGCGCTCGAGGTGGATGACCGTGTTGAGACGGAGGCCGACGCCGAAGGCCGGCATCAGGCTCTTGGCGACTTCGATACCAACGTGAAACGCGTGGTTGTTGTCGGAGGTGGGCAGCTCGTCCGTCTTCAGGTCCTTCGGCTTTTTGCCCAGGTCGATCTTGAAGCCGGCCTCGATGCCGAGGTCGATGACGGCGAGGTTGCCGCGCCAGCCGAGCGCGAGGTCAAGCTCGCGTATGCCGAACGCGCTCTCCTTGTTCTCGCATCCTTGTCTTCGCTCGAGATCGAGAGCACCGACAGTTCGGCACCGGCATAGAGGCCGCGAAAGAAGCCGTACTTGAGGCCGATGTTGATCGGGACCACGAAGTCCTCGGTCGCTTGAGTCGCCCCGTCGGTCTCCGGCCCCGGATCTTTGAAGTCCTTCCGCTCGCCTTTGTTATCGAAGCTGTCGCTGATCGACGCGAAGCCCACCGAGAGGTCGGCGCGAAGCTGTGCGGAGGCGAGCGCCGGGGCGAGGAGCGCGAGCGCGGAGAAAGCTGCAATCGAGAAGGGTCTCATGGTCGGGTCTCCCAGGGGTTCCATTTGGGCGAAGTCTGAGTCGACTCGCGCACCGCGACAAGTTTCGTGCCGCAACCCACTGAGTGGGTCGGACAAAATGGAGATTGAGCGATCGCCGCGCACGCCGGGGGTGTGGGGGTCGTCCCCCACCCGCAAGCGCACGGACTGCCGACGCAGCCGCCCTCTTGCTTCGACTGGGCGCCGATAGGCGCGTACTCGATCGACGAAGGCGGGCTGCATCGCCCGCCTTTGAGCGAGAGCAACTCGATGCTAGAAAATTGCCGGTGGACGCCAATCGGAGTTTT
>CANMLD010000013.1 GCA_947498315.1 Pseudomonadota bacterium | reverse complement strand
CATCGCTCGGTGACGCGGTGGCATCGCTCGGTGACGCGGTGGCATCGCTCGGACTCGGCGCTAGAGCGGCGTCGCCGTCTTTTGCTTTCACCGGGGACTTGGCTTTCGTCGCGGCGTTGCCTTTCGGCGATGCTGCTTCTGAAGCGGCTGAACTCACAGTCCCCTCATCAAGGTTACCGGTTGCGCTCGGGTCGCCGTCGGTCACGTGCGCCCCCGGCACGTCAGGTGCACCACCGACGTGACCGTCGGCCCCACCTTCGGATGCCGTCGTGTTGGCAGTCATCACCGACAGCGTTCCATCCTGGACAGCCGACGGGGTCGCCTTCGCCTCCCCACCGTCTACGCTTATCCCCACCGTGTCCGTCCCCTGCGTCACACTAGCCTCCACTGAGACCGCGGTTGTCCACAGCCCGTGAGGCCGCGGTGTTTTCCATGCGCCGTAGCGCTTCGAGCGGATCGTCCACACTGAGGCGGGCGAGCTCGGCTCGACTTCGTTCATCATCTCGCGCGCGGGCTTGCGCTTCGAGGGCATCGCACAGGTCCACGAACGCCCGCTCCGGATCGCCGTCGAAGGGGTCTGTGGCCGAAAGAACTCTCACCACGGCTGCTTGAGCATCGACGCGGCCCGCATCGTGTAGCGCCTCGAGGAGCAGCGCGCCATCGAGCACGCCTACTCTCTCGTAGACCTGTTGAGCCGCATCGAGGATAGCTCTGACTCCGGTGTGCGTGATGAGGTCTCCAGTGTCACGAGCGTCCCAGAAAGGCAGAAGAGCGCTCGCATGGCGGAGAAGCAGCCCCATGAGCTCCTTCTCCAGCTTCGGCGCAGGTCGTGCCGAGAGCGTTGGAGATGAGGAGACCGACGGAGCATCGTTCGTGGGCGGACGGCCACGCGCGCTGGCCAGCCACCGGTTGAGGTCCCCCTCTAGCACGCCAAGGCTCGCTGCGAGGCGCTTTCGATACAAGTCACGCTCGGCCTGTGTAGCAAGCAGACTAAAGGACGGAGCGAGGGTCTCGACCACCCGAGCTTTAGCTGGGACGCTGCCGTCGAACTGAGCCATCGCTTCATCGACGATCACGTCGAATAGAGGTCTCCCGTTCGCGATGAGCGCTTCGAAAGCCTCTGCGCCGAATTTCTGGACGAAGGAGTCGGGGTCTTCGCCTCTCGGGAGCGTTACGGCGCGGCCGTTGACCCCTGCCGCCAAAAGGATGTGGGCAGCCTTCCGCGAGGCGGCCTGCCCAGCGTTGTCTCCGTCGTACGCGAGCACCACTTGCGTCGTGAGGCGAACGAGGAGTTGGCACTGAGCCTCTGTAAGCGCCGTGCCCATAGGCGCGACGGTTTCCAGGAAGCCGGCCTGCGACATCGAGAGCACGTCGACGTTACCCTCCACCACGATGGCGCGGCCGCGCATGCGGATGAACTTTCGGGCCTGATGCAGCCCGAAGAGCAGGTCGCCCTTCGAGAAGACTTCGGACTCCGGCGAGTTCAGGTATTTGGGGGTCTCCGGGTCACTCGACAGCGTACGCCCGCTGAAGCCAGCGACCTGACCAGCGATGGTGTAGACCGGGAACATCACGCGACCACGGAAACGGTCGTAGTGGCCACGCCCGGCGCCCTCTCGGGGCGCGACCAAGCCGACGACGACGGCGTCACGTTGGCGCTGAAAGGTGTTGAGCACCGGCCCGCTGAGCGAATCCCAAGTGTCCGCAGCCCAGCCGACGCCGAAGGTCTCGATGGTGTCGGGGGTGAGTCCGCGCTTCTCGATGAGGTAGGACACCGCCTCCGGTCCAAGGCTAGCTCGGTAGAAGGCGGCTGCGTCTTGGTTCAAGGCGTAGAGCCGATCGCGGCTCTCTCGTGCGGCTCGTGACGCGCTCGGATCGGAGTGCCCAGCATCCGGCGAGGGCAGTGGTACACCCGTGCGCTCTGAAAGCCGCTCGAGGGCTTCGCGGAATGACATGCCGAGGTATTCGCGCAGAAACGTGATCGCGTCGCCGCGCGCTTGGCACCCGAAGCAGTAGTAGAAGCCTTCAGAGTCTGTGACGTGGAAGCTCGGGCCTCTTTCGGCGTGAAACGGGCACAACCCGACGTGACTACGCCCCGCCTTCTTCAGCGTGACGTGCTCGCCGATAAGCTGCACGAGACTCGTGCGTCGCTTCATCTCGCCGACAATCTGCTCGGTAACCGCGTTGTTCACCCGACGCCGCCCCTCGCCCCGTTTGTCCGTTACGCGCCGCCCGAAACGACCCGCACCACCGTGTTGACACCGTCTGGACTCGCTGCCCGGGGACGCAGCGCGCCTTCGGGCGAGCGAAGAGCGGGGAGTCTAGTGGTGAGATGGACGGAGTCAAGGAGGAGTGGTCAACTCCTTGACAGTCAGGTGAATTTCTAGATACGGCGCGGTCGATGGGAACTCAAAACGCCCTTCGATTTCGGCTGAGCGGGCGCCATCGCCTTCATGCTCGGTCCTGCGTGCCTGCCTGATCAGTTAGGCGCCGACAGGATCCCCATGAGCTGGAACACGATGTTCATGTCCCCTTCGATTCGGATCTTACCCTGCATGAAGAGCTGCTGGGGGTTCGCCTTCTTCTGTGCGATTTCCAGGATCGACGGCACCCCAATGGAGACTCGGCACACCGGGGTACTGGTGTTGGGCGTCCCGCCGCCAAACGTGGTCGTGACCGCCGTCACGTCACCGCCGTCTTCGATGCGGATCTGAACATCACCCTTGATCGCCTTGACCTTCTGGACCTTGGCGTCCGGCATGAACGCCTTGCGGAGCTGCTTCGGGCCGATCATCACAGCGCCCGTCGCCCCGAGAATGCGGTCGCGGAGGTCACCGGCAAGAATGGAACGGAACGCTTCCATCGACGTGCTGACGGCGATGGGCGGGGCGCTTGCTTGTCCCTCCTCGATGGTCAGGTCGCCGTCGCTGTCGATGCCGATGTGGTAGCTCGCGCCACCATCGCCCGTGATGTTGAACTGCATTCGCTCGGTACCGAGATCCGATGGAAGTTCGACATCGCCAAGCACCTCTGGGAGGACCTCAGTGAAGAAGTTCTCAGGGGTGATGTCGCTGGGGAGTGAGCTGAGGTCGACCATGGAGAACCCTTCTGAAGTCGTAGCGGTGCCCGGCTCGTCGCGCCGGCGCGTTCAGACCTTGCGCGCCGACTCGGGACCGGGTCGGACGAGGACAGAAAGATGATTGACGCCCCCGCCCTGACTGTCAACGGGCCGCGCCCCCCGACTCCGCCGTCACTTGTCTTTTTGAGTGGCCTTCTCGGCTGCCTGCTGCGCGACGAGGTCCTTCAGCATTTTCAGCACCCGATCGGGATTGTGGTTCCGTGCGAGGTACGCGAACTTTCCATGGTGATCGACGATGATGTGTGTCGGAAAGGGCGGGTCGAGCGTCGGGCTCCCAATCTTGTTCCAGAAGAGGCTCGACAGCGTCGCCTGTCCCTCTGGAATGACAGCACAGCCAGGTGACTCTTCATCCCAGAAACTCTGACTGTCCATCATCAGGGGGACGCGAAGGCCCGTATCGCGAAGGTAGTCCTGCATCGCCGCCCGCGATTCGTTCCAATTGAGCCCCATGAAGGCCACCTCACCGTTCGGGAACTCCCGCTCCAGCATCGACATCAGGTCTGGAACCTCCAGACCGCAGACGGGTCACCACGAGGTGAAGACGGCCATCAGGAAAGGTCGGTCGCGCCATGGCGCTTCGTAGAGATCTACGCACCGAGCTTCCAGATCGCAGTCTTCACCAGCCTCGCACCAGTTGATCGCCGGAAGCGCCATTCGAGGCGCGGGGTCTCCGACGTTGAACTGTCCTTTGATGACTTCGAGTCGAACGGTCCGCGTCGCCGGGTACGGCCCTGACGTGGAGAAGGTCACTTGTGGGATGGGGGAGCCGCCCGCTGGCGTTTCCACGTCCACCTCCAGAACCCCGGCGCTGCCCGGTGCCAGAACCAGGGACCTGTCCGCCGTCGCTCCCGTGATCGGGTCGAAGCGAACCCACGTTGGCATGGTTGAGCCGTTGACGACGTTGACCTGGATCGCGTCTGTCTCGCCTCCGACCTCTGTTCTAACCTGTCGGCGCCCATCCTGGAGCAGAAGTCGCGGGGCTCGCGCTCCTGCCGCGATCTTGCCAAAGAAGATTCGGTCGAGGTCGCTAGCGTAAAAGGTCCCGTCTTGTTCGAGCTGCACAAAACCGATGGCGACCGTAGGCAAAAAGGCAGGGCCGGTGTCTGCATCGCCGGCGTCGGTCCTGCCACTCGGGGCGTCTGGCTGCTCGGGGCCCGGCATCGATTGCAACGTCGCAAAGAGCTCGGCGAAGAGGCCCATGTCGGTCGAGTCGATGAGCCTCAACACCGCCCGCTCCCCAACATCGTACAAGCGCACGTTGTCCCAGTCCGCGACGGTCAGGTAGCCGTTGGCGTAAGCGACGCTGCTGGCCGTACCCGGGGTGTCTTCGATCCACACGGACGACGGCTCCGCTGGGTCGCTGACGTCCATCAGCTCGATCCCGGCCGAACCGTTCGCGACGGCGACGATGTCCTCTGGCAGTACTGCGAGACCCTTGGTCGCACCGTTGGTCGGCCCCCATCCTAGCGGTAGTGGTGCCGCCGGCTCGCTGACGTCGACGCTGAAGAGGCGGCCCCCCGGTTGGACGTGCTCGTGCTTGAAGTGGCTGAAGCCCTCCGGCCCTTCTGTCTCTACCGCCACGACGTCGTCTTTCGGAGGCGAGGGATCGGTGATGAACAGGATCTTTTGGCCGTTCGCACGCGAAGACAGGGCGATCTTCCACACGCTTCGCAGATCCGGAACGTCGACTTCGGCGATGGGGCTCAGGGCACCGCCCGAATCCACTCGAAACACCGAGAGCGAGCTTGGCTCGCGTGCCGCGTAAAGGATGTCACCGTCGAACACGACCCCGGCGTAGCCGATGTCGTCCGTATAGAGGTGCAGGAGCTTCGGCGCGTCGAAGCGCGCTTCGCAGTCGGCGCACTTGGGGGCATCCGCGTTAGGGATCGCCCAGACCGCGAGGCCACCCTTTCGGTTCCCGGTCCCCCCGTGCGAGGTGACGCCGAGACCGACGACGCCTTGCTCGAGGCCCGTCAGGCCTGCGTCTTCGAGTGGCGCGAACGCGAAGTTCTCACAGAAGCCCAGGTCCGGATCGATGTCTTTGAACAGGGTCTCCGTTCGTGACGTTACCCCGTCGTCCTCCGAGAGCTGGTCCATGTTGGTGAGGGTGCCGTCGATGGCCGACTGCAAAGTCCCCACTTGGAGGTAGTCTCCGAGCCACACCATGCCGACGTGGTCCGAGTGGCAGCCGACGGTCGCGTTCCCGATTCGGATCAGCTGTCGTGGGTGCAGCATTGACCGGATCTCTTTGTCCTCCGGGTCGACGCCGGCCGGGTGCCCGAGCGAGATGAGGGCGTAGCCCGTCGCTTCGAGGGCGTGGCCAAAGGACTTGGGGACGCAGCGCCCGGCTTCGCGGAGCTCGCCGTCTGCGCAGGGCGCCTGCGTCGTGGCATCATAGATCGCATAGCCCAACGCGTTTTGGCCCGAGATGAACCCTCTAACTCCAAAGCGTTGGTGGCCGAGCGTGCTCCTCGCCACGGCGTTCGCAGCGAAGACTTGCCGACCGCCTTCTTCCCCGATTCGGGTCAACGGGCTCGACACAAGGCCTGGCAAGTCGACCAGCAGCTCGAGGTCGGCCGGACCGACCACGCGAGCTTCTATTTTGACCGGCGCATCGGGAGGGCCCGAGTCAGGCGTCAGGGCCACATCGACCCAGATGACGCCGTCCAGTTGCAAGACCTCCGCGACCGGCGTGGATGAATCGGTCTCGGTGCACGACACGAGGACGCCCACCACGCACAGCGCAGCAGCTGCAATGAGGCCGGTTCCTGAAACAGGGCGTGACCGGGAAGGACGCACCTCCGGAGTGTCCGGGCCTACAGCGCGCAGGTCAAGGCTCCTGCGGCCCAGACGACTTCGAGCATGGGGTTTGCGCAGGCCTCAATGGGAGCCTAAAGTCGCCGTGCCGGAGCCGCCGACTCGAAACGCGGCCAGAGGTGCCCTTGGCCATTCCACACGCGTTGCTTGCTCCCATCCTCGCCTCACCCGCCGACGACCAACCTCGGCTCGCCGCTGCGGGCGCGCTCACGGGCGATCCTGCTCGTGGCGAGTTCATCCGTCTCCAGGTGCGCCGTGCTGCCGCCGAGCGGGCGATGGATGACAGTCAACTGGGGGTCATGCTCGCTCAAGAGCAGCGCCTTGAACGCCCAGACTTCGACGATGGCGTCGGCGCGCTTGGCGTAACAGCGACCGTGAAGCGGGGCTTCGTCCAACACGTCAAGGCGGACGCTGGCGTCTTCATCATGAGGGCCGGGGCGATTCGTAAAGTGTCGCCGCTGCTCGAGCTTTCGCTCTCGAAGGCCGAGTTGCACCTCGACGTCCTCTGCGACACGGCCATCTTGGACGGCATCGTCTCGCTCGATCTCATCGACAGCCGCATCGGTGATGCGGGCGCTGAACGTCTCGCTCGCTCGAAGCACTTGCAGGCGCTCCGCTGGCTCGACCTTCGGCGAAATGGCCTCACCCGCGCCGGCCTCGACGCGTTGTGCGCGTCCCCGCTCTCGAGCCGCCTCCGTTGGCTCCACGTCGCTGGAAACGGCATCTCGGCGCCACACGACCAGCCCGTCGAAGAGGACGGGCGTCTCATCGACTTCGAAGGGACCGAGCTCGGGGCCGAGCTCGAAGCCCAGCACGGGCCGTTGCGCTGGCTGCACCACCACGCGACGCGGCTGCGTTTTCACCCGCCGTCGATGAGCCACTTCATCTTGGATTGAGAGGGTCAGACAAAACTCCGATTGGCGTCCGCCGGCAATTTTCGAGCATCGAGTTGCTCTCGCTCCTAGAAGGGCTATGAGCCCGTCTTCGTCGCTCAAGTACGCGCCTATCGGCGCCAACTCGTTGCGTCGAAAATTGCGCGACGTACACTCAATCTCCATTTTGTCTGACCCTCTGAGTCGGAGCAGGACGGGGCGTCAGAGTCCGAGAGCGTCCCGCATCGCGTAGCGGCCCGGTGGGCGCCCCGCGAGCCAGCTCGCCGCCTTGAGCGCGCCGTTCGCGAAGAGGCTGCGATCGGTCGCGCGGTGCGTGAGCTCGAGCCGTTCGCCGTTGCCGAGGTAGAATACGGTGTGTTCGCCGATGACGTCGCCACCCCGTATAGTCTGTATCCCGACCTCGTTTTGCTGGCGTGGCCCGATGTCGCCATGACGAGCAAATGTACGCGCGAGGCCGACGCGGCCCCGTTCCAGCGCTGACACCAGCGCGAGCGCCGTACCGCTGGGCGCGTCCCGCTTGTGGCGGTGGTGCGATTCGACCACCTCGAGATCGAAGCTGTCGCCCAAGAGGCGCGCGGTCTCTTCCACCAGATGGAGTAACACGCTCACGCCTACGCTGGTGTTGGCGGCCTGTAGCACCGCAACAGCCCGGGCAGCGGCGTCGATGGCGGCATGGTCGTCGGGTGAGAGACCGGTCGTGCCGATGACGAGCGGAGTACCGAGGCGTACGCAGTGATCGAGGAGCACGCGTGTCGATGCCGGCGACGTGAAGTCGATTACGACGTCGACCGTGCTCGGCTCCGACGGGGGGGCTGCTGCAATGGTCACTCCGTGCTCGACGGAGCCAATGGCGTGGTGACCGGGAGCTTCCCAGAGCGCCCCGGCTATGACTCCCGGTTCGCTTGCGATCGCGTTTCTGATGGCGAGCCCCATCCGGCCCGCCGCGCCCGCGACGCCGATCCGCAGTGGCCTCGAGGTGTTCGTCACAGCGCGCCGAGCGCCGTGAGTACCTTCTTCATCAGCTCGGCTGTCGACGCCTGGGCGGGACCGAGTGGCATTCGGACCTCGTCCGTGCAGAGACCGAGGAGCTTCATCGCGGCCTTGGCCGGGACCGGATTACACTCGACGAAGAGCGCCCGAAAGAGCGGGAACAGGCGGAGGTTCTGACGCGCAGCGGTCGCGATGTCCCCGCGCTCGAAAGCGTCCCAGAGCGCGCTCACCTCGGCCGGGAGGACGTTCGATGCGACCGAGATGACGCCCGTGGCGCCGACGGCGAACATCGGCAAAGCGAGGTTGTCATCGCCGCTCAATACCCGAAAGGACGAGTCGGGCGGGAGCCCTGCCAAGATCGCCTGCACCTGCGCGAGATCGCCTGAAGCTTCCTTGATTGCCATGATGCCGGGGACTTGCGTGAGCGCCAGGGTCGTCTCAGCGGTCATGTTGATCCCGGTGCGACCCGGCACGTTGTAAAGCACAACGGGGAGCCCGCCGTCGGCGGCAACGGCGCGGTAGTGCGCTTCGAGCATCTTCGGCCCGGGCTTGTTGTAGTAGGGCGTCACGACGAGGGCGGCGTCCGCACCGAGCTCGCGAGCGAGTCGAGTCGACTCGATGGTCTTCTGCGTGCTGTTCGAGCCGGTGCCGGCGATGACTGGCACGCGGCCGCGTACCGTCTCGACCGTGATGCTGATGACCGTGGCGATCTCGTCGTGGTTCAGTGTCGGAGTCTCTCCTGTCGTTCCGCACGGGATGAGCCCCGTGATGCCCGCGTCGAGCTGACGCTCGATTAGGCTACGTAGCGCGACGTCGTCGACCTTGCCGTCCGCCCGAAAGGGCGTAATCAGGGCCGTAATTGCGCCGCGAAGGCCAGACGGCGAGAGCGTTCCGGAAGCCGAGGAGGACGAGCGGGAAGCGGTCATGGCGAGTCCTATTGGGGTCGGTCGGCTGGTCGCGGCCGCCGGGGGCGTTCTGCCCGAAGGTCGGGTTCTATCACCACGTCGTTGTCGAGGCGAAGTGGATCGACGAGGTCCTGACTCTCGAACTCAGTGTTCACCTTACCCGCGGCGGCCTTCTCTCGATCCTCCAAGATCACGAGGCCGCGCTCGGCGGCGAGGCGCACCTCGATCTCCGGTTCCGTCTCGAGCAGGTTCATCAGAAGCGACTTGACGCGCCCGTCATCGATCTCAGCTATCGCAACAGCCGCGCCGGCCCTGATCGTGGGCTCGTAATCGCGCAGAAACGGCAGGATCTCGAAGTACATGCGCACCCCGAAGGTGCGAGCAAGGGACCGTAGAATGGCGCGCTTGTGCGCTGGGCTCTGCCCCCTGGAGTAGAGGAGGGTCATGAGCACCTCCTCGGTCTTCTTCGATGGGAAGTACTCGAGGGCACGCACCGCATTGAGCTGTAGGACGATGTTCGCGCGCGAGTCCGCCGCGAGCTCGGTCAAGATCCGGTTGGTATCCTCGAGCTTTCCAGTACGCCAAACTTGAGCTTTCGTCGGAAAGCCTCGTGGCGACATTAGCAAAGCGTGCACGGAACGTCGGTGCATCTCCGGGATTTCGCCAGCGAGTGCTGCCGGAGTCGCTACCAAGCTCGTCGCGACCGCGACCGCTGCCGCGAGCGCTACAAGGCAGCGCCGCCCAAGGAGGGAGTCGAGGCGCTTTGGGGTGGCGGCCAGATGGTTCACGGCGCGAGCGTTCCACCCAGGTGCCGCTCCGTCAAGGAGGGCGTGTCATCAACGCGCTCATGGAGTTGCCCGGCCCGAAATCGCGCGTATGCTCCGCCCCTCGAAGACGTGCTTCGCCAGATGGCGATGAGCCCTCGTCCCCACGCAACTAAGAGGGCGAGGCACCGCGGGCACCACGTGCACGGCGCCCTCGGCCACGGTTTCGGGAGATACGACACGTCGGAATGGATCGCTTCTCCATCTCGCGCGTTGACACGAACGCTGCTGCGATTCCGCAGCAGCCGCAGGTAGGACGTTGCTGGACGACCTCTCGGACGAGCAGCTCATGGCGCGTTACCAACAAGGGGACGCGCGCGCTTTCGACACGCTGCTCGGTCGACACTATCAGTCCGTCTTCAACTTCCTCGTGCGCAACACCGGCAACGCGGCAACTTCCGAAGAGCTGCTCCAAGACGTGTTCATGCGCGTCATTGGCAGCGCTCGGAAGTACGAGAAACGGGCGAAGTTCACGACATGGCTCTTCACCATCGCAAAGAACATCGTCATCGACCACAGCCGGAAGCAACGCTTCCGGCGTCACAAGTCGCTCGATGCCCCGCTCAGTGCGGACGACGATCGCTCGCTCGGAGACTCTGTCGCCGACGAGCACCCGTCGGGCATGGCCGATCGCCGCTTCGCGGACGCGGAGTTCACGGCTCGACTCGACGCCGCCATGTCGCGAATGAACGAGGACCAGCGAATGGTCTTCGTGCTCCGCGAGTTCCAGGAGCTCTCCTTTCAGGAGATAGCGCTCGTCGTCGAGACGTCCGAAAACACCGCAAAATCGCGCATGCGCTACGCTCTCGAGTTCTTGCGGACGCAGCTTGCCGACCTCGCCGAGGGACGCGCGTGATGCAACTTCGCATCCGTTTGCCTATCCTCTCTACTGGCCCACATGCTCGCGTGAATCGCACGCGATCACCGGGCCGATGAGTATGACCATGGACCGCCGCGACCAGATCATCGACTACCTCTACGGCGAGCTCTCCCCCGCAGAGCGATCTGCATTTGAGGCATCCCTGCGCCAGAACCCGTCTCTCGCGTCCGAGGTCGCGGCCCTCGAGGGTACGAGGTCTCTCATCCGAAAGGCCGCAGAGGCGCCAGTTGCGCCTTCCGCGCTGCTCATAAAGCTGCAGCGTGAGGCTCGGCTCGCCGTCCCGCCGTCATCGCCATCCTTCTGGCAGTCTCTCTCTGCGCTGCTCCTCCGCCCGGCTGCCGGGTTCGCGTTCGTCGTCGCCGCCGTCGTGGGCACCGGCGTGTGGATCTCGTCGCAAAAGAAAGACACGCCGGCGCTCCCGGCGGACGCGCGCGTCGCCACCATCTCGTCGGCCGACCGCGACGCCGGCCGCACCCGGTCCATGCACGAAGTCGACATCGATGAGGCCGACCGGCGGGCGGCTGAAGTCCCCGCGCTCGCCACAGCCGCGATTGAAGGTCCGGTCGCAGCTCCGGTCGACGCAACCGAAAAGGTCGCGGTCAACGCAGAACTAGCGGTTGACTCCGAGCCCGTCGCCGCGGTCCCGATCCCGAGCCCGATCGTCGACCCGAGTGACAATGCCCGAGGTGTGGCCATGAGCGCGGCGGCCGCAGCCGGCCCCTTGGGAGAGGACGGCGATGGTGTGGTGTTCGGGGCGCTCAATAGACGAATGGGCGCCCCGTCAGACGCCGGACTTCGTCAACCCCTGGGGCAACCCGGAGCTTTGGACGGCGTCCCAGCCACCGACTCAGGCACCGCGCTCGGCAATGGCATGGGCGTCGGCAACAGCATGGGCGTCGGCAACAGCATGGGCGTCGGCAACAGCATGGGGGCCGGCAAACGAGAAGAGGCAGTTGAGCGAAAAACCGAAGAAGCGAAGCCGCCCACCGGCGAGGCTGCGGCGGCCCCTTCAGCCGCTCCTGCTCAGAGCATGATCCCGGTCGAGTTGGGGCGTCTGGAGAAGGAAGCGCCCTCCGCGGTCGAGTCCCGCGTCGCCAACTTCGCGGAGACGCGCCTCGCGAACGTGAACCCGGCTGACGCCGACCAAGACGTCGGTTCGCTTGAAAAGATGACGGAGTCGCCCAAAGCGCTGGGCGGTCCCTTGGCCACGGAAGCGGCGAACAAGAAGAAGATGGATAGTGCCCAGCCTGCTGCTGAATCCGTCGCAGCGTCACTGGCGAATAAGGTGCAGTCCAAGGCGGTGCTCGCTGAGCCTTCCCCCACATCGACGACCAACGACGTCGTCGGCGACGCTGCTCTCGCTCCCGAGCCTATTCGTCAGCAGTCTCGAAGTGAGGTCTCTCAGCCGCCGCGCCCCAATGACGTACCCGCCGCACGTCCGGCCGTCATCGTTCAGACCGCGCCTCCGGCGGCTCCGCTCCCATCCTCCATGCCGCAGCCCGACATGCCGCAATCCGCCATGCCGCAGCGCAGCCTACAGGGTCTGGTGACGGCGACTCCGCCGTCGGTCGACGTCGGTGCAGTTGACGAGAAGGGGACCGGGAAGGCCGCCCCTGGCTACGACAAGATGGACGAAGAAACAGAGGAAGGTGGCGCGGTTGAGGGCGGTCGGGCAGCCGGAGGCGCTCCAACTGCAGGGCGCTTCGAGCAAGCCGAGGCATTGTACCGATCTCAGCGATACGACCAGGCCATTCAGGAGTTCGAAGGCTACCTCTCGGGCACCTCATCAGCCGATACGGAGCGCAAGGTCGCGAGAGAGCCCAGCGCTGATCGTCAGCGCGACGCGAAAGACGCCACCATCAAGCCTGCGAAGTTAGCCGTACCGGTCGTCGACGGGCGTACCGCCCAGGCGCGGCATCGGCTCGCCGAGTCCTACGAGCGCACCAATCGCCTCGAGCAAGCGGCGCGGGCCTACAAGGCGCTCCTCGATCAGCATGGCTCTTACACCTATCGTGGGGCGGTGCTGGTAGATGCCGCGCAAGTCGAGGTACGCCTTGGGCGGCTCGAGGCGGCGCGCGACCTGCTCCGTCAAGCGCTCAGTGACCCGACGATGGGCGCCACTGCTCGGACCCGATTGGCGGAGATCGAACGTCAGATCGCGGCTCGCCAGCGGGGCGGCGCCGGCTCCGCGACCCAGCAGCCCGTGGCCGCTCCATCGGAGAAGGGCTTCGATGACGACTCCACCGCTCCTAGCAAGCCTGCCTCCCCCCGTTCGAAGGCACCAGCCGAGTCATTGAAGGAGGGCGCACGTTGACGACTGGCGCATCGCCCAATGAACGTGCATATCGAGCACCGCATCGGCGCTTCCTCGTGCTGTTTGGACTCACGTTAGCGAGCTACGGCTGCGCCTCCACGGCGACGCTTGCGCCAGCCTTCGAAGCCTTGTCGCAGCGCCGAATCATCGTCGATTTCACCACCGGCGTCGTTACTCCGGCCGAGATCGTGGTCCAGGATCTCGCGTCCGTGTCGCACGTCTACGTCGGCGAATTTCACACCAGCGCGCTCCATCACGACGTTCAACTCGAGGTCGCGACGCGCCTTCACGGCGTTCGTCCAATCGTCATCGGCGTCGAGTGGCTCCCCGCCGCCGCAGACTCCGTGCTGGCCCTCTGGAGCGCCGGTAGTTTGGGCGAGGACGAGCTGCTCGAACGGCTCGAATGGAAGAAGGTCTGGGGTCATGACTTCTCGAACTATCGCGAGATCTTTGGGTGGGCCCGAAGCCAGGGAGTCCGTATCGTCGGGCTCAACCCGCCGCGTGGCTTAGCCGAGGCCGTGGGCCGCCATGGAGTCGCCGGCGTCCCCCTATCGCTGCGGCCCGCGCTCCCGCCACTCGATTCCGGTAACGATCCGCATCGACTACACTTTCGCGACCAACTCCTCCAGCATGGACGGGCACACGGCCATGGCTTCGATGCGACCAAGCTGGAGCGTTACTATCAAGCTCAGCTCGTTCGAGACGAGACCATGGCCCGCCATGTTCGAGCGCTTCAGGACGCCGAACCCGAACGGCTGGTGCTGGTCTTCGCGGGCCTGGGTCACATTGACCGGGGACACGGAGTCCCTCTGCGAGCGAGCCGCTCCCTCGAGGCCGAGCCTCGCGACTTTCGAATCGTGATGCCCATCGAGAACGGCGACATGGAGACCCTGGCGGGCGACTTCGGCGCGACGAGCTATCCGGCTCGTCGGGCCGACTGGGCCTGGGAGGCCCGCCCGACGGGGACAGTCGTAGCGCGAGCGCGGCAAACTTCGCTTGGACACAGGGCAGATCTCCGCTAGTCCTCCCTCCCTTCTCGAACGTCGACGTCTAGTCGACGACGTCGCCCCACCTCTGACCGACGATCTGGCGTTGTGAAGTCTGGCGCTGCCCCGCCTCATCGGTATATTCCGACTTCGCTCGTTTTGGGGAACTCAATGCAAGGACACGTGCTCGCGTTCGAGGAAGCTGCTGGCTTCGGTGGCGCCTTTATCGACCTGAGCCACATTGCCCTCGAACTCGTGAAGCGCGGCGTTAGGGTCACGGTGGCCCGATCATGGGACGGCCCCGGCTGGGAGCCGTTGCGGGACGCGGGCGTGACCCTGCTCAAGCATCCGAAGTCGATGCTCTCGGACCACCTGTACGAACGCGGCGATGTCCCCCGGCACGTCCGGAAGCTCGTCTTCGCTGGCGAAGTGGGCCTGACTGCTGCTGCAGTGGGCGGCTGGTACGCCGTGTGGGCCAAACGTAACGGCGTGACTCACATCTTCAATAATAACGGTATCGTCCACAATGTTGCCGGCGTCGCCGCCGCGAAGATACTCAAGATCCCGCTCTTCTCGTACGTGCAAGGGATCGCGGACGGAACCAGCGGCTTTCGCAAGATCGTGCGGCTCGCCGATACCGTCTTCTGCGTCTCGAAGACCACGGAAGACAGCGTCCTCGCTCAAGGCGCGGACCCGAGCCGAACTCGCTTGCTCTACCCCGGAGTCGACCTCCCGAGCGCTGAAGACGCAGTCCCGCGTCCCGCCGACGGCCGGGTGCGAGTCGGGATGGTGGGCATGTTCATGCCGTGGAAGGGGCAGATCGCCTTCCTCGAAGCGTTCGCTCCCGTCGCGCGCGCCCACCCTGAGTTGGACGGCCTCCTCTTCGGCCGTCTCCCAAGTGGCGCCCAGCGCGGCTATCGTGACGAGATCTTCGCCGCCATCGAGCGACTCGGGCTGACCAGCCGCGTTCAGGTCGTCGAGGACCGCTCCGAACCCCGTCGGATCTTCCCCGAGTTTGACGTCAGCGTGCACTGCTCGACTCAGCCCGAGCCGTTCGGTCGCGTCGTCATCGAAGCCATGAGTTACGGGCGTCCTGTCATCGCCGGACCGGGCGGCCCCTCCGAAGTCATCGACCAAGGCGTGAACGGGTTCCGCATCGATCCAGCGGACATCAAGGGGTTCTCATCGACCATCGAGAGGCTGGTGATGGACCGGGCACTTTGCGCACGAGTCGGCCTCGCCGGGCGCCAACATGTCGCTCGCCACTTCACGTATCCAGCTGTCCTCGGGTCGCTCTTCGACCGCCTCCGCGAGACGGGGGTCGCACTAAAGTCCGTCCGACTCTTCGCTCTCTCCGTGTAACGCGCACCTCGTGAGGGCTGGCTCCAAGTAGCCCAGTCGGGCATCTTGCACTCATGACCGACTCCCCGATTCGCCTCACTCAGTTCAGCCACGGCGCCGGTTGCGGATGCAAGATCGCCCCTGCGGTCCTCGACCGAATCCTAGCCCGCGTCAGCCCTGGCCCCGCCGACGCACGCCTACTAGTTGGTAACAGTGATCGCGACGACGCCGCCGTCTACGACCTCGGAGATGGGACCGCCATCATCTCGACGACCGACTTCTTCATGCCGATCGTCGACGATCCCACCGACTTCGGCCGTATCGCCTCGGTGAACGCCATCAGCGACGTCTACGCGATGGGCGGCACCCCGATGCTCGCTATTGCCATCCTTGGCTGGCCTATCGACAAGCTCTCCCCCGAGGTGGCTGGCCTCGTGACGGAGGGTGCTCGAATCGCTTGTAGCGACGCTGGGATCCCGCTCGCCGGCGGTCATAGCATCGACAGCCCTGAGCCGATCTTCGGCCTCGCCGTCACCGGTCGCGTTCGCATCGACCATCTGAAGCGCAACGGCGGCGCCGCTCCGGGTGACCTCCTCTATCTGACCAAGCCGCTCGGCATCGGCATCCTCACCACGGCTGAGAAGCGGGGCAAGCTACGGCCAGAGGACGCCACCGTCGCTCGCGACTCCATGTTGAAGCTAAATCGCCTCGGTGAGGTCTTCGGTCGCCAGCCTTGGATCCATGCGCTGACCGATGTGACCGGATTCGGGCTCCTCGGCCATCTCCGCGAGATGTGTGCTGCAAGCGGCACCACCGCACGCATCGACTTCGACGCCATCCCTCGCTTCGAGTCCGTCGCCCGCTACCTCGCAGAAGGGTGCGTACCGGGAGGGACCCACCGCAATTGGGCGAGCTACGGCGCCGCCGTCGGTCCCATCGGCGACGAGCGGCGCCTGCTCCTGGCCGATCCCCAGACCAGCGGCGGGCTCCTCGTCGCCGTCGCGCCGGAACACCAGCAGGCGTTCGAGCTGCTCGCGCCCGGGTTGCGGCCCATTGGGCAAATGGTCCCGGCGGGGCCCTTCTCCATCGAGGTTCTCTCGTGATCCTCTGCCGCACCGGGTTCCGGTTCGTCGTCCGCTTCGTCGTCCTTACTTCCGGATGTTCGGATGCTGCGACCACCTCGGAGGCCCCCGACACGGTCGTGCCCCCTCACGAATCGGCTACCGACGTCGCTACCGACACTGTCTTGCCGGACGAGGTGGCGCCGATGACTGACGCATCTGAAGACGTCGAACCCGACCCGACTTGCACCGTGGCCGATCCCGACGCTTGCACCACGCTTGTCTGGAACCCCGAGACGAAGACCTGTGAATCCGAGCCTGCGAACGAAGGCGCGGGCTGCGGCAGCTCCACG
Source organism: Pseudomonadota bacterium (assembly GCA_947498315.1). Classification (GTDB taxonomy): domain Bacteria; phylum Myxococcota_A; class UBA9042; genus SXOO01. The sequence continues at coordinate 24,922 of CANMLD010000013.1, read as the reverse complement.
TGCGTTCACACAGCCGGCACCTGCACCCTCGGCGTCTGCGAGCTCGGACCACCGCCGTGTCAGGACGAAGATCCCGATGGATGCTGGAAAGTCCGTTGTGACGACAGCGCCGGGCCGACGGACTGGGAATGCGTCAAGGACGATGCCCCGGATGCGACGCCCTGCACCGAAGACCGGCTCTGCCTCGCCGGGGCATGCACCTTCTCGCCGACCTGTACGGACGCCGCTCCGAACCCGGCGTCGGCGCAATATGACGCGATGTGCGCCGGCAACACCGGCTGCAATGCGGTCTGCACGCCCGGTAGCTGCGGGTGCTGGCAATGCGACGGTCCCTTCTGCGTGCGCGACGGGTGTGACGACACCACGGCCGAAGAGGCGGTCCCCAAGGTCAAGTGGCCTCTGGGTTCCGACTGGGGTGACGAGCCAGCCGCAGGCGTGCCGCAGGAACCGGCGCCCGTCGTCATCGCGTCCGCGTCGGCCCTTTGGACAGGAGAGCCTCCATTCGAGATACAGGTCGTCGTCTCGATCCCGCTCCCAGCCGAGTCTGTCGTCATAGACACCGGCGGAACCATCGAAAAGTCCGTACTCGACGACCCCTCCGCCATTGGCGTAAGGCTGCTCGTCGCACGCTTCGACACGGTGATCCTCCCTTGCGAGCAGGGGACGAACACGGTGATCGAGCCAGACGTGGACGTGATCTTACCGAGCGCGGGCGACGTCGGAACGACCGAGTTCCAGTTCGAGGCGTCCTCTACGGGCACGACACTCGTGGCCTACGTTCGTGTTCTACAGGACGTCTCCGGCGCACTCTACCTGCAGTGGGTCCGGCTCGGCGGCTTCATCACGGACTCGCCCTTTGCACCGGACGGGCCCGTCGACCTCGGCGCGACGACCATGTCACCGCTGCCCGAGTCGGCGGTCGAGCCTCTGAGCGGCCTCTGGTCCGGCTTCGACTGGAAGACGGCGGTCCTTGATTCGTTGCCCAAGTAGTCTGGCCGTCGTCGCCTGCGCGCTCTCTTCCGTCAGCCATGCCGCCAGCCCGAGCGGCGATGACGTCGCCACTGACGCCCCCGGACCGTGCGTCGTCGCGCTCGTCGACCTGTCGAAAGTCATCCCGCTCGGCCCGGAGGCGGATCCCTTCTCGGACCGCCCTGTCGACGACCTGTGTGAACCCGAGGCGTTGCAGTTCGAGGAGCTTGGCGGCGAGCCTGTCTTCTCTGTCGAGACCGGGGCGTGCGCCTACGCCACAACCGGGGCGCCTCTCACGGTGTCGCTCGCTCCGGGCGACATCGTCGAGGCACGCGTCTGGCACTTCAGCCTTTTCGGGCCGAACGCCGAAGCGCATGTGGCTGTCCGAGTCGGCGACATCGACGTACTCGATGAGCGCGTCGCCATCCCGGGCGAGAGCGGCTTGTCACTGGCGTCAGCAACGCTCGAGAGCGTTCAGCCGGCAGGTACGCTGGTCTACTTTCACCTTCACAATCACGGCGCGAACTCGTGGTCGTGGCTCGGCTTGCGACGCAAGGGCTGCGCGGCGTGCTCGTCAACCTGATGAGCGGCTTCGCGAGATCGCGTCCGCGATCTTTCGGGACGTTCGGACCGCCCGTGTGAGGAAGCGGCCCCTCAAGACTTCACGCTCTTCGGGGCTCAGATCACCTTCACGCCCGACCGCCGCGCGTCGCCGCCGCGTGGCTTCGTAAAGGCAGACGCCGAGCGCCACCGAGACGTTGAGGCTTTGAGTCAGCCCATACATCGGGATACGAAAGGCGCCGTGGGCTCGCTCCGTGACGTCGATGGACACACCGTCGATCTCGTTGCCCAGGCAAAGGACCGTGGGGACGCTGAAGTCGATGTCTTCGAGCGACTCCATCGCGTCTGGGTTGGTCGCGAGGATCCGAAAGCCGCGCCTCTCGAGGTCGTCGAGCGCGACGTTCACCTCCCGGTTGCGGTGGATGTCGATCCACTTCTGGCCGCCGCGCGAGATCTTATGTGTAGGCCTGAAGGGATCGTCGTGCCGCGACACGACCCAGACGTCGGTCAGGCCGAAAGCTTCGGCGGTACGGACGCAGGCGCCCATGTTCTGCGGGTGATGGAGGTCTTCAAGCAAGACCGTAAGCCCCGAGAGGCGTTGATCGAGGACCCGCTCCAGGCGCTCCAACCGGCCGTCCGGGATGAGTCCTTCGATGAGGTCACCTGCGAGGTCGGCCATTGCGATTTCATCGAGCCTCATCAGTCTCCTCCATCGTCACGAGCTCTACTCGATCGGCCGGTCGGGTCCTCCGGCTCTTGGCCACACGCGACAGGCGGCTCTGTGCAGACTTTGGTAGTCCCTTGGACGGAGTTGTAACTGGTCACGAAACACTTCACGTCCTTCTCGAACGGGATATCGACCTCACCGTCGGCGCTCACCATCCCGCGAAAGCAGCCATAGGCGCAGCACTCGAGGTTCGCGCTCGACGCGACGACGCCGCATGTAGTCAGGTAGTTGCAATACGCGCGGCAGACGCTGATCTGGGTCCCGAAGGTCTCCCATCCGGTCTCCCACTCGGCGCATGTCGTCGTATCGACGATGGGCTTGCCGTTCTGCGACGGGGCTGAGCAGACGCGCACCCCTGTCGCGCTCGTCCCGATGAGGTTCCCCTTGTAGCTTGGCGCTTCGCACTTCTCCCACAGGGGTGAGAGCGAACGGCAGGCGGGCAGGGCGTCGCAGAGCGGGAGGCAGATGGTCTTCTCCGTGGCGCCGAACTCGGCTGGAAAGGCGACGCAGAAACCGGCGGCGTCGCCGTTCTCGTCGAGGCACGCCTCGTCTGGGAGGTCACAAGCAGCGCTACAGAAGCGGAACGACGCGTAATCGCTGACGAGACACAGTCCGGATTCGCAGTCGGAGTCGCTCGTACAGCTCACTCCGAAAGCCGAAGCAGCGACGGCAGTGGGCACGTCGGCGCGGTTCGAACCGCCAGTCTGCGTCGAGCACGCGATTGTGGACGCCATCAGGGACTGCAGGACGAGGCGAGGAGGAAGTCCATGAACCATGAGGCGACTCTACCCCGCGACGCCCGTCGAGCGCGACGGAAACCCGAAGGACTGCCAGCCGGATCGAGCGAGCGGGATCGGGCCTTGAATTCGGTACTTCGTCGTAGTTTCGGGTAGCGTTGCGTCATGGCCACGTCTCGGAACCCCCGGCTCCAATTTCGGTTTCTCGTCAGCACGGTGTTTCCGCTAATGGCGGCATGCAGCGCCGACGCCGGCACTTCCGGAGACCCCACTTCCGGAGACCCCACTGCCGGTGAGCCCACTGCCGGAGACCCGGCAGCCGACACGGCTGTGCCCATCGATGACCCAGGTGATGGCGCCAACGATGGCGTCGACGGAACCGACGATGATGCGGCCGATGGTCTCGACGGCGCGCCGGACGACGCGGTTGCCCTGGACGGGGAGATCGCGACGTCGCTCGATACGGCGGAGATCATCCCCGGCGACGGTAGCATCGGGTCAACGTGTAAGACCGACTCCGATTGTCAAAATGGCGGGATCTGCCTCGACTGGCCCGGTGGCTACTGCACCGTGCTCAACTGCTCGGCTGACGCCGGTTGCCCGATCGGCAGCCGTTGCGCCGAGGTAAAGGCCGGCACCACGGCCTGCGTCGAGAGTTGCAAGCTCGATGGGAGCTCTTGCAGGGACAGCTATGGCTGCAAGCCCATCACGCCGCAGGAGAGTGATGACGACGCTGTCCCCGGTGCCGGCTGCATCGGGCTGTCAGCCGTGACGTCCCAGCCGGGCGGACCGTGTGTGAGCCTCGCTGACTGCACGGGACCACACGGCTGCCTCACGGGGCCGCCAGGCGGGTTTTGCGCCATGACCGGTTGTTCCAATGAGGTCGCGTGTCCCTCTGGAACTACGTGCGCCACTTGGAACGGCGCAACGACGTGTCTCCCCAACTGCGAGCTCGGCGGCGACTGTGTCGGCGTGCCGAGTGAGGCGCGCTGCGACCTCCTAGTGGGCCTCGCCGGCGCGCCGGTCCCCGTGTGTTTGCCCGGGGGCGGCAGTGGCGATGCGGGCTCCGGCTGCTCGTCGGATCAGTCTTGCGAGAGCGGCTTTTGCCGCATCGTCGCTGAGGGCCGGTGCGTTGGCTCGTCAGCAGGGTGTTTCGTTGACGGCGACTGCGCCGGGGGTGTCGTCTGCGAGTTGGCGCCCGCGTACCGTAAGGGTGTCTGTACGCAGCTCTGTTCGCTCGACGCCCTCTGCCCTGGCCAGACCGGCTGCGCCCCACTCCCAGCACCGCCCGGGGGGACCGCGTCGGCGTTCTGTCAGAGCCCTTGCAAGGGGCCGACGGCTCCGCTCTCTTGCGACAAAGACGTCGGCGAGACCTGCCGCTTCGGCGATCCGATCGGCAGCACTGCGAGTGGCGGGAAGTATCTCTGCGTGGTGCTCGGCGCCGGCGATCCCGGCCAACTCTGCGAGAGTGACGCCGCGTGCAAGGAGGGCGGATGCATCGGCACCTGCGCGCCGTCCTGCGTCAACTCGCCGTGCCCGTTTTCCACGACCTGTACGACTTGGAAGGGAGAGGCGCGGTGCATGCGCCGGTGCTTCAGCCCCCTCGACTGCAGCGCCGGCATGACGTGTTCGGCACCGGCCGGAACGGTTGCCAAGGTCTGTATGCCGCCTGGTTGAATGCCAGGTTCGTCAGTCCACTCTCCTGACGGGCTCGAAACTCGCTTCACAGCGCGGCTGGGGAGATACTCCGCCCATGGCGCGTGGGCTCATCTTCAACTTCACCTCTCGTTCCGTCTTGCTGACTCTCGTGGTTGGCCTTTCGGGAGCCTTGGTCCAGACCGCCGCGGCGGACCGGCTATTGCTACTCACCATCGACGGCGTCCCGGGCGCCCCTGGGCTCGACGCGAAGGGAAATCTGGCGCTCGCTACTCGCTTCGCGGCGTCGCTAAAGAAGGCGCAGGCTCCCGCGCTGATCTTCGCCGTGGGGAGCAGGCTCCGAAGCAACGATGGCGCACTTCGAAAGTTCACCGACATCGGGATCGAGGTCGGCAGCCTGGGACAGGCAGCCCGAGACCTGGGTCTGACGGAGCTCGACGCGTGGCTCGGCGACTTCGAATCCGGCCGAAGCAGCCTTACCGATGTCCTCGCGACGCTCAAGGCGAAGCAGCGCACCGTCCGCTACTTTCGATTTCCAGGCCTGTCCGAAGGGATCGTCCCCGAGCACCAGATCGCAGCAAAGAACGCCATGGCCGCCGCTGGCGGTCGGCACGTCGACGCGACCGTGGACCTCATCGACGGCGGGCTCGACGCGGCCTTTCGCGCCCAACTCGGCAAGTCCAAGCGGGAACAGGACAAACGGGTCCTCGCGGAGCTGTCGCAAGACTGGCTGGCCGCCATGCGAGCCCTCATCGGGCGGTCGGAGAAGGTTGGTGATCGAGTGGCCGGGGAAGACTCGCCCCAAGTCCTGCGGCTCACCTTCGATACGATCACCGCGGACAACCTCGACGCGCTGCTCGGCTGGCTCATCCGCCAGGGCTACCGGCTCGCGCCGGCGACCGAGGTGCTCGGACACCCGATCTTCTCGCGCCCACACTCCTACACGGGGCGCCGCGGCGTCTCCCTCTACTGGCGGGTCCGAATCTCCGATGACCTGCGGCGCGCCGAGAAAGAGGTGAACGACCTCCTCTTCAAGGCCGGCGAGTCCTGGTCGCGTGGCGATCTAGACGGTTTCATGGCCGCTTTCACCGAAGACGCCCGAATCGTGTCCGGCCGCCAATTGGTCGAAGGACGCCAGACCATTCGCGCCAAGTACCGCGAGCGTTACCCGACGGCCGGGAGCATGGGGCGCTTGGCCATCGAGCTCTCCCGTTTCGATATCCACACGACCGACCGCGAGACGCTCTACGGACTGATAGAGCCAATTCCCCCGCGTTTCGCCACAGCCACTGCCAAGTGGACCCTCATCCCAAAGCGCGGCATGGGGCGAACGGGCTACGCCTCCCTGGCCCTCCAGAAGACAAACGCGGGTTGGCGCATTCTAGAGGATCACAGCTCGACCGGGTCTTTCATCAGGACGGCCAAGGGCAGCAAGAAGGGCAACTAGGAGTCTGCTGTTTTTCGGACCGAGCAGGCCGAATCGATGTCGTACGGGAGCAAGGAAGGTGTCGAGAAACGCCCGGAGCGTACCAAAAGGTACGTGAGTACGTATCGCAGACACCTGACGCCGCTCCCGTGCGGCAGCGCGAAGGCCTGCGACGGGAGAAAAACAGCAGCCTCCTAGGGTGTAGGCACTGCCGGAGCCTCGCCAGCCGGAGCCTCGCCAGCCGGAGCCTCGCCAGCCGGAGCCTCTGCGGGCGCCGCGTCCGGAGGCGCACTAGGAGCCGCGTCGCTCCCATTGGTCGGCGCGGGGTTCAGCACGAGCACACCTTCCATTCGTACGAAGGTCCCACTTGGATCCGCTTCGAGATAGTTGCCCTCCAAGACCAGTGACTGGCCTTGCTGCAGCGTCGGGAAGGCCGTGTCCGATTCGCCGACGACGAGCAGTCGCTCGCGTGGACGAGTTGGATCGTCGACGAGGATCGCATGCGGCGGCGGTGTACACGGCACCCCGGGATCGGCGCAGCGCGTGACCGATTGTACGGTCCCTTTAACGCGAGCTGGCTGCCCGAGCTGACGCGTGCGCGCCCGCACGAGTCCGGACACAGTGAAGCTGCCGTCGGCGTATTTCTCTACGAACTTCGGCTCGACCATCGCTGGGCTCGGGGGCAGGTTGACCTTTGGCGGTGGAGCCCGAACGTCTGCATCGTCGTCAGCCTTGGGCTGACACCCCGTGACGAGGACCCCGCACACGGCGGCGTTCGCCAGCCAAGTCGCTCCGCTGAAGAGACGGCGTAATCCGAAGCGTGCGCTATTCATCGTGTTCACTTCGTGAAGATCGGGAGCTTGCCCGGGAACGCCAGAACGACCAACGAATCCGGGACGAGATAGAAGGACTCGGACCCGAGCGACGCGACCTTGCCGTCGCCACCTTTGACGACACCAGCGAGGCGGTTCCACCCCTGAGGCACGTCCACGATGGTGAAGCGACCGAAGATGTCGGTGTCCGACTTGTTGACAAGCGGGACAGTGTCGTACTCGTTGTCGTTGAAGTAGCCAGTCGCCGTGCCGGGCTCTTCGAGCGCCACGGAGGCGAAGCCGATGGTGTAACCGCGGCGGTCTGCGGTGTTGCAATCGCGGATACGGCCTCCGACAGCCCCGTTCCCCGCCGCGATCTGGCCAGCGCCGAGCGTCGTCGGCACCGTGACCCACTGGCCAGATGAGACCATCAGCGCGTTGATTCGGAAACGGCCACCCTCCTCGAGATGATCTTCGAGGACGACGGCGTTGTATACGTACGTGTCTTTCCACTTCGACTCGAGGAGCGGCTTCAGGTTGCGTGTTCGTATGACCAGCGGCGTGTTGGTCGGCACGCCCGCGATCTCGTACAGGCCGTAGTTCGGCTCGCAGCGATACTCGATGCTGCTCTTCTCGATGCACTCGTACCCCACCGGGCAGTCCGTGTGGCGCTTGCATTCGTTGCCCTCCGCCTCGTCGGTCGGCAGCGTCAAATCGGAAGTGGACAGGCCGCCCTCCTTGAACTCCCGAAAGCACGTGTGGGCTTCTGCCGGATCCGTGAGCGCCGCGCAGGTCGCGGGTGGCCAATCGGAGGCCTTGAAGATGGTGACCTCCATGTCGTAGGTCGGACGGCCGTCGCCGAAGCGATCGATGATGCCGTAAACCGTCGCCGTCTTTCCGGACGGCACGAGGGCCTTGCCCACGCAGTCGAGGTTCGGCTCTCCGTCCACCGGGTTGTCGGTCTCGTTGTCCGTTAGCACGGCTGCTGTCTCTGGCTCGAGGATGCACATGCCTTCATGGCACCCCTGAGCACCCGAGCATTGGGACTTCTCGGTACAGGCGTTCGACCCTGCCGAGCCGTCGGTTGCGTCGACGCCGTCCGTCGCATCGGCGGCGTCGCTGCCGTCTGCCGAATCGGTCGCGTCGCTGCCGTCGCCCGCATCGGTCGAGTCGTTGCCGTCCGTCGTGCCGTCGCTGCCGTCCGTGCCATCGGTTACGTCCGTCGCATCTGCACCATCCGAATCCGCACCATCCGAATCCGCACCATCCGAATCCGCACCATCGGCCGAGTCACTGCCCGTCGAGTTGGAGTTCGCCGTAGTCGAGCCGCCCGAACACGCGCTCACCAGTAAACTGATGCCGATGCCGAATCCGATTGCGAAGCCCCACGTCCTGTTCGTCATCCTCAACTCCTACGCGTCGGGACTCGGTCCCGAGTGAACTCTGATCATCCATGCCTCGAACGCCGTCCGCACCGCATCGTTCGAGATTGTCGCCGTGGCAGCGGCGATGGCGGCCTTCACCCCAGGTTCGAGGCGTACGGCCAGTGTACGGAGGTCAGGCGCCGCTTGCGGCACCTTGATGTCCGCTACGTCGAGCGACGACGTGTCATCCTCGAACGCGTCTCGCCGCACGAGCCGTGACCATACCGCAAAGTCGGCTTGAGCGGCTACTTCGGAACGGGGCGACCTCGCAGGGGCGCCGGTCCCTCGCGTCGAGGCCTCGGTTACAAGCACCTGTCCCGCGGTCGGCGAACGGACGCCGCTTCGCCTGTCTTTGGACCTTCGTGCACGATCTGCGGTCACTTCGGTCGTCAAGATTGGCAAAAGCGCATTGACTCGTTCGAATGCGGAGGTCGTCGAAGCGCGCAGCTCCAGGCCAGCTTGGTCGCGACGAGCAAGTCCGGCGGGGGAGGGCGCCGTACGACGCACCCAGACGACTATCTCCCGAGCGAGGTCGGCGGGCATGAGCTCGCTGAGCAGCTTCTCGACCAGCGCTTGTTCCCGCGTGCGGGTGCGCGAGGACCATGGCGCTGTAGAAGCGTCTCCGTCTTGGCCCTTGAGCACGGGGAGCGACGGGAATAGAGAGCGGAGAGAGCGCATCGATACGTTCTCTCTCGCCGCCCTTCGCGACGCAAGTTCGATTCCACTGCCCACATCGCCGGCCGGAAGTGCCGCGAAATCGTAGATCGTCCGAGGCGAAGCGACGTCCTTGAGCCGTCAGTCGGAGGCCCGCCGCTCTGACGCTCTCGACATAGACTCGAGTGGCCCGCCCGAAGTGCCAGTCGACGATGGGATCTCCACATGTTGCGATCCGTCGGTAGATTTTCCGTTGACAGCCCAGGCCCCCCCTCCTATTCTACGCGCCGCTTCGCGACCCGGGGCTAACTAAGTTGCGAGAACTATTGGTCTCCTAGCCGAAAAGCTGGAGGCTGGTTCGAGCCGGTGAGTGTCGAGTCGAGCAGCTATAGGCGTGTAGCTCAGTGGGAGAGCGCTACCTTGACACGGTAGAAGTCGGCGGTTCGAACCCGCCCACGCCTACTTAGGCCGCATCTTTTGTTTCCGAGTCGGCTCCTCTAGCAGGCTCGTAGCGAGGGTCGGCCAGCCCCCTTCTCCTCGAAGGGGCCGAGGACCCGGTCGCGTTTAACAGAACACGCCGGCTCGGAAGCTGGACTCGCTGAGGCGAAGCCCAGAACCGGGGCGGGTCATCCTTAGGAACCTTCGGTCAATCGTGGCCGGAATCTCCCTCGGGATGCACTGGTCCAGAAGAACGACCGAGTTCACCAGGGTGGACCGGTGATTAGAGCAAGCTCAACGAGCGAGCAAGGACGAGGCGGGCCATGGCTGGCGCGAAGATGAAGACCAAGCGAGCCGCTGCAAAGCGACTCAAGATTACCGGCTCCGGCAAGGCGAAGTTCATGCACGCCTTCCGCCGCCACCTGTTGACCAAGAAGTCGCGGAATCGCAAGCGGGCCCTTCGAAAGGACGGCTGGATCGATCCTGCCGACGCCCACCGCATCACCATGCTTTGCCCCTACGGCTGAGGAGATAGACTATGCCCCGCGTAAAGGGTGGAGTTACGTCGCGCGCTCGTCACAAGAAAGTGATGAAGGCTGCGCGCGGCCATCGTGCTGGACGCAGCCGCGTCTTCAAGCGTGCCAAGACCTCGGTGATGAAGGCGCTCGTATACGCCTATCGTGACCGTCGAGATAAGAAGCGAACGTGGCGCTCGCTCTGGATCGCTCGCATCAATGCGGCATCACGCCAGATGGGTGTTCGTTACAGCCAGCTCATCTCGTGGCTCGAGAAGGCTGAGATTGGCCTCGACCGCCGTGTTCTAGCCGACCTCGCGCTTCATCACCCGGCAGATTTCGCCGCGGTCGTGACGCGTGCGAAGGCAGCCGCGTAAGTGAGGTCAGCTCCCGGGCGCTCTCGCGCTCGGGCCAGCTCCCTTCTGCCAAGTCTCCGAATTTCGAGAGCAACACACCCATGCGTGCTGAAGAAAAAGAACGGGCGATGACGAAGGCGGACATCGTCGAGAACGTCTACGAGAAGCTCGGCGTGTTCTCCAAAAAGGAAGCCGCCGACATCGTAGAGAAGGTGTTCGAGACGGTGAAGGACACGCTGAGCAACGGCGAAAAGCTGAAGGTCAGCGGGTTCGGCAACTTCGTGGTTCGACCGAAGCAGCAGCGGGTGGGGCGTAACCCGAAGACGGGCGACCGCATCACCATCACTGCCCGACGCGTCCTCACCTTCAAGCCCAGCCAGGTTTTGAAGAACGCGCTCAACGACTGACAGCGTCTCGGCCACCTTGGTGGCCGTACGTTCACCACTCATGGCGAGGCCTCGGCCTCAGCCGCGAACCGACGAGGGCTAGTCCCTTGTCGCCCCCGGCACAGCCCACGCCCCCACGGCGACGGGTTGGCCTGCCCTTGGCGGGGCGTAGCGCAGCCTGGTAGCGCACCAGTCTGGGGGACTGGTGGTCGCTGGTTCAAATCCAGTCGCCCCGACCAACAAACAAGCAGCCCGCGGGGGTCACTCCGTGGGCTGTTTCGTTTAAGCCGCGACCCTATGATTACGTTGCGTCTCGACCGCGGCGGGAGCACCGCCGCTGACGCAAGCGCCATGACGCAGCCATCGCCTCTATCGGCCTCTCAGCGACTGCTCGAGACGGTCGATTTCGCCACACTATCCGTCCATCCACTGATTTTGAAAGGATCTACTCCGTGAGACTCAGCGCGCGCCTAACCTGGCTACTCACAGCCTGCCTCTCGTCCCATCTCGCTCTCGCCTCCGATACGCCGCCCCCAGCGGCGCCACCGCCGGTAAAGGCGGAACAAAAGGAGCTCGTCCCGGACGCCGTCACGGCCCAAGCGGTAGTCACCCACGGATGGAAGCCACGAGTCTCGCTCGGCGCGTCCATCTCGTTCTCGGACAACCGCAAAGTAGTCGGCGCGCAGGACGGCAGCACCTGGAACATCGGGCCTCAGATCGACCTCGGGATCGACTACTACGGCGTCGAGCACGAGTGGCGCAACTCGCTGGCGATACGTCATGTTCAGACCAAGACGCCCGCGCTGAGCGAGTTCGTGAAGACCGTCGACAGCGTTGTCTTCGACAGCATCTATCTCTATCACAGCCCGGCATTGCCCTGGATCGGTCCTTTCGCGCAGTTCAGCCTGATGACGCAGCTCCTCGCAGGCGAAGACGTCCGCGCTCAGGACACAAACTACAAGGTCGCCTTCCAAGACGGCACCATCCGCGACTCGGTCGCACGACGTTTGAAGCTGACGGACGCCTTCGCGCCCTTGATCCTTCGCGAGTCTGTCGGCGCCTTCATCGCGCCCGTGACCAAGCCTGAGATCAAGGTCGAGTTCCGCGTCGGTGTCGGAGCCCGTGAAGCGTTCGTACAAGAAGGGTTCGCATTGACGGACGACGCAGCGACGACCGATGTCGTCGAAGTCTCGCAGCTCGAGAACTTCGTTCAGATCGGCGGTGAGATCTTTGGTGGGATCTCCGGCACCATCGTCTGGGAGAACCTCGGCGCAGACCGACCTCTCACCTACAGCCTCACGGCTGAGACGCTCATGCCTTTCTACTCTAGCGAAGGCGACGAGAAGGACTTCGCGGACAAGATCACGTTCGCGCTCGACGGCAAGCTCGGCGTGAAGCTCTTCAGCTGGATGTCGCTCGACTACAACTTGAAGATCATTCGCGAGCCGCTGCTCCTCGACGAGTTCCAGATCCAGAACAACCTGCTCTTGAACTTCTCCTACACCTACGCACCGCAGTAACCGCTCCCCTCTACGGCAACCTCGGCCAGCCGATTGAAGCTGGACCAGACGTCGGGGCGCCCGTCGAACACTCATCGACGGGCAACCCCAGCCTTCGCCCATCACCATCCGTTGGTTTCAGACGCCTGGTTCCAGACGTCTTTCGGCCGAAGCTCCTGTCGGACGCCTTGACGAAGTGCAGATGTCGGGGGTGCGAGTGACAAGACCCATACCCTGGCGTTAGGCTCTCAGCCGTGGACGCTCCGACGCTCGATGCGGCCGCCCTCGGTCTGCTCCTAGACCGAGCGGCGATGGAAACCCCTGGGGTTTCGACTTACTGCTCAGCGGCGGACTGGGGGCTTGGCGCGCAACTCAGCCTTCATCGAGGCCGGCAGGTCGTCCTTTCGCGGGACCAGGAGCACGTCTTCGTTGTCTCTGTTGGTCAGGAAGAAGGCGGACCGCTCACCATCCGTAGCCTCGAGTCCGACTGGGGCTTTGGCTCTCCGCTGCTCGGACGAGACCCCGACGTCGCCGCCCAGCTCGCGGTCGCCACGCTCGGAGCCATAGCCGCACCCTGGAAGATCGCAGTCCTTACGGGCCTCTCGCCCGAGCAGGCCACCGCGCTCTTGCGCCAATGCAAGGGGCGATTCCGGGCGGTGCGGAGGGATGGAATCGTCAGCGCTGTTGCTCGAATCGATGGTGGGGCCGAAGGGTACCTCGCACGCCGGGCACCTAAATGGCGCATCAACTCCCGCCGTGAGGAGCGCCGCGCCGCTCAGGCTGGCTACGAATTCGAAGTGATGCCCGGTGACGCCGACTCGGACCAAGTCTTGGCCAGAGCTCATGCCGTCGAAGCGCGCTCCTGGAAGACTGCAGCCGGCGCCGGCATGCTCGCCTCGGAATCCTTTCGCGAGTTCTATCGACAGGTTCTTTCCCGAGCGGCTTCGAGCGGCCGGCTGCGCGCTGTCTTCGCGGTACACGGCGGCGAAGACCGTGCCTTCGTGTTCGGTGCCCGACTTGGCACCACCTACCGGGGATTTCAGCTGGGATACGAAGTGGGGCTCGAGCGCTACGGCCTCGGCAATCAGGTTCAGCGAGTGCTCATCGAGTCGCTCGCGGCTGAGGGGGTCGAGCACTACGATCTCGGGATGGACATGGCCTACAAGCGGCGTTGGGCCGAATCGCTTCTGCGGTTAGACAACGTCCTCGTGGCGCCCGACACGCGGTAGACGATGTTACGGCGCCTCTCCGCTAGCGACGGGAGAGTTGCGCTGCGTTCACCCCGCCTTCGGTAGTCGCGCGAGCAATGCCGCGAGCTCCTTGGCGTCCTTGACGGGGATCGAGACGATCAGGCCCTCGCCCTTGGCACGGATTGCGACAGGCTGACCGAGAGCCGCAGAGAAAGCGTTGGTCCACTTTGCGCGTTCAGCAGCGAAGGGGTCGGACTGCGGCTTGTCTCGCTCCTTCTTGTTCTTGGCGTCCTTTCGCTCCTGAACGAGCTTCTCGCACGTGCGGACAGACAACCCCTCATCTTCGATACGGGCGGCCAGCTCGACCTGAAAGGCCTCGTCTTCGGAGCTCAGGAGTGCGCGAGCGTGACCGGCACTCAAGCTGCCGCGCACGATCATAGCGCGCAGCTCGGCTGGGAGCTTGAGCAGGCGAAGGGCGTTCGTGATAGTCGACCGGTCCTTTCCGACCCGCTTGGCGAGTGCGTCTTGCGTGTAGCCGTGCTCGCTGATGAGCCGCTCGAAGGAGAGCGCTTCTTCGAGCGGGTTCAGGTCCTGGCGCTGGATGTTCTCGATGAGCGCGACTTCGAAGGACTCCGTCGGCCCGAGCTGCCGCACCACCACCGGGACCTCGGTCAGGCCCGCGAGCTCCGAGGCGCGCAGGCGGCGCTCTCCCGCGATGAGTGCGTAGGTGCCGTTGCCCTCCGGGCTGACCAAGAGCGGCTGCAGCACGCCTTGTTCGCGAATTGAGAGCGCGAGCTGACGCAGCGCACGATCGTCGAAGTACTGCCGCGGTTGGTCCACCATCGGCTTCACTTTGTCGATGGCCACGAAGAGGGGCGTGCCGTCCTTGGCGGCTACCGCCGTCTTCGAAGCCGGGATCAGGCTGCCCAGACCGCGTCCGAGGACGCTCGCGTGAATGGAGCTCATCAGTGCACCTCGTCGCTCATCGGATCATTGCCCGCTTCAGTGTAGTAGCCGCTCTCGCGTTCCATCAGCTCGCGACCGAGCTCTCGGTAGGCCAGAGACCCGGAGCAGAGTCCGTCGTAGAGGAGCACCGGTTTTCCAAAGCTCGGGCTCTCCGAGACGCGCACGTTGCGCGGAATGACCGTGGTGAAGACGAGGCCCTTCGCGTGTTCGCGAACGTCGGTCTCGACCTGAAAGCTCAGCCGGTTTCGCTTGTCGAACATCGTTAGCAAGATGCCCGAGATGCGTAGCTTCGGGTTCAGAGACCCGCGGACCAAGTCGACCGTGTTGATGAGACTGGAGAGCCCTTCGAGCGCGTAGTACTCGCACTGGAGAGGGACGAGCACCGTGTCAGCCGCCGTCAGGGCGTTGATCGTGAGGAGGCCGAGAGACGGTGGCGAGTCGATCATGATGACGTCGTACTCGGGTCGAATCGGCGCGAGCATCTGCTGGAGGCGAGTCTCCCGAGCCATGACTGCCACGAGTTCGAGCTCAGCGCCTGTGAGCTCGATGTTGGTCGGCAGGACGTCGAGGCCGGGGATCTCGGTCGTGCGGCGAGCGTCCCGCCACGGCGCCCCGTGCATCAGCACGTGGTAGGTCTGGCGGTCGAGCGTGTGTTTATCGACGCCAAGGGCCATCGTCGCGTTGCCTTGCGGATCGAGATCGACCACGAGGACCTTATAACCCTGCTCGGCGAGCGCGGCGGCCAGGTTGACGGCGGTCGTCGTCTTTCCGACGCCGCCTTTCTGGTTCGTAATGGCGATGACTTGGGCCACAGGTTCTCTCGCTTTGTCTTAAGTATCTAAAATCGCTAGCGTTTCACGGATGTTTCACGGGGGTTTCACGTGCAACCACCACTGCGACGAAGCATAGGGGGCGCCGCGCGGCCCCGTCAACGGGAAATCGACCATATATGGCACCACGCAGATTGAGGATCTTACAACTTCGCGAAATCCGTGCTGATTCACCCTGAGAAAAGCTGTGGATAACTTTCAGGTGGTCAGGGCATCTCCTTCGGAGCCCCCTTCCGGCTTGCCAACACCGCGTCGGTGCCTACACTTCATGCGTGACTCATCGCCCCACTAGATCGCTCTTCACCGCGACGCTCCTCGTCGTCCTGTCGGCCTGCGCGTCGACCCGCACGACCGTGATCTCCATCCAGGACATCGACTGCGTGTCATGCAGCGCGAGCGTTGTGAAAGAGCTTCAGCCAGTGCCTGGGGTGAAGAAGGTCACGTTCAATCGGCAGACCGCGGAGTTCTCAGTCATCCATGATGCTGACGCGATTACCCCGGAGGCCCTTGTAGCCAAGGCTGCGGAGGTCGGTTGGCCGGTCGTGCTCGGGGGAGGGCAGGGGCGCTACGCGCCGCAGCACGTCTTCCCGAAAGACGCTGACGTACGATGGGTGAGCCGTGGAGAGCGAGTCGAGCTCGCCTCGCTTGCGGTTCCGGGCCGCGTGACCGTCGTCGACTTCGGCGCCGCGTGGTGCCGCCCATGTAGAAAGGCTGACAAGGCACTCGGCGGCTGGCTCGCCGAGATGGGCGACCTCAGCGTTCGCAAGATCGACATCCTCGATTGGGACAGCGACGTGGCGCAGCAGCACCTGACGGACGTGAAGCAGCTCCCGTACTTCGTAGTCTACGGCAAGGACAGCAAGGAGGTCGGCCGCCTCGACGGCTTCACCGAGGCCGGCCTTCGAACTCTGGTCGACCAGGCGGCAGGTACGTCCCCGTGAATCACTCGTCCTCCTCTGTCATTCAAGCCCGCTTTCTCCTTGTCCTCACCTTCGCGCTGTCGTGCGTCCTCGCGCTCTGGCCGCGCGGCGCCCGTGCTTGAGCGGCCTGAAGTAATCCAAACCTCCAGGTTGGAGGCGCTACGACGTTTCGGGACCGGCTCACGCTCGGTCGACTCACCCTCGGCTTCGACGTCATGGCGACGCGAGCCGAGGCCAGCCATGACGTGACCGAAGAGCAGTACGAGCCCGGTCTCGATGAGGTGCTTCAGCCAGCGGATCATCAGATCGTGTCTTGGCTCACCGGATTTCAGCTCTCGCTAACGTACGGGCTCGGTGCGCGCTTTGGAGTCGACGTCGCGCTCCCGGTTCGAATCACGGTCATCGACGCCGAGTTCCATGATCGGGGCGGCGACCGTATCGGCGACTTCACGTCGATTCACCACAGAGACGACACCATCGCCGGGATCGGTGATCTCCGGCTCGGTCTCCGTTACGGGCTCGTCAGGCCGACCGACGTGACGCGTCTCAGCGTCGACCTGAAGCTCGGCGTCTCCTTCCCGACCGGCCACGTAGAGGACGACCCCTACGCACTGGGCGCCGAGGGGAAGTCGCACACTCACACGTTTTTCGGGCAAGGGGCTTACCTCCCGCAGCTCGGTCTCGAGCTCATCTATTCTCTCCCGGCCGGGCAGTTCGTCGTCAGTGCGGACGGCCAGATCTCCACCGGTCCCAGAGAGAAGGGCTACGAAGCGCCCACCTTTGGCTCCTTCGGGGTTGGCTTCTCGAGCGGCTACGGTCTCGAGTCGGTCCGCTTCCTGATTCGGCAGGAGCTCTACGCTGAGTCAGAGTCCTACTGGAATGGCGTCCCGGCCGAGAACAGCGGGCGCACCGATCTGAACGCCGTGGTCGGCGTGACCGGCCTCTTACCCGAAGACGTGACGCTCGGCGTCGTCTTCAAGATCCCCTACTTCACGGCGACCAATGGCGGGCAGTACTCGAGCCCGCTCTTCATGGCGCTCTCCCTCGGCTGGGGTGTCGACACGCTCTGATTCGTGTCCCCGCCCGTTCCCTCGTGAATATCCGTCCTGACCCGCCGTCGAAGCCTCGGCCTTGCCCCCCGCGCCGCGACCCATTCGCCGGCGGATGGGGCGTGGCAACACAACGGCGAGCGAGCGCGGACGGCCCTGAGGGCGATGGAGGTCACGATGAAGACGCTGGCAATGATAGTCTCGATGCGGCTCGGAGCGCTGCGGCTGCTCCCCCTGGCTTTGGCGCCGCTCGCCATGCTCCCAGGGTGCCTGAACGAAGAGGCCCGGTCCGAGCTCAAGTGCGACGCGAACGGCTGTCTCGTTTGCGAGCGCTACACCTGCTACGAATATTCCTGCGCGACCGACTACCAGTGCCCGGACGGCTACGGCTGCAATACGGCGGGCCAGTGCAAGCCGAGCGCCCTCAGCCCCGGTGGTGGCGGCACGAACACGGGCGGAGCGCAGTGCGCCGCTCAGACCTGCCCCACAGGCGCGTCGTGTGAGTTCGGCGCGTGCGTGACGCCGGACGGCGACGGCACCCCCACCGAGTGCACCCTAACGGCGCAGTGTGACGGCGGCTTCCTCTGCATCGACGGGGCCTGCGTCGACAAGCCAGTCGTCGGTGATGGTACGGACGGGGCCAGCGACGGCACGGGCGGGGCCAGCGACGGCACGGGCGGGGCCACGCCCGCCGGCTGCGAGGCCGATGACGATTGCGCCTCGGGCGAGGTCTGCAAGGCAGGAGCGTGCGTGGAGAAGAGCTTCCCTGTGCGCCCCGAGGGCACCTGCCAGTTCAACCTCGACTGCGGCAAGGACGGCACCTGCGTCAATACCAAGTGCTACTTCCCGCCGGGAGATGGTTGCCCGGACGGATCGGCCCTGAAGAGCGCACTCTGCCTGCCTGACACGGCTCCGGCCGGCGAGTGCCAACTCAGCGCGGACTGCGGCGCCGGTGCCATTTGTGTCAACGCCACGTGTCGCACGACGTGCGATGCCGATGGCGACTGCGCCAAGGGCAACCGCTGCGGCGATGAGGCCCTTTGCGTCCTCGATGATCGTCCGATTCTGCAGTGTCTCCTGAGCAGCGATTGTGGCGACAGTACTTGTGTCGATGGCCGATGTCTTAACGCCTGTGGTGGGAGTGCGGTTTGCGACGCTGCCGACGCCTGCACGTTCGGCTTTTGCATGCCGACCGCCGCCTGCTTCGAGAAGAGCGATTGCGACGCGGACAGCGACTGTATCGATGGGCAGTGTGGGCAGCTCGGTGGCGCCGATGCCGGTCCCTCTTCTGGTCAAGATGGTGTGGACGCCGAGTAGTGTCAGGAATCGAGTGACCTACCCGCGGGGGTCCGCTAAGGTCCGCCGCCATGGGTCTCAATTTCCTGCCAATAGGCGGCGTCGGCGAAATCGGAATGAACAACATGGTGCTGGCGTGGAACGGACGCCGGTACCTAATCGACTGCGGAGCTAAGTTCCCAGGCGAGACATCCCGATTCGCAGAGCTCGTCCTCCCGGACCTCGGCTGGCTTCGCGCCAACAAGTCCTCATTCGACGGCATCGTCATCACCCACGGACACGAGGACCACATTGGCGCGCTACCTTTCGTCGCGCGCGAGCTCCAAGTACCGATCTACGCGTCGCCATTCAGCTATGCTCTCGCCCGTCGCCGCCTCGACGAACACAACGTCCATGGCCTCGACTTCCGCCCGATGGAACCCCACGCCGCCGGCGGCGTCGGGGAGTTCATCCGGCCACCCGAGCGTCCGGAGTTGGGATTTCAACTCATCCGGGTGACGCATTCGATCCCCGACGCCGCCGCGCTGCTCATCGACACGCCGATTGGGCGGGTCCTCCACACCGGCGACTTCAAAGTCGATCCCGAACCCATCGACGGAAAGCACTTCGACACCGAGGCCTTCCGCCGCATCGGCGACGACGGCGTTCTGCTCATGATGTCGGACTCGACGAACGCGCAGGTGCCCGGTCGAACCGAGTCGGAGCGGTCGGTCATCCGTGAGATCGAAGCGCAGGTGCGGGCTTGGCCGGGGCGTGTCGTCATCAGCCAGTTCGCGTCGAACCTGCACCGACTTCGTGGGCTCGAAGAGGTCGCCCTCGCAACAGGGCGTCGGCTCTGTCTCGTAGGGCGGTCGTTCAAGACCTACACGGACATCGCTCGCGCCCACGGGCTGCAGACGGTGAACCCAGACCTCCTCCTTGACCCCGAGACCGTCGAGCGCGTCGACCCGAAGACGGTGATCTTGGTGCTCACGGGCTCGCAGGGTGAACGGCGGGCCGCCCTATGGAAAGCGGCCAACGGCGAACACCCGCACGTGAAGCTGGGTAAGCAGGATCTCGTCATGATGTCGTCGCGGGTCATCCCCGGGAACGAGCGCGAGATCTACGCGATGTTCAACGACATTCGCCGTCGTGGCGCGACCGTCCTCCACCCGAAGGCGGCCGGCATCCACACCTCCGGGCACGCCCGTCAAGACGAGCTCACGGACATGATCCGGCTGGTTCGACCCAAGGCCTTCGTCCCGGTCCACGGCGAGTACGCCTTCCTCCTCGACCACGAGGCGCTCGCGAAGAAGGCCGGTATCGAACGCACACTCGTCGTCGAAGATGGCGAAGAGTTCGAGGTGTCCCCGGACGGTCAGCTCTCTCGTGTCGCCAGCCGCGTCCTCGAGACCCACTACCTCGACGGCACGGTCACTGGCAACCCCGATGAGCTCGGCTTCGAAGACCGCCGCCGCATGTTTCACAACGGTGTGCTCACGGTGGTCGCCGAGCTCAGCCCGGGCAAGCCTGGCCGCTTTGCACCTGACGTCGAGCTTCAGTCGGCCGGAGTCTACACCGCTGGCGACAAACACCTCGACGTGGTCTTGCAGGAGCTTCTCGACGTGCTCGAATCCATCCCGAGGGAGAGCTCAGACGACGTTGTCGAAGGCACCATCGTCTCGGTCGTCAAGCGCTACTTCAAACGCACGGTCGGGAAGAAGCCGCTCGTCCTGGTCTTCATCCGGCGCGTCGCACGTCCGGGGGAGTCCGAACGTCAAGAACCAGCCAAGAACAAGAAGGTGGCCGCATGAAGGTCGAATACCTGGGCGGGCTCTTCAATCCGAAGGACAAGCCCCCGGAGAGTGGCTTGCCGGAGGTCGCCGTCATGGGGCGATCGAACGTCGGAAAGTCGTCGCTGATCAACCTGTTGCTCAATCAGCGCCAAGCCGCGCGCGTCTCGAAGACACCGGGTCGCACCCAGGCGCTCCACTTCTTCACGGTGGCGGACGAGCTTTGTCTCGTCGATCTGCCGGGTTACGGCTATGCGGCCGCACCAGCCGAGGTCAAAAAGCAGTGGCCCGCGCTCGTCTACGGCTACCTCGAGAACCGACCGGGCCTGAAGCTCGGGCTGTTGCTCGTGGACATCCGCCGTGAGATCCGCGACGAGGAGCGGGCGCTCGCGGAGCGCTTCAGGATGCGCAACATCCCGCTCTGGCTCGTCGTTACCAAAGCGGACAAAGAGGCCAAGACGCGCCGTGCTGCTGCCGGGCAGCGCCTCGCGGATCAGCTCGGCATCTCCCCGAAGGACATGCTCCTCACCTCGTCGCTGTCGCGCGAAGGCAAGGATCCCCTCTGGGACAAGCTCATGCGTGCTTTGAAAGAGCGGAAAGCGTGAACGGCGTGGCGACGGGCGCCGAGGGCGGGGCCAGGATCCGCCCAATGACTCACACCGACGTGCCGGCGGTCTGCCGAGTCGGAGCCCGGGCGTTCCCTGACGCATGGATCGCGTCTGACTACGACGACGAACTCGGTCAGCCGACGAGCCGTTCCTGGGTGCTCATCGCTGCGGGCGACATCGTCGCGTACCTCGTCGCGTGGCGCGTCATCGATGAGCTTCAGATCCTGCACATCGCCGTCGACCCGCGTGCCCAACGTCGCGGACTCGGTCGGCGGCTCCTAGAGGGAGTGCTCGATGAACAGCGGCGCGACGGAATGGTGCTCGCGACGCTCGAAGTTCGTGCATCCAACGCGGCAGCCATCGGGCTCTACGAGTCCACGGGCTTCGTTCGAGTCGGTCGTCGCAAGGGCTACTATCGGAACAACGGGGAGGACGCGCTCCTCATGAACCTCGGGCCTGCCGAAGGCCTCGTCTAGAGTAACGCTTCGCCGCCAGGGCGGCAGGGGCAGGGCAGGGTGGGCCATGTCGGAACAATCGTGGACGGTAGGGCGCATCGTTGGCTGGGCGGCGGAGTACTTGAAGCGACATGGGGCGTCGTCGTCTCGGCTCGACTCGCAGCTCCTCCTCGGCCACGTCACGGGCCTCGATCGCGTCCAGCTTTACGTCCAATTCGACCGGCCAATGTTGCCGGACGAGCTCGATTCGTTCCGGGAGCTCGTGAAGCGTCGAGTCGCAGGCGAGCCGGTGGCCTACATCCTTGGCAGTCGTGAGTTCTTCGGGCACTCGTTCCGGGTGAACCGCCACGTCCTGATCCCGCGGCCAGAAACCGAGATCCTGGTCGACGCCGTCATTCGGTGGGCTCGGCCGAAGCCCGCTCTGAAGTCGGTCGAAGAGATGGAGGCAGACGCTCGGACGGCCACTGAAGCCCAGGCCCGAGCGGTGGTCGATGGGGAACCCGTTGGCACCCCAGCGGTGCTGGAGTCGCCCGCGGAGTCGCCCATCATCGAAGCACCACTCCGCATCGTGGACGTCGGGGTCGGCAGCGGTGCCATCGCCATCAGCCTCGCGATCGCTTTGCCCGTTGCGACGCTCGTGGGAATCGACATCTCGCCCGACGCGCTCGAGGTTGCCGCTCAGAACGCCGACCGGCTCGGTGTCCGCGAGCGCGTGAAGCTCGTCCGTGGTGACGGTCTCGGGCCGCTCAAGAACGCCGCCAGCGTCGACGTCGTGGTCTCGAACCCGCCTTATCTCGATGCACCGCTCATGGCGACGCTCGAGAAGGACGTTCGCGACTTCGAGCCTCACGGCGCGCTGTCGGGTGGCGACGACGGACTGTCCATGATTGGCCCGCTCGTGGCGGACGCGGTCCGTGTTCTCAAGCCGGGTGGACTTCTGGCGATCGAAGTCGCTGGCACCGATCAGGCTGCCGCCGTCCGAGACCTCATCGCCCATACCGGCGCGTTCGAAAGCGCGGCCATCCTCGACGACTACTCTCGGCGAGGTCGCGTCGTGACCGCGATCCGGCTGAAAGGTCAGTAGTCATAACGAGTTGCTGCGTCGGATCCGCATCAGGACCAGCTCCTCGGCGCCTCGTCCAGCAAAGACGTGGCTTGAGTAAGGATTGACTCCTTGCTAAAGTAATGGCCATGTCCCGCGTGACTTCAAAGCTTCAGGTCACCCTCCCGAAGGCGGTTGCCATCGCTCACGGGATAACCGCAGGGTCAGATGTCACCTTCGAGTCGGCAGGCTCGGTCATTGTCCTTCGTCCCGGTACGGCACCCGCGCGTACGCTTTCGGTCGACGACCGGCTGGCCCTATTTGATTCAGCAACCCAGCGACTTCAGTCCGGCAGCAGCCGCGGCAACCTCACGAGCTCGGCCGCCGACCCGGTCGCTCGCGGCTGGACCCGGGGCGATCTCTATGTCCGAGACTCTGAGACATAGCCGGCCATGGCCACGCTCATCGACACCAATGTCCTCGTCTACCGCGTCGATCACCGGTTTCCAGAGAAGCGCGACCGAGCCACTGATGTGTTACGTGCCGCCATCGCGAGCGGTGACGCGCGCGTCCCATACCAGGCAATCGTGGAGTTTGTCGCGGCGACCACGCGTTTGAGGTCAGGTCAGCCGCCGATGCTCGAGCGCACTGCGGCACTTCGGGAGGCGGAGGAACTCCTGGCCTGTTACGACGTGATTTGGCCCGATGAGGCGATGGTCCGGCTTGCACTGCAGGGTGCGGCGCTTTACCAGCTCAGTTGGTTCGATGCGCTGATCTGGGCGCACGCAGAGCGCGCGGGCTGCGAGTTGATCCTGTCCGAAGACTTCGAGAGTGGTCGGCGATACGGACGCGTGCGAGCGCTGAACCCGTTCCTCTGAGGTCACTGCACGGTCTTGGTCGCCGTGCCGCAGAGGCTGGAGGTCACGGTCACCGTCGCCGGCTTGGAGGCCAACGTCACGTCATCAGTCATAACGAGTTGCTGCGTCGGATCCGCATCAGGACCAGCTCCTCGGCGCTGGTTGGATGCAGGGCGAGCGTCCGGTCGAGGTCGGCCTTTCGGGCGCCGAGCCCGATCGCGATCGCCAATGTCTGAATGATCTCCGGAGCGTCGCGCCCGACCATGTGGGCGCCGAGGACGCGGTCGGTCACCCGATCGACGACGAGCTTCATCATGACTCGCTCCTCGCGGCCCGACAGACTGTGGAAGAGCGGCTTGAAGTTCGCCAGATAGACGTCCACCTCGTGTCCGTGCTCGACAGCGACCGACTCCGGCAGTCCGACCGTGGCGGCCGGAGGACTGCAGAAGACGGCGGTCGGGTACGCGTCGTGAGCCGAGGGCGCGGAGCCTTTGCCGAAGAGCCGGTCGGCCAGCGCGTGCCCGTCACGCACGGCGACGGGGGTGAGCGCGAGCCCGCCAGTGCAGTCGCCGACGCCGAAGATGTGGGGCACGTTCGTGCGACCGCCGGCGTCGACGACGAGCTCACCGCGCGGCCCGAGCGCGACACCGACACGCTCGAGGCCCAGCTCGGCGGTCGCTGGCGACCGGCCCGTAGCGAACATCACGACGTCCGATTCGAGCGGCTCACCGGCGCTGCAATTCGCCTTCAGGGCACCCGAGGGGAGCGGTTCAATCGCGGTCAACTCGGTGCCGAATCGCAGCGTGACGCCTTGCTGCCTCAGATTTGCCGTAACGGCGTGCCGGAGGTCGATGTCGAAGCCGCGCAGCACCTCCTGGCCGTGGTGGACAAGGGTCACCTCGGAGCCGAGCCCCCGGAAAATGCCTGCGAACTCGAGCCCGATGTAGCCGCCGCCAACGAGGGTGACGCGACGCGGGAGTTCAGGCAGGTGGAAGGCTTCGTTGGACGTGATGGCGAGCTCGGCACCTTCGATGGCGGGCCGGGTAGGGACGCCGCCGGTCGCGACCAAGATGTGCTTGGCTTCGAACCGTGTGCCGCCTACGTCGACAGTATGGGTGCCCACCAGCGTCGCACGGCCCTCGAGGACCTCAACGCCCGTCTTTTGGAGGAGTGCGACGTACAGGCCGCTCAATCGCGTGATCTCGGCGTCTTTTCGGGCGAGTAGAGCGTGCCAGTCGAAGCTGCCACTCACCGTCCACCCGTAGCCGGCCGCGTCTTCGAGCGCGTGCCCGAATTCGGCGGCGTAGACCATCAGCTTCTTCGGGACGCAGCCTCGAATGACGCACGTCCCGCCCCACCGATGCTCCTCGGCGATGGCGACGCGTGCGCCGTGTCCTGCGGCGATCCGGGCCGCGCGAACGCCGCCGGAGCCGCCTCCGATGACGAACAGGTCGACTTCGCGTGTCATGGGGCTCCCTAGGGTCGAGGTCGCAGTTGATTGGGCATCACGGGTCCGGGAGGGGCTCGCACTTGCCCTCGAGATCGCAAAGCTCGCCAAGAGGGCATCCGCAGATGCCGCCACAGCCGTTTTCAACGTCGCATGTTGGACAGCTCGGCTGACATGGGGCGCTGATGTGCAGAGAGTAGGGGCCGGCTGAGCCAACTTCGGCGCCATCGACGACGATGGCGACCGGGAGGCCGGCTTCGAGCGGCACGACCACCTCAGCCCCCGAGTCCCCGTAGCCGCCGGAGATACACGAGGCGGCGATGGCGTCGC
>CANMLD010000012.1 GCA_947498315.1 Pseudomonadota bacterium | reverse complement strand
CCGGAACCCGGAACCCGGAACCCGGAACCCGGAACCCGGAACCCGGAACCCGGAACCCGGAACCCGGAACCCGGAACCCGGAACCCGGAACCCGGAACCCGGAACCTGCGCGTGTATCTCGTTGGTGATGCGTTGCAAGGGCTCGGTCGAGTCGATGCCGGTTCTGTCCAAGGATTCTCCGATGTGCTATCCGGTTGGCCGCGACCGATGGGCCTTCTCGAGGCAGCGGTGGTTGGAGTCGAGCTCCCTACCCACAGCCTTCGCGACGTCCCGGATCACCCCGCCGAGGAGCCACGCGATGCACGTCCTGTTCGTTGCCCCCCATTTCCCTGCCAACCAACGTCAGTTCGTGAAAGCTCTCGCGGCCGCCGGAGCTCGGGTTACCGGGATCGGTGAGCCCGCTCCAGAGCACCTTGACTCGGACCTGCGCTCCTCGATGGTGGGCTACGAGCAAGTGCGGTCGGTGTGCGACGTACAGGCGTTGTACGCGACTGTTCGTAAGATCCAGAAGCGGAGCTGGGTCGACCGCCTCGAATCGACCGTCGAGGCGCACGTCCTTGCCGCGGCAGAAGTTCGGGAAGCGACGAAGATCCCGGGCCTCTCGCTCGAACAGGCGACGTTGTGCCGCGACAAACCCCTGATGAAGTCGTTCCTCCGCAAAGCGGGCATCCCAACGGCCGCTTCGACTGGCGCGGACACCTTCGAGGAGGCGCGCGCATTCGCCAAGGAGGTGGGCTTCCCTCTGATTCTGAAGCCTCGGGCCGCAGCAGGCGCTGAAGGGACTCGCAAGGTGGGGTCCTTCGATGAGCTCGATGCTGGCCTACGGGCTTTCGGGCTCGCTGAGGGTCGGAGCGTTGCCCTCGAGGAGTTCATCGAGGGTCACGAGGGCTTCTACGACACGCTCACAGTGGGCGGCGAGATTGTCTACGACTTCGCCAGCCACTACTACCCTAACGTGCTCGAGGCCATGCGGACCCGCTGGATCGCACCCATCATCGCAATCACGAACCGGGTGGACCATGCGCCGGGGTATCGGGAGCTCCGTGCCATGGGCCACAATGTCATTTCGGCGATTAAGCTCGGGACCACCGCGACTCACATGGAGTGGTTCTTCGGGGCCAAGGGTCTGAAGTTCTCGGAGATCGGTGCCCGCCCACCGGGTGTCCGTACGTGGGATCTCTATGGTGCGGCGAACGGCGTGGACCTCTACCGAGAGTGGGCGAACGCGATCGTCCACGGGCGCGTCTCGGCGCCCCTCAGTCGGGAGTTCTCCGCCGGCCTCGTCGCGCTACGGCCCGATCGTGACGGACGGATCACGCACTACGACGGAGCCGAAGCGATTCAGCGTCGCTTCGGCCAGTGGATTATCGACGCGCACCTGCCAAATCCGGGGACCCCAACGCAGCCGGTCGAGGCGGGTTATCACGCCAACGCGTGGGTCCGAATGCGCCACCCGGACTATGACACCCTCCGGGCGATGCTCGAAGAGGTCGGTCGTACGCTCAAGGTCTACGCCCGATAGCGTCTACGCCCGATAGCGTCTACGCCCGATAGCGTCTACGCCCGATAGCTCGTCGCGGGCCGACTCCGCCCCCGCTCATGACCACAGAACGCCGAGGAGGCACCGTGAACGTCGTCTTTATTTCTCCTCACTACCCCGCCGAGATGGTGGACTTCACCCGCGGCCTAGCTGAAGTGGGCGCCAACGTCATCGCAGTGAGCGACCAACCGCTCGCGGCGATCCCCGAAGGAGTGAGGCGACATCTCTCGGCGTATGTCCAAGCTCCGATCTTCGACGAAGACGCGGCCGTGAAGGTGATCCTTGCCGGCCTCGGCAAGCTGCACGTCGACCGCGTCGAGACGCTTTGGGAACCCTGCGTCGTCTTGGCTGCGAAGGTTCGACAAGCCATCGGCATCCCGGGTATGAGCCCCGAAGTGGCACTGCGCTTTCGCGACAAGGGCCTGATGAAAGAGGCCGCCATCGCCGGGGGGGTACGCGTCCCACACGCGTTCCGCGTGCGCACGGCCAACGAAGTCTGGGCAGCGGCTGAGCAAGTCGGCTTCCCGCTCATCATCAAGCCTATCGCCGGAGCTGGCACCGCTGACACGTTCCGCTGCTTCGAGAAGCGCCAACTCGAAGACGCCGTGCAGCGAACCCGCCATGTCGCGGAAGCGAGCGTGGAGGAGTACATAGACGGGGACGAGTT
This sequence comes from Pseudomonadota bacterium, assembly GCA_947498315.1. GTDB lineage: Bacteria > Myxococcota_A > UBA9042 > SXOO01. Next base: position 39,776 of record CANMLD010000012.1, on the reverse strand, counting down.
CACCTACGATACCGTCTGCATCGATGGCCGACCGGCCTTCGAGAACGTGGCGCAATACCATCCCCGTCCAATCGAGGGCCGAACAAACGAGTGGATCTCGCCGGCTCAGCACGTGTTCCGCAATCCTTACATCCCGGAGCTCGCGGCAGGAATCGATCTAGGACGCCGCACCATGGCTGCTCTCGGTATGACGACCGGGTTCACGCACATGGAGTGGTACCGCAAGCCGAGTGGCGAGGTGGTGCTTGGAGAGATTGCGGCGCGGTCAGGCGGCGGCAAGCTCGTCGACATGATGAACTACTCGAACGATTTCGACGTCTATCGAGAGTGGGCCCGCGCGGTTTGCTGGAAGTCCTTCGAAGCCAAGGCCGAGCGCCGCTACTTCGTTGGAATGGTCTTCAAGCGGGCCCTCGGCAATGGCCGCATCTCGCAGATCGAAGGGCTCGAGCGTGTGAGGGCGCGTGCAGGGCGATGGTTGGTCGAGGAGGCGATGTTGCCGATCGGAGCCCGTCGGCGCGACTGGAAGCAGACTCTTCTCTCCGACGGACACGTCACCTTCCGACATCCCGACTTCAGCGAAGTCTGGGATATGATGAAGACTGCCATCACGGACCTGAGGGTCTACGCGGCCCGCTGAGCCACCGGCCGGTCGCGGGCCGTTTGAACTTCCACTGTAGTCCCAGAGTGCAACAGGTCCTGTCCCCTTTTGGGACTCCAATCGGACACTCTGCCGTGCGAAACGCCGTCGCTATGCCGTTTCGGTGACTGGCACACCTCTCGCAATGAGTAGGTCCGGCGCCACGAGGCGCTCCCCGGGACGCAAGCGCGACCCTAGGCCACATCGAGCCATCAGGACCTGCAACCATGGAAGAACATCGCAAACGCGCTCGGAAGGCGCTCGAAGCCCTACACCGGGTCTTCGGACGTGAATCGGCCGTCATCCTTTCGGACGAGGCGAAGGCCGCCATCGCGGTCGTCCCCACCGGCTCACTCGGGCTCGACCGGGCACTCGGCGTCGGCGGAATCCCTCGGGGGCGTGTCATTGAGATCTACGGCCCGGAGTCTTCTGGAAAGACGACCTTGACACTGAACCTCATCGCACAAGCACAGCGGGCAGGTGGCCTTACAGCGTTCATCGACGCTGAACATGCGCTCGACCGTGCCTACGCCGAGAAGCTCGGGGTCGACGTCGACACTCTGCTCCTCTCTCAGCCGGACTCTGGGGAGGAAGCGCTGGAGATCGTGGAACACCTCGTTCGCGAGGCGAAGGTCGAGCTGATCGTCATCGACTCGGTGGCGGCGCTGGTGCCGCGCGCCGAGATCGACGGTGAGATGGGCGATCAACACGTTGGCCTTCAGGCGCGGCTCATGAGTCAGGCGCTCCGGAAGTTGACGCCGATCGTCCACAAACAGGGCTGTGCGGTCGTGTTCATCAATCAGATCCGAACCAAGATTGGGGTCACCTTCGGCTCCCCCGAGACGACCACCGGCGGGCGGGCGCTGCGCTTCTACGCGTCGGTACGGCTCGACATCCGCCGCATTGGCGGCGTGAAGGAGAAGGACGAGGCGACGGGCAACCGGGTCCGCGTGAAGGTGGTAAAGAACAAGGTCGCCCCGCCTCACGGGAGCGCGGAGTTCGACATCCTCTTCGGCCACGGTATCGATCGGGCCGGCGAGCTCGTCGACCACGGGCTCTCCGTCGGGCTCGTCCAGAAGAGCGGCGCCTGGTTCAGCATGGGTGAGACGCGTCTCGGTCAGGGTCGGAACAAAGCCTCGGACTACATGCGAGCAAACCCCAAGGTGGCCGACGCCCTCGAGCAGAACATCCGCGCCGCGTGGGCCAATGGCACGCGCGGTGCACTGCCCTTCGGCGGTAGCGGGAACGACGATACGGGTGACGACGACGCGCTCGAAGAGGCTGCCTGATCGTCGGCGGCGCTGCGGTGCAGGTACGGCAGCGCCGCCGCCGTCGACCCATGAAGACTCGTAATACTCACAGGAGACTCACCGCCATGCGTAGCAACAATCTCGTGATCTTGAGGGGCCACCTAGGCAGCACGCCGAACGGCCGGCTCCTTCCTGGAGGAGAACGCGTTACCCAACTCAGCCTCGCCACGAAGCACGTCTACCGGACCCAGGACGGCGAGCGCCGGGAACGTACGGACTGGCACCGGATCGATGTCTTCGGCCCGACCGCCGAGTGGGCCATGAACCAGATGAAGAAGGGGGACTTCGTACAGGTGATGGGCGCGATTCGCCACGATGTAGTCAGCAATGCCACGGGGGCCAAGACCACCTATACGACGGTCCGGGCACACGAAGTCGAGCTGCTCACGCGCCGCCCTGGCGCGACCGAGACTGCTGAGGATCCCTTGAACCCGTCCCCGAGCGCCCCGCCGCTGAGCGGCTCTCGACCGACGAACGGCCCACCCAGCCTTGGGTCACGCCCAGGGGAGGGCCCAGCGCCGTGGCTCCCCAGAGGCTCGGCGCCAGCGCCGACGCGGCTCGATCTAGACGCCGTGCCGTTCTGAGAGAGGCTCGCTAAGGGCTCGGGCGAAAACATGTGGGAGAGTTAACCGCGCCGCGACCCGCCCGGCTTGGGCCAAGTCCGAAGACATACTCCACGTATTTCGTGGACTTGGAACGAGCCGGGCGGGGATGCGGCGCGAGGCAAATCGACCTACTTATTTTCTTCCGAGCCCTAAGGCCACTCGTCAACGGAGCCCGAACCGTCGGCGTCCGACACGAGGAGTCGCGCGTCACGCCGGCGACTTCTCGCGCCGGCCTGCCGACGATTCGAGACCGAGCCTAAATCGTCGGCCGGAGGTGCCGCGAAATCGCCCTCCCGCGGATTGGCCTCGACGGCCAATCCACTGTACTCGCGATGGCCACGGCGTTTCCGGTGGCGAAAGCGGGCTCTCCGAGTATTGGCCGGTAGGCCAATACTCGTCGCAGATTGGCCCTCTCGGGCCATTCTGCGGCGGTGAGACACCGGAAGCGTCGTGGACGTGCGAGGCCTGCGGATTGGCCTCAACGGCCAATCCGCGGAGCGATTTTGCGCACCGGAGGCCGACGATTTAGGCCGAGCGACGCGGCTTGACCTGCAGCGACTCTGGCACCAGGCTCCGCCTATGAACGTCATTGACGCAGTCGTGGTAGGATCCGGCCCGAACGGGCTCGCGGCCGCCGTGGCGCTGGCCCGCGCAGGCCACTCGGTCCATTTGATCGAGGGGGCCGAGACGATTGGCGGCGGCTTGCGAACGGTGGCGAACACCCTACCCGGCTTCGCCCACGACGAGTGCTCGGCGATCCACCCCACCGGGGTGCTCTCGCCCTTCTTACGGGAGTTGCCGCTGGCCGAACACGGCCTCGAGTGGGTGCGCTTCGCCCATTCGTTCGGTCACCCGCTCGACGGTGGGAGAGCTATTGTCAGTGAGCGATCGCTCGATGCGATGGTTCATCGCCTCGGAGTAGACGGCCGAGCGTACCGAAGTCTCGTCAAGCCATTCGTTGACGCGGGGCCCGACCTCTTCAAGGACCTCTTGGCGCCTTTCGCCCGAATCCCACATCGCCCCGTGCTGTTCGCTCGTTTCGGCCTAAAGGGACTACTTCCGGCGTCGTGGCTCTCACGGCGCTTCGAGACCGACGAGGGCCGCGCGCTGGTGGCCGGTTGTGCGGCGCATTCGATACTCCCGCTGGACTTCTGGGGCACGGGGGCGATGGCGATGGTGTTCCTGATCAGCATGCACCTCGAGGACTGGCCTTGCGCGAGGGGCGGATCGGCTGCGATTGGAGACGCACTCGCATCGCTACTGAAGGCCAGCGGCGGCACCATCGAGACCGGCCGATGGGTGCGCTCGCTAGCCGACTTGCCTCCACACCGGGTCGCGCTCTTCGACACGACGCCACGTGCACTGTCGGCGATCGTCGGCGACGCGTTGCCGGGCGGATTTCGCCGTCGTCTCGCCAACTTCCGCTACGGGCCAGGTGTGTTCAAGGTCGACTATGCGCTCGATGGTCCCATCCCATGGCGCGCTCCTGAGCTCGCCGGCGCCTCTACCATTCACGTCGGCGGCACCCTCGCGGAGATCGCGGCGAGCGAGAGAGCGATGTGGGACGGCGTCCCTCACGACCGTCCCTTCCTAATCGTGTGCCAGCAGAGCAGCAACGACCGCACACGGGCGCCGGACGGCAAGCAGACGGGCTACGCTTACTGCCACGTCCCGTCAGGCTATACCGTGGATATGACAGCAGCCATCACCCGGCAGATCGAGCGCTACGCTCCGGGCTTTCAGGACCGTATCCTGGCGCAGCACAGCACGAGCCCGGCGGCCTTCGAAGCGATGAACCCAAACCTCATCGGTGGCGCCATAACGGGCGGCGCAGCGACCTTGTGGCAGCTGATCGCACGGCCGACGTTGCGCTTGAATCCCTACTCGACGCCCAATCCGTCGCTGTTCCTGTGTTCCGGCTCCACGCCACCTGGAGGTGGGGTCCACGGGATGAGCGGCTACTGGGCAGCCCAGGCCGCCATGAAGGCGCTGAAGAAGAGATAAGCACGTGCGAGGGCGCACCCGACTGACAAGCGAACCCGACTGACAAGCGAACCCGGTTCCGGTAGCCTCAAGTCATGTTAGCCGAGCTCTTCAGCGACTACTTCCACTGGAACGCTCTCGACGTCGCCCTGAAGCGACACATGAACGGCTACGTGGTCCGTACGAAGGTCGGCCTGATCCTCATCGATCCGCCGAGTCTGCCCGAGCCTGTGCTCCCTGCGCTCGAGGCGCTGGGCAAGCCCAAGGTGGTGTTGCTGACGGGTCGGGCGCAAGAGCGCCGGGCCAAGCAGTTCCGGGACTGGTTCGGCGCTAAGATCATGGCACCGGAAGGCGATCAAAAGCTGCTCCGACTCCCGATCGACGCCTACTACAAGCCCGGCGATACGGTCCCTGGTGGCTTTCGTGTCCACGCGTTGCCGCACCAGCGCACCCCGGGCGAGTGTGTGCTGTACCACCCGACCCAAAAGACGTTGATTGCGGGCCATCTGGTCGGTGAACCGGCAGGCTTCATCCAACTCGAAGACCGGAGCCTGTACGGAAGCTTCTCGAAGACACTCGAAGCGCAGCTGCAACTGCTGGAACTCGACTTCGATCGGTTGCTTCCAGGCAGAGGAACCCCGATTCTCACAGGAGGGCGCATCGCGCTTGCGAAATACTTGGCGGGGTTCCGTGAAGGGGAGGTCAGCGGGCATTGGTGATGCGGAAGGCACGGCTGGTGGACGAACTGATGGTAGCTCTGGGGAGCTGCGCACGTCGCTCAATCTTCACGGCGCTGGTGGGCCTCATGGCCGCAGCGTGCGGCGATGACGCCTCAGTTCGGACGGGCGGTAGCGTTGGGACCGACTCTGGGGACGCGCTGACCTTCGACACGGGGGCGGACGCTCCAACCGATGTGCCGAGCTGCCCCAGTGGCGTCTGCGCCAACGATGTTTGGTCCACGCCCGAAGACGCCACGACCGGGCCGCTACGGGGCGAGTTCTTGTGGCCGTGTGAGAACAACAGCGACTGCAGCAGCGACCACTGTGTCACCATCAACCTGCAGACTGGCGCGTCGGCATGTACCAAAGTCTGCGTGGACGATTGCCCGGACGGATGGGCTTGCAAAACCACATCCGTCGGGGGTGACCTCGCCGCGTTGTGCCTGCCACAGCTCGACCGACTATGCCAGCCATGCGTTACGGACACGGACTGTGGCCTCGGCAATCTGTGCGTCGCACTCGAAGGCGGTCGCTGCGCGAGGTCCTGCGAGTCGCGCGCATGTCCCGAAGACTACCTTTGCGCAGACGTCGGTACCGAGGAGCAGCCTAACCTTCAGTGCCTGCCTGCGCACGGCTCCTGTGACTGCCCTAAGACGGTGGACTTCCAATACGATCCTTCGAACTGCGGTAGCTGCGGCAAGCGCTGTGAATACGACTTCGCCGTTCCTGACTGCGCGCTCGGCGAATGCAACATGGGCCCCTGCTTCGACGACCATGTGGACCTTGATGGCCAGCCTGAAAATGGGTGCGAATATGAGTGTAAGGCTGAGCTCGTCGCAGTCGACTACCCCGACGTAGCAGGCAAAGACGCAGACTGCGACGGGATCGATGGCGATGCGGAGTTCGCGGTCTTCGTCTCACCCGACGGAACGGACCTCGGCAACAGTCTAGGCACTCGAGACCTTCCATTCAAGACGATCAAAAAGGCCATCGAGTTCACCAAGGCGCAGCCCGGCAAGCTCATGATCCTCATCTCGAAAGGGACCTACCTCGGCCAGCTCGTGGTGGAGCCAGGGATCAACCTCTTTGGTGGTTACGATCGGGCCGCCGGGTGGGCCCGCAACCCGGCCGTTCACGAGACGGTGTTGCGTTTCGAGGCGGTCGACAAGGGGGTCGTACGAACGGTCATCGCCGACGGCATCGAGGACGCGACCACCATCGACGGCTTCGTCGTCGAGTCAGCGTCCAATCCGGTGCCTAGCGGCTCCTCAATCGCGGTTCACATCCTGAATGGTTCCGGTGGCTTCACAATGGCCAATTGCCGAATCGCTGCAGGCAGCGGCGGCATCGGGGTCGACGGCAAGACGGGTGGCCCCGGCCAAGGCGGCAACGATGGCGCTAAGGGGACCGAAGGAATCGACGACAAATGTAAGCCTGACAAGCTCATCGACGGCGGCGCGGGCGGTAAAAATACGTGTGCTACCGGCGAAGCACACGGTGGCAACGGCGGCTCCTCGGGGTGGGGCGACGCGCCGAAGTGCAGTTTGACCGACACGATCGGCTGCGTGTTCTCCGGGTGTGTCGGCCGTCGAGACGCCGGCAAGGGTGGCGACGGCGACGGCGGCGAAGGAATTGGCGGCCCAGGTGGCGCATCAGGATCGCCAGAGCAGGTTGGCCAGCCTGGTACCTCGGGCAACCCTGGGGCTCCAGGCGCGCCGGGCTCTCGGGGCAGCCGCTCGGGCAACCTGAATGCGGACGCCATCTGGTACCCGACTGGCGCCGGTGATGGCAAAGTCGGCGGCCACGGCGGCGGCGGCGGCGGCGGCGGCGGCGGCGGCGGCTCGGACAACGGCGCCATCGGCGACGGCAGCTCCCATGGTGGCAGCGGCGGCGGCGGCGGTGCAGGCGGGTGTGGCGGCGACGCGGGCACGGGCGGTCTCGGCGGCGGCGGCTCCATCGCCGTCCTCATCGTCGGCGCCGCTCCTATCCTCGTAGGCAACACTCTCATCTACCGAAACGGCGGAAATGGCGGCAGCGGGGGCACGGGTGGCGATGGCGGCAACGGCGGTCTGGGCAAAGAAGGCGGAGGCGGCTGGGACGACAGTGCAGCCGGCGGCCTCGGCGCAGGCGGCGGCAAGGGTGGTCGCGGCGGACACGGCGGCGGCGGGGCAGGCGGACCCTCTGTCGGCATCTTCATCCTCGGTGAGTCCGCCCCCATCTGCGACGCGAACTCCTACTCGTCCGAAGGGACCCCTGGGATCGGCGGCGTTGCCGGCGACGGCACGAGCCCCGAAGGCGACGGCGAACCGGGCCTCAACGCCGAGGTCGTCAACGCAACGCTGGAGTGCCCAGGGCCCTAGATAACTGTTTGGCTCGTGCCGAATACGAGCGAACACTGACCACGCCACTTTGCGCGTTCTCCGGCCCGTGTCATTCTGCAGGCAGATGGCTAAGCTGCTCCTCATCGACGACTCCCCAATGAGACCCGATCTCGAGGCGGCCCTACGTGCGCGAGGGTATGACCTCACGGTCGTTGCGGACGGCCAAGATGGGCTCCGTGAGGCCCGAGCTGACGCATTCGACTGTATCTGCCTCGACCTCCTGACGCCCACGCTTCACGGGTTCGAGCTGATCCAACTCCTTCGATCCACCTTCTCGACCCTCAGAACACCCATCGTCGCCGTCACGGACAAGACCTACAACACCGATCTGCGGCAGGCGCTGACCCTCGGTGCCGATGCGGTCCTCGAACGGATGGCCGGGCAGGAGCCCATCATCGCGGCAGTGGAAGAGCAGCTCGCCGCGGTCCGTGTGACCTTCTGGGGAGTACGCGGCTCCATCGCATCCCCAGGGCCCGAGACGGCGCGTTATGGAGGAAACACACCTTGCGTAACGGTCTCTCATGGCCGAGAGACGTTGATCCTCGATGCGGGCACGGGCATTCGACGACTGGGTCTAGTGCTTCAATCGGAAGCTCGTGGGCGTCCACTAACGTGCTCGCTGCTCGTAACGCACACCCATTGGGACCACATTCAGGGGTTCCCATTCTTCGTACCCGCCTATGGGGCAGCCAATAAGGTCGACATTTGGGGCCCCCGGTCGCTGACGAGGCCACTCGAAGATGTACTGCGCGGCCAGATGAATCCGGAGTACTTCCCGGTCGCGCTGGGCGACATGGCGGCACGTATCGTCGTTCACGAGATCCGCGAGAGGGTCTTCGACGTCGGCCCGTTTAAAGTGCAGCACGCGTACATGAATCATCCTTCGATAACGCTTGGTTATCGCGTCACGATCGCCGGCAGAACCGTTGTCTACGCGACCGACACCGAGCCCTTCGGACGCTTACTGGGCCAAGTCGCTCCTACCTCCGTTGCCGCCGATGTCCATGCCCTCGACAGCCGGCTCGTGTCGCTCGCATCGAACGCAGATCTCTACATTGCTGACGCACAATATGTCTCTTCGGAGTATCGAACCAAGGCGGGTTGGGGGCACTGCGCCGCAGAGGACGCGGTGTCGATCGCGCACGAAGCCAGCGTAAAGCGCCTTGCGCTCTTCTCTCACGACCCCATGCAAGACGATGACGCCGTCGATCGCAAAGTGAGCGCGAGCCAAGCTCTGGCAGCTGCACTGTCGCCGGAATCGAAGATGGTCGTCCTGGGCGCACGCGAAGGTCAATCGGTTCGCCTCTGAGTAGCGTGCCGGCGGCCGACGTCCAACCACGCTGGCGGCGAAGACTGTACTTCGCCCTCACCGGCCTCTTGCCAGCAGCGCTCCTGACATTGCTCGTGCTGGCGACGCTCATCGTCTCGGCCTTCGAGTTCCTCGTGCTGGACCCGAATCGTCAAGTGAAACACCTCGCCTCCGCCGGGACCTTCCAAGCGCTCTCGGCATCGGCGGCCCCTGGTCTAGCGAGGGAGCGCTTCGAGGCGAGCTTCACCTCCCGTGATCGTCGGCTGTGTGAAGAAGCCGAAGTGTGGACCCGACGGATCTTCACCCCCGACTGGTTCGAGCGCTACTCGAGCGAGCTCCTCGTCGCCGTTCACGACTATGCCTATGAGTATCGCGACGGGGTCGGCGAGACTCGCGAAGGACACACCATCACGCTCGGTATAGCGGGCCGGCTCGACGCGGTCGGCGTCGTCATATCGGAGCGGATGGACGAGAGCCCGCTCGCCACGGTGGCCTGGGAAGCACTCATCGACTACGCCGCCGTCACCATCGCGGAACGCCAAGCGCAGACCTCCTTTGGCTTCTCTTCCCCACTCGTCGTTTGGCAGGCCGTGCTCCGGGAGGTTGCACCTAAGCTGTGGGTCGCTGCGAACCTCGCTCGCGGCGTTCAAGGCTCATTGGACTGGCTGCTCGGCCGTCGACCCCAGTTCTTGTGGACGCTCCCTCTCAACGAACGCCAAGGCGCCGTTGTGGAAGCGGTGAAGACGCTCGTGCGGCAAAGCAATTTGGGCGAGCTCATCCGCGAGCAGGCGCTGAGACCGGCGTTGGTGGAGCAACTCGATGACCGTGTCCTGATCGACGGGACCGACATCGAGGTTACTCGCGACGAGCTCATCGCCGTCCTCGACCCGCTCGTCGACACCGACTGGGCCCACGCGCAACGAGACGCAGTCGCTGCCGGCATCGCAGACTTCCTCGTGTCTCGGCGCGCCGATCTCGCCGTACAGCTGGACCTCATCCCAGCTCGAACGCTGGCCGCCGATCGCATCGCGACCTTCATCGGAGACAAGGTCCAGCGATGGCTCGCGACTCGCGCGACGTGTACAGGACGGCAACTCGCCCGGGTCCTCATCGGCCTGGATTCGCCCCTCGCGTGCGCCCCGCGTGGACGCGAGAGCGCCGTCTTCGATATCCTGCTCTCGGCCTTCGTTCGCGAGCAAGTCTTCAAAGTCATCGACGACAACGTCGGGAGCAAGTGGACACTGACACTGGACCCCATTCGAGACGCGGTGCCACGGGGCGTTTGGGAGCTCATCGTTCGCGCGCGGTCGTGGTTTCGCTCAGGCCTCACCATCGACGAGGGAGACCTTCGGCAGCTCCTCGACTCTCCAGTCCTGCCGCCCTTCGTCACGAGTGCCCGGCTCGACGAGCTCGTTCGACTGGCTCGCGAGGGCGTTGAAATCTCCCTCGCACCGGTCTTCAGTGAAGCGCAGGGCGAGCTCGATGCCGTACGCTTCAGCCTCTCCACGGTCGAGTCGGCTCGCTTGCCGACGCTGGGACTGATGGCGTCTCTAACCCTTCTTCTGCTGCTGCGTCCGTCCCTCCGCCGACGTACCCGGCTACGTCTAGTGGCGCTCGCCCTGGTCGCAGGCCCGGCGCTCGCACTCACGCTCTCCCAGTTCACGTCGGACCGCATCGGACCGTTCCTGGTAGAGATCCTCACTGAGGACGCCTCGTCGCTCGGCGCCTACTGGCAACCGGTCATCGACACCATCCCTAAAGCTGCGGAGGGACTCGCCAAAGAAGCCTCCAAGAGCGTCGCCGACGCCGCGTACGGGGTCGCCGCCGCAGGCGTCCTCCTGCTGGGCCTGTCATGGCTCGTGCCGTCCGCACACAAGCGGCTCGCGCGACGTCCCGTAGGCACTCCCTGATGGCCTACTCTCTCGTCACGCCCACGTACGTCCCGGTTCGACTCTCGCCCCATGTCAGTGGGTCGGACAAAACTCCGATTGGCGTCCACCGGCAATTTTCGAGCATCGAGTTGCTCTCGCTCCTCGACGGGCGATGCAGCCCGCCTTCGTCACTCGAGTACGCGCCTAGCGGCGCCCAGTCGAAGCAGGGGGGAGGGCTCCGTCGAAAATTGCACGGCGTACGCTCAATCTCCATTTTGTCCGACCCACTCAGGCGCTTACGAAGATCACCGCCGTTGCGCGCGGACGCGTCAGGCGTTCGGAAATGCGGTTGCGCGACTGCCAGACCCGGCGATACTTGGCAGGTCCGTCTGGTGACCCACCGAGGCGGGGTTACCGGTCGTTGCCAGTTCGCGACCCCTCAAATCCCGACATCCCATAGCCGACCTCGGCTGAGTCAACCCTGAATGGCCGAAGACCACTCCGCCCCCCCTCGCCTCTTGTCGGTGGCCGGTACGATCCCACCGGGGCCGACCGAGCCCTTTGGCAAATACAGGCTCCACGGCCAAATCGGCCAGGGTGGAATGGCGGAGGTGTGGCTGGCATCGCTGCAGGGCGCGGCTGGCTTCGAGAAGCCACTCGTCTTGAAACGCATCCTCCCAGAGCTCCTCGAGAAGCCGAAGCTGGTCGAGATGTTCATTCGCGAAGCGAAGATCTCGAGCGGCCTCCAGCACGCGAATCTCGTGCAGATCTACGAGCTTGGTGAGGTCCTTGGGCGGCACTACATCGCGATGGAGTACGTCCGCGGGATCGACCTTTACCGGCTGCTCTTCCGCGCCGCCGTTCACGCGGTCGAGATCTCAGTCCCCATGTCACTGCACATCGTGGCGGAGGTACTTCGCGGCCTCGACCACGCCCACAGAGCACTGGGCCGCGACGGACGGCTGCTTGGGCTGGTCCACCATGACGTGTCCCCCTCTAACATCCTCTTGTCGATGGAAGGATCCGTGAAGGTCGCCGACTTCGGTGTAGCGCGCGCGCGCCTCGATCCGTCTTTCGGCGGCGGTTCGTTCGGTGCCCTGCGGGGCAAGCTCGGCTACTTGTCTCCGGAGCAGGTTGAAGGCAAGACGGTCGATCTGCGCTCGGACATCTTCGCTGCCGGCATCTGCTTGTACGAGCTGCTCACACGCAAGCGCCTCTTCCGAGGCAAGACCGCTGTAGAGACGCTCGCCAATGTGCGCGACGCCGAGATCGAACCTCGGCTGGCGCGCCATCCAGAGCTGCCCGACGCGATCCAAGCCATCATTAGACGGGCTCTGGCACGGGACCGGGACCGGCGTTACCAAGGAGCCCGCGAGTTCATCGAAGCGATCGAGTCGTATCTCTTCGAGAAGGGCCATCGCGTCGGCGCTCGCGACGTCTCATCCGTCGTCGCAGACTTACTGTCACGCCCTACGGAGGGCGAGCGGACAGGTTCGAAGACCGGCACGGGGTCGATCTGGACGATCGCCAGCCCGCCCACACAGACCGGGTCGATCATCTTGCCGGTGCCGCGCCGAGACCGCGTCCGCCCGTCAACCTTGCATGTCGATATCGGCAGCGAGCGTTGGATCGGCCCCTTCAGCCTCGACGAGCTGCGGGCGATGCTCACTGGTCGCCGGCTCACCCTGGACCAAGGTGTCAGCATCGATGGCGGCGCGCCGGTCCCTGCGCGCGAGGCAGTACAGCGGCTCGAGCAGCTCGGTCAGGGGCTCGAAGGGACTCCCCACGAAGTCACCATCTTCGACCGGATGAACGCGTCTTCAGTGCTCGCACGCCTTGCCCGAGATAAGGTAACGGGCCGATTGCTCATCCTCCGGGAAGCCGCTCAAAAGGAGGTCAGCCGTCAAGAGCTCTGGTTCAAGGAGGGTAAGATCGTCCGCCTCGGGCCGGCCTCGCCCGGTTTGCCCTTCGGCAACTCACTGGTCGATCGCGGTTTCCTCACCTTCGAGGGTATCGAAGCCGCGTCGAAACGCGCCGGTACGAACGACCTCGGCATGGCACCGGCTCTCGTGCGCCTTGGGCTCATGTTACACGCCGACGTTCTGAAGCTGGTCAGCGAGACCATCGACGCTCGACTCGGCTCACTGTTCCGTACCGTCACTGCTCGCGCCGCGTTCTACACGGGCGGCACCCCTCCGCCAGACCCAGTCCCCCTCGACATCGACATCATCGGCCGGCTCAGCGATGCCGCTCGTCGCTGGTACACGCTTGGCGAGCTGAAGGACTTCTTCACCCGTACCGGCAACCCGCGCGTACACCTGAGGCCCAACGCGCTCGCTGACGCGGCGCCCTTCCGCTTCGTCGCCAAGGAGTCCCGAATCCTACGGGCCCTCGATGGTCCGGCGCTCCCGGTCGACGAGCTCATCTCGGAGATGGGTGATGACGAAGACACGCTGCGGGCGCTGCTTACCGTGTTGTTCACGACGTTTCATGCAGGCCTGTTGGCCCACGTCACGCGACTCAGCCCGGGGTTCTGAACGCTAGAGCCCTCAGGGGGTCGGACAAAACTCCGATTGGCGTCCACCGGCAATTTTCTAGCATCGAGTTGCTCTCGCTCAAAGGCGGGCGATGCAGCCCGCCTTCGTCGTTCGAGTACGCGCCTATCGGCGCCCAGTCAAAGCAAGACAGCTGCTGCGTCGGCAGTCAATGCGCTTGCGGGTGGGGGACGACCCAAGCGCCCCCGGCGTGCGCGATGTACGCTCAATCTCCATTTTGTCCGACCCCCTCGGGGGTCGGACAAAATCAAGCGACCCAGTGGACCGATGCGCTACCCGAGGGTAATCCTGTCTCTCCGAGCTTCGACGGCCTTCAGCATCAAGACCAAGGTGTCGCCCGGAGACGGCGTACGCGATGGCGTCGGATGGACAGCCTGAACGCCAAAGTCAACGAGCTCGATCACCACTCGCTTACCGAGAAGCCGCAGCACCTCGCAGCGTACGCGCTGACCGACCCGCGTCTCGAGGTGGCGCAAGATCCAGAAACGTCGGCTCTCGCGCTCGACCTCCCGCATCGTCCCGGCGACGGCTTCGAGTGCGTCGAAGTGCTGTAACAGCTCGCGCTCGGTCCACCGCGGCACGCCGCGCCTGATGACGTGACGGAGCTGCCGCTGCATGAGTAGGTCCTGATAGCGGCGGAGGGGCGAGGTCACCTGGGTGTAACAGGGGAGCCCCAGCCCGGCATGGCTGAGCGGCTCGGTCGAGAGCTCCGCCCGCCGCATCGTCTTCAGGATGTTCTGCAGCTCCCAGCCCACGAGCGGGCGCCCCTCGGGCAGCACCGGTCGTTCGTCGGGTGGCGCTTGTCCGCGATAAACGGCCGGGATGCGGCGGTCGCGACAGAAGATGGCGGCATGACAGGAGGTCTGGATCATCCACTCGGCGACGAGGCGCCGCGCCGGGTCGTCTGTTCGGTAGACCGTCACGTCCACCCGGTCGTCGGGCAAACGCTGAACGCTCACGTCCCGTCGGTCGAGCGTAATCGAGCCCTTCCGCCGACGCTCGGCCCGTAGCCGGTCAGCGATGCCGTGAATGGCGAGCAGCATCGTTCGAAGTGGGTGTTCACGCCCCTTCAAGATGGCGTCGACGTCCTTGTAGGGGAGCGCGTAATCGACGCGGATGAGCGCGTCTTCGATCTCGAAGTTCGTGACCTGCCCGCGGTCGTCGACCTCGAACACGAAGGCCATCGCCTCCCGGTCCTTGCCTGCAATGAGGCTGGCCACGTCTTCCCCGATCACGGCCGGGAGCATGGTTACTTTGCCCTCAGGGATGTAGAGCGTGGCCGCGCGCCGTTCAGCCTCGTGGTCGACCAGGCTGTCTTCACCGATCCACGCCGCCGGATCCGCGATGAATACATAGACGAGCGACCGCTCGCCCGGCGCGAAGGCGAACGCGTCATCGATCTCGGTCGTGTATTCGTCGTCGATGGCGACCGTATCGAGGTGCCTATAGTCCTTCCGGTTCTCCGGAGAGACGACCCGTGTCGCAAGCGTCTCAGCCTCAGCGAGCACATCGGGCTCGAAGAACCGAGGGAGCTTCGATCGACGCAGCCAGAGGTTCTCATGGTCGGTGTAGACACCGATGTCGACCAGACGACGGAAGGCGGCGGTGCCATCACCCTCCGGTGACTTTGGGCCAAGTCGGCGCATGACCGTACGCGCCGTCTCGCCAGCCGGGCGTTCGTCGTCCCACAGCGCAAGCACTTCGATCGACTCGATGAGCTCCACCGCTTCGGGAGTCTTGGGCGTGTTGTCCGTCGCGGTCCGTAGCCACGCGGTCATGGCGTCTAGCCGACGTGCGTGTTCGGCGGTGGCCAAGCGAGTGGCTTTGTCGAGCTCGACCTCCTCTGACGGGCGCGCGGTGAAGCGTCGGATCGGCGACGCGTCGGCGGCGCTGCTGCCGAGTGGTTCGAGAGCGCGGAAGTAAACCCGATCCCGATAGAGGACCCACGCCATCGAGTCGTCTGACGACGGCCCTGGCGAGGGCAACGCGAGCCCGGCCAGCTCCTCGAGCGTCCAGATTCGCTCTGGTCCATCACCGCGGCAGAGCGTCCATGTCGCGTCGAGGTCGATCTGGTCGATGAGCTCGCGTAGCTCGTCTTCGTAGGCGACGAGCGCCGCCGTCGTCGGGACGTTCTTGTCGCTCGAGCGCGCGATACGCGCCGGCCCGTGATGGCTGCGTTGGCCGCTGGGTTGCTCCACCTCGAGCGTGGACTGGGAGACAGCGGTAATGCGCCCGACCCGAAGGTCGCCGCCCTGGTGCAAAAACACGATCTGGCCGACCTTCACGGAGTCATCATCACGGCGATCGTCAGCGCCGGGCGTGTCATCGAATACTCGAGCGTAGAGACAGCGACGTTTAGAAAGGTGACTGCGGCCATGGGATCGGGGTTCCTCCAGCGGACCATATACCCGGAGAGTCGCGTGGGCGCGAGCGTGCTTGTTTTGAATCCCGCCGGGCGAAGGGCCCAGTCGGAAATGAACGCGAGAATAATCGGCGCGCTCGTTTTCGACCGAACCTCTATCCGAGGCGGCGTCGGAACCGCCTGAGGTTGGCGAGCGCGTCGGCCATCAACGTCTCCTGATAGCGGTAGGCCATCTCGCCGCCCATTGGCACGAGCATGGAGAGCGATTGAGTGCGGCAGCGGTCGTTCAGCCCTTCGAGGCTACCGATGGCGTCGTCGAGCGCCTTGAGGGTCTCCGAAGTCCGATGATGGGGCGCCGGCTCGAGCCTGCCAATCTCGTCGACCGTGGTGGTCGGCCCGAAGACTCGCCCGATGCGAATCTCGACGTTCACGCGGTTCGCGTCGACTCGCCAGAGGCGAAATCGGTGAGCAAAGCCCATGATATGAAAGAGGATGCTGATGCCCATCACGGTGTAGACCCAGTTCTCCGGCGGCATCAGGTCGCTAACACGCGGCATCCAGATATCGAGGAACTCGGGCCCGCCGTTCTGGAAGAAGTGACGAGACGCCTCCGCGAGGGGTAACCCCGTCTGGTTGGGCGTCTCCTGATTGTGGCGAACGAAGTCCGGGAACGCGCCGTCGAGCAGAGAGAGCATGGCGATCCGCTGACTACGCACGGCGCACGTGTGAACCACGACCAACGTGTCGACGCGGAGCACCGTGCGGTCTGTCGCCGGAACGAGCGCCACGGCGTCGTACTGGCCAGTGCCAATTCGGCCGGTTGTGAGGAACGGGAAACGGCGGGCGATGGCGTCGATATGCGCGATGGGCGCGATCTCGAGCTTGCGCACGAGAAGGGCGCTCTGAATGAGCTCGGCGTCTTCGTCGATCACGACGACGGTGAGGTCGAGGTCCCCCCGCTCGAGCGCGTCAAAGGCGGCTTCGTTCGGGAGAGCGACCAGCTTCGTCTCGAGCCGGGAGAGCTCGGGCAACGCGAAGACCGACGACGCGAGCCGGTGCGCGCCACTCCCGTCCGGCCCGATGCCGACGCGTACGCCACGAAGAGACTCGAATGATTCGTAGTGCTTTCCGGGAGCCGAGAGCACGAACACCGTCTCGGCCTTCTGCAGCCGACCGAGGAGCTCGATGTCGTGCGGTTTCTGCGGCGCGAGCCCATCCTGTACGAGCGCGAACGGCGTACTGCAATCGTCGGCGCCGGCCTCGAGCTGGCCGAGGTTCTCGGCTGATCCCTGGCTCGGGCGGTTTCGGATCTCTCCGCTCCGGACCCGCGCCGCCTCAGCGAGCCCTTCGGTGATGCGGAAATACGAGCCTGTAGGCGATCCCGAGTAGACCCCAACGTCGAGGTGAGACAGCGACGGGCGCAGGTCCACCGTGGCGATCAGCGACGCAAGGCCAATCAACAGAGCGGCAAACGCGAGCGACTTGAGGGTCGGAGAACGCCAGAAGGCTCGCAGCACTTTCATGGAGCGCTGTCCTGCGCGGCCTTGACCTGCGGGGTGGAAGGTCCCTCCTCGAAGCGGGCCATGAGCTCCACGAGGTTGCAGGGCCGGTGATCGATGTCGAGCTGATGCACCAAGATCTGGTCCCACGCGGTTCGACATGCGCCGGTGGAGCCAGGGAGGGCGAAGAGCAGCGTGCGCCGAACGAGGCAGGCGGTCGCTCTGGACTGAATGGTCGACGTCCCGATCTCCGCGAAGCTGAGCCAGCGGAAGAGCTCGCCGAAGCCCGGGATGTGCTTCTCGGCAAGAGCGTCGACCACGTCGGCCGTGACGTCACGTCCGGTGAGCCCGGTGCCACCCGTAATGAGAACGACCTCGACGCTCGGCTCGGCGATCCACCGCTCGAGCTGCCAGCGGAGCCCGGCGATGTCGTCAGGGAGCAGGCAGCGGTCGGCGAGTCGGTGACCGACCGACGTGAGGCGCTCGACCAGGAGCGCCCCCGACGTGTCGGTCTCCGGCGTGCGGGTGTCCGAGACGGTAAGGACGGCGATGTTGACGGGACGGCGTACCATGGCGGTTCCTCGGGGTCCGGGCGCGCTCGGCCGGACGTGGCCTACCTTACGACCATCGGCCTGCAAACCAAAGGTGTCGCCGGTACTCGACGTCTGGAACGGCCCGACTATCATTCGCCGGCCCTGCTGCACCCGGCGACGCGCCACCGAGGAGAACCATGAAAGGCCCGTTCATCAAAGACGTCACTATCGATAATTTCCAGTCTGTCCTGGAGGAGAGCCTGAATCAGTTGGTGCTCCTCTACTTCACGGCGAGTTGGTGCGGCCCCTGCAAGACCTTCGGCCCGCAACTCGAGGCACTGGCCGACGACTACAAGGGCACCTTCCTGCTCGGCCGCATCGACGTCGACAAGGAGCCAGACATCGCAGCTCAGTTCCGCGTGCAGTCCGTGCCGACCGTCTTCGCCATCTATAAGGGCCAGCCCATCCATGGCTTCTCACAGGCCCTCCCCGTCTCAGAGGTCCGGCGCTTCCTCGACGACATCATCGCCCGCCTCGGGATCAAGGCCCCGGTGCCCGAAGGCCCGCCGACAGACCCGGCCAAGGCGCTCCGTTACTGGCAGGACAAGGTCAAGGCCAACCCTGCCGACGGCGCCGCGCTGCTGGCCCTAGGGCGTACCCTCATCCGGAACAGCCGCGTCCTCGACGCGCGCGAGCAATTCCTCAAGATCGACGCCAAGATGCCGGAATACTCCGCCGCGCAGGCGGCGATCCAGACCCTCGGCCTCGCCGAGCAAGTCCACGAAGCCGGTGGCGAGGATGCAGTGCAAGCCCGGCTCGACGCCGATCCGATGGACTGGGGTGCCCGCTACCTGCTGGCCTGCTCAGCCGCCTCACGCGGCGACACGCTGGTGGCGCTCGACGGGCTCATCGACTGCGTCCAGAAGGCCGCTACCGAGGTCAAAGAGGAGGCCAAGAATGCGGCCAAGGTTGTCTTTGAAGCGGCTGGCCGCGACATCCCGGAAGTCGAGGAGCGCCGCCGGCGCCTCACGCGGCTCTTGTTCTAGTTCATGGCTCTTTAGCCGCGGGCGCCCGGACGTTCACCACTCGAGCAAATGACCCGCACCACGGGTCACTCAGTGGGTCGGACAAAGCTCCGATTGGCGTCCACCGGCGATTTTCTAGCATCGAGTTGCTCTCGCTCAAAGGCGGGCGATGCAGCCCGCCTTCGTCGATCGAGTACGCGCCTATCGGCGCCCAGTCGAAGCAAGAGGGCGGCTGCGTCGGCAGTGCGGGCGCTTGCGGGTGGAGGACGACCCCCACACCCCCGGCGTGCGCGGCGATCGCTCAATCTCCATTTTCTCCGACCCAATCAGAGGTGCTCTCATGACGGTACTATCAATCGCGAACGCTCGGTCTGGCGCGCGCCTCGATGGACGGACGGTACTCGTCCGCGTCGACTTCAACGTCCCGCTCGATGGCACAGAGATCACGAGTGATCGCCGCATCGTGCAGGCGCTACCGACGCTTCGCCACCTCCGTGAGCGCGGTGCCCGTCTGGTTCTGATGAGCCACCTCGGACGACCCTCGGGGAAAGGCTACGAAGCCGCGTTCTCGCTGGCCCCGGTCGCCATTCGTCTGTCGCATCTCCTCGAAACCACGGTTGTTCTCGGCCCGAAGGAGGTCACGGGCGACGCCGCCGTGGCCGCTTCACGCGCGCTCGAGGACGGCGGTGTACTCCTTCTCGAGAACGTTCGGTTTGCCGCCGGCGAGACCATCGCCGACAAGGCATCCAAGAACCCGGACAAGGCACTTACGGCCGACCAGCAAGCTACTCTCGATGCCTTTGTCGCCAGCCTCGCCGAGCTCGGCGACGACTACGTGAACGACGCCTTCGGGACCTGCCACCGCAAACACGCGAGCATGTACGGCCTCGCGGAGGCGATCCGCCTGAAGGGCGGCTTTGCGGCCGCCGGCTTCCTGGTCGAGAAGGAAGTGCGCTTTCTTAACGGGGCCGTCGCGACGCCTGCGCGCCCCTTCGTCGCGATCCTCGGCGGAGCCAAAGTCTCGGACAAGCTGAAGCTCATCGCGTCGCTACTTCCCAAAGTCGACCACCTCCTAATCGGCGGGGCCATGGCCTACACGCTGCTGGCGGCCAAGGGGGTTCGTGTCGGGAGGAGCCGGGTCGAGGCCGACCAGGTCGATGCGATGAAGGCCCTGTTGGCGACGGGGGGGGGCAAGATCTTGCTCCCGACCGACCACGTCGCGACGGACGACTTCGAAAACGGCCTCCCCGTTCCGGTCGACGCGGAGGCGCTGCCGGACTCGCTACTCGGCGTCGACATCGGCCCTAAGACGAGGACCCGCTTCGCCGAGGTTATCGCGGGTGCCAAGACGGTCGTCTGGAATGGGCCCATGGGCGTCTTCGAACGGCCTGTCTACGCGGCCGGCACGCGGGCGGTCGCCGACGCGATGGCGATCGCGACGTCCCGAGGCGCAACCACAATCGTCGGCGGCGGCGATTCGGCGACTGCCGTCGAGACCTTCGAACTCGAAGCCGCCATGTCTCACATCTCGACGGGTGGCGGCGCTAGCCTCGAATATCTCGAAGGCCGCCGCATGCCGCCGCTCGAGGTGCTCGACACGTCCACACCGGGGTGAACTAGGTTTTTCATCTGAGCGACCCGGTCCTTCTGCCATGACGGAGGCCAGCCCATCTTCGGCCACTGAGGCCCCTCCCCCTCGCGCTCGATGGATCAATGGAGTACGCTTTGGGGAGAGTGTCCTAAGGACAATCTCCTGACAGCGCTGTATCGATGAAGCCAGTCTGGGCGTCGCGACTCCTCTGTCGGACCTAGTGAAGCTTCTGCCCCGGCCGTGAGGTAGTTCAGGTTGTTGCTCGACAGCACCATGCAAGCAGCCATCGGCGGCAACGCAGAGGCCCAACTCACGCTCGGTCTTGCCTATTACAGCGGTCGAGGCGCTCCGCAAGACCACCACGAAGCCCATCGCTGGCTTCGCGCGGCAGCATCGCAAGGCAACCGCGGCGCGCAGCGGGTGCTTGGAACGGTCTTCCTGAAAGGGGATGGCGTTGACAAGGACATCCCACAAGCGCTCCGTTGGCTCGAGGTCGCAGCGCAGAACGGCGACGTCGAAGCCGCGTACCTCTTCGGCTTCGCGTGCCTCGGTGAACACGGTTGTCCAATGCGTCCTGCGCAGGCAGAGCGTTGGCTCGCGTGGGCCGCGGATGGCGGGCATCGGCGGGCTCGGCTCGCGCTTGGACTCGCGTTCAAGAGTGGCACCGTACTCTCCCAGGACATCGATCTCGCCCGTAGCTGGCTGGAACGTGCGTCCGAGAGCGGAGACACCGAAGCCCGGCTGGTGCTTGGCCAGATGTATCTGGGCGGTGAAGGCGTCCCAGAGAGCTCGGCGACGGCGGCAAGTTGGTTTCGACTCGCAGCCGAGGCCGAGAGCCCAGTCGCTCAATACCGATTGGGCTTACTCTACAGCCAGGGCAAAGGCGTACGGCTCAGCGTCGACCAAGCCGCGCAGTGGTTCGAGCGTGCGGCCCTCGCCGGACTGGCCGAAGCGCAGTTCGAGCTCGGCTCGTCACTTCAGCGCGGAGACGATGGCCATCCGAACCTTCGTCGCGCCCGAGAGTGGTTCGAGCGCGCTGCAGAGCAGGGGCATGCAGAAGCGGCATTCGCCATTGGGACCTTCTACGTCTTCGGAGAGGCCGAGCTGAGCCCCGACGACCGTATGGCGCTCGAGTGGTTTCAGCGCGCGGCCGATCTCGGTCACGGCCGGGCTGCATTTCACCTCGGCCTCGCTTTCAGAGAAGGCGCGGGCGGCGCCGCTCAGGACTTTGCCCAGGCGCTTCACTACTTTGAGCTATCGACCGAGCGCGGGTACGCGCTGGCGATGACCGCCCTCGCGAAGTTGGTCCGAATGACCGATCCCGGGCCGAACGGTGCCGCTCGTGCTCGCGAGCTCTTCACGCAGGCCGCCAACGCGGGTGAGGCGGAAGCGCAAGCACTGGTCGGCATCTGGTTGCTCACGGGCAGCGTCGCCACTCGCAAGCCCCACGAGGGGCGTCGGCTGGTCGAGCTCTCGGCCGCACAGGGCCATCCGTCGGGCCTGTTCGCGCTCGGTCGCGCCCACGCCGATGGGCTTGGAGGCCTGGTCGACGCGGAGGCCGCCGCCCGATGTTACGAGGGAGCTGCACATGCTGGCCACACTCCAGCCATGGTGAACCTCGGTCGCATGTTGCTAGAAGGGCCCATCGCTCGCGATCCGGTCGCGGCCTTCGGGTGGTTCGACCGGGCCGCCAAAGATGGCAACGCCGAAGCCAAGCGCCAACTCGACGCACTCGAGCAATCGGCGGCCTTCAAAGCGGCGCTTTACGCCGAGACCGACACGCACGTGCGACAGAGCCCCATATGGTCGGATACGACGCCGAACGTCGACTTCGAATAGGCGCCTCACATCGTCGGCTCGTCAGGCGCCTCGCCGCTCCGAGGCGATGCGACCGACGACTGCACGGGCCTTGACGCCGGCTGACGCGAAGCCCGCAACGAACGCACGCGCCACTAGGTTCCCAACGAGCTCGCTCTCCACGAAAGCGAACATCGCGGGCCCGCTACCTGAGATCCCGACGGCGAGAGCGCCCGCGCCCAAGGCGGCGGCGCGCGCCGGCTCGAACCCGGTGATGAGTGGACCGCGATACGGCTCATGCAGCCGATCTGCCACAGCGACCCGCAGCCGTGCCAGGTCACGCTCGTAAAATGCAGACACCAACAACGCGAGACGGGACGCGCTGAAGACAGCGTCCGAGTGAGGGATCTCGCTCGGGATCGCGCGACGGGCGTCGGCGGTCCGTACTTCGAGCTGCGGGATGACCACGACCACCCGTAGCGCGTGCAGCACCGGCAGAGACACGATCTCGAGGCTCCCATCGGCACGGCTCGGGTGCGCGTCGTCGGTGTCGACGACGAGCTGCACACCACCGAGCAGAGCCGGGACCACGTTGTCCGGATGAGGGCTGCCTGCCGCAATCGCTTCGCCGGCTCGCCCAGCGGGGATGAGCTCCCGCAGCGTCAGGGGACGACCGAGCGCCTCGTTGGCCGCGATGGCGGCAGCAGCGGCGCTCGCGGCCGATGAACCCAGGCCGCTGCCGAGCGGGAGCCCTTTGCTCAGTCGAAGCTCGAATCCAGCGTCCGATCCGGCGAGCGCGAACACGGCTTTAGCGGCGACGCTGGCCACGTTGAGATCGGGCTCCCGGGGCAATCGGCGCCCGTCGCCGCGCACGGTCACGGAGAAACGCGGCCCAGGAGCGCCTGGCGGAAGCACTCGGAGGGTAACTCGGTCGCAAAGCCGCATCGAAGCGTGTAGCGCCATTCCAAGGACGTCGAACCCGGGCCCGACATTGGCGATGGTCGCGGGTGCCTTTGCCGAGAACCAGGGGCCGGGTGCGCGCGCGGGAGCCCCTGGCTCAACCTCTCGAGTGGGGGAGCTCATGGAGGCGGATCCCGTTGGAGCGGAGCTTGGTTGGGCGAGGGCGGGCTTCTGAACGCGGCTAGATCTCGTGGTAACTGACATCGGCATCCAGACAAGGTATCAAAGGAGCGTGGACTTACCCCAAAAAGCCCTGCGTCGCGTGCTGGTCGAATCGGTCCGCCTTTCTGGAGCCCGCCAGAGTCGGCCGATCGCTCGGGCTCGCTGGTCCGCAGTAGGGATGGGTTTTGGACGGAACCGGTTGCGACTGCCAGAGGTAGACATCCAGGAAACGCAATGGACTACCTTAAAACTCACTCTCACGCGAGCTCACGACGCCATGCGCAACTGGCGGGCCGGACGACGGTGTCCCTCGTCACCTCCGCAGGTGGCCTCCGTTGGACCGTAGCGACGAAGAGCTCGTGGCCGACTGCCTCGGCGGGGACCGCAGCGCGTTCGCCCAGCTCGTCGGCCGCCACCAATCCCGCGTCATCGCCATGGCAAACCGCGCCCTGCGAGACGGCGCGCAAGCCGAAGATCTCGCACAGGAAGTCTTCGTTCGTGCCTACCGCTCGCTCAGCCGTTTCGAGCCAAGTCGCCGCTTCGGGCCGTGGCTCATGGCGATCACGGCGAATCGAATCCGAGATCACTACAAGAGCCGAGCTCGGCGAAACGAAGTGCCTTTCGAGGTCGATGACCTCACGCCAGGGGAAGGCAGCACCCCTGCTGACCAGGCGGCTGCTCGGCAGGTTCTCGTTCGACTCGAAGCCGGCATCGGGACACTCCCCGAGGAGACCCGCGAGATCCTGCGGCTACGCTTCATGCTCGGATACGACTACGAAGAGGTCGCCGAGACCCTTTCCTTGCCGCTCGGCACCATCAAGTCCCGCATCTCTCGCGCGCGCTCTGCGCTCAGACACATCCTCGGTGATGTCGTCTGATTCCGAACGAGTGGACCGACGAACTGCCCCTCGAAGGCAAGGAGCCCGCCTCTCATGAACTCGAATAAGGTGGCCGCCCACTGCGACACCCTGCCCGATCTGATGGTGGAGGGGCTCGAGTCCGGCGAACCGGGCACGCTGCGACTCTTGATAGACGACCATGTCGGCCACTGCCAAGAGTGCCTGCCGCGTGCCGGAGCCTTGCGCACCGTTGCGAACGCACTCGATCGGGGCGCGAGCATCGACGCGTCGCCCAGCTTCGTCGGCCGCGTGATGAACGAGATTCGTGCCGACGTCGAGACGACGCGCGATCGGATGCCTCCCCTTTGGCAGGTCTTCGGTGCCGCTGGGCTCTTCATGGTCCTCGCCGCCGTCGTCCTCGGCACTCAAGACGCACGGACGGACGCGCCTTGGCATGCCCGCGCGTTGACCGGCTTCCTCGATCAAGCGCTTGGCTTCCTCGGCGTCTTGAGCCACGGGATCAGCGACCTCTGGGAGACGGTCGCCCCAGGTCGCGCGTTGCCGATCTTGGCCGCATGCGCCGTCTTGGCGACGGGCCTCAACATCGCCTTCGCGGTTCGTGCTTATCGGCGCGCCCGCAAGACGGTGGAATAGACCCTATGGCCGCCGAGTGGCTCATTAGGGTCGCGACCTATCTCGTTGTCGTGAGCAGCTCTATGGCGGCGATGACGCTCATCGCTGCGGCGGCTCCGTCGCTAGTCGATCGCGAGCGTCGGGCCGCCCGTTCAGGGATGCGCCGCTGCTTCACCTGGGGTGTTGTCTTCACCATCAACTGCGTCTTGCTAGCGGCGCTTCTCGCGCTCGTAGACGGCGCCCTCGGAAACGTGGCGGCGCTCGCCATCCTAGTGGGGCTGCTCGTCGTCTCCCTTGCAGGCCTCGGCGCCGTGGCGACCGAAGTCGGCTATCGCGTGCTGCTGCTGGCCGAACGCCCGAAGCCGAACCGGCTCGCCAGCCTCGCTGTCGGGACCCTCATCCTGTTCTCAGTCGCAGTCATCCCCGTGTTCGGCTGGCTCGTCTTCACGGGCGGGCTCCTGACCGGGATAGGAGCCTTCCTCGAGGTCGCCGCACAGGACTACCGGCCGTTGAGACGCGGCAGCGAGGCACCGGGGGCGGGTCGCGCTGCGCATGAGGAATGGGCGCATGAGCAACGCTGAGGCGCCGTTAGCAACGGCGCCAGCGGTCCTCTGGGAGCGTCCGTCGTCCGCCGTCGCCCTCATTCGCTTCAATCGACCTCCTCGTAACGTCATGTCGCCTGAGCTGATGGCGGGCTTTACCGACGCCATCGCGGCCGCGCGCGCCGATCCCACCATCCGAGCGCTCGTCCTCACTGGCGAAGGCGACCACTTCTGCGCCGGCGCCGACCTCGGTTCAGGCGAGCTGCCCGGGGTCCCGATGAGCCTCGGTGGCCCACCCGGCGAGGCAGAACGCCTTCGTGCTGTCTACGCCGCGTTCCTGGCGCTCGTCGACCTCCCCCTGCCGACGGTCGCGGCCGTGAACGGTGCCGCTGTGGGAGGTGGCCTCGGTCTCGCCGCCGTCTGCGACTTCCGGGTCTGCACTCCAGAGAGCCGCTTCCTCGCTCCTTTCGTGAAGCTCGGCGTTCACCCTGGCATGGCGCTCACGGAGACCTTACCCGCACTCGTCGGCCTCGCCCGTGCGAAGGCGATGCTGATGCTAGGAGACGCCGTCTCTGGCCGCGATGCCGAGGCCTGGGGCCTCGCCTATCGATGCGTCCCGGCCGCCGAGCTGCTGGCAGAGGCCATTGGGCTCGCTGAGCGACTCGCCGCCGGCGCCCCAGCGGTGGTACGATGGACGAAGGCGGCCATCCATCGAGCGATCTCGCTCGACGTCCACCGTACAGCCGACACGGAAGCCCTCGCGCAGGCGCTCACGTTCGGCGCGGCGGACGCTGAAGAGGGGCTGGCTGCGTTTCGAGAGAAGCGTTCACCGAACTTTCGGGGGCGCTGACGTCGAGGGTGTAGCGGACGCGCGAGGGACGAGCAGCATCGCCTCCTCACCACGTCGCTTCACCCTCATGGCCCTGGCGAGCGGAGAGCCCCCGAAATGCGAGCGGATTACTGCTGGCGCCATGTGGCGTCGGTCGAAGCCTTCTTGAACGTCAAGCGCGGTGAACCCCTCCCCTTCGCGCTGCCGGGTGAACGAGCCAAACATCCGAAGGACCGTCCCGTGCTTCCGAGGCACGTGCACCTCGACGTCTCGCTCGATCTCGCTCGTCACACCCTCGAAGGCAACGCCACCCTCGTGCTCGCGTGCGTCGCTGAGTCAGCGAGCGCGGTCGAGCTCGACGCGCGAGACCTCGAGGTTCAATCCGTCCATGTGGAGGGAGTCGCCGAGCCGGTATCGTTCGTCTACGACGGCATGACGCTGACAGTCCCCTTCGCAGTCCCCTTTGCACCGATGGTACGGGGCGACACCCGAACGATCGTTGTGCGTTACGCCGCCCGCGGTCCGCGCCTCGGGCTCTACTTCATCGAACCTTCGGAGGCGTTGCCCGATCGCCCTCCACACGCCTGGACGCAGAATCAAGACGACGACGCGCCCTACTGGTTCCCCTGCATAGACGACCCGGGCGTGAAGATGACGACCTCGGTCGCGATCACCGCCGATGCGACACTGAAGGCCCTGTCGAACGGCGTGCGCGACGGTGAGCCCCGGGCGAGCCACCTCCCAGGGCGAGCCATCACGACGTGGCATATGGACAGCCCCGTCCCGGCGTATCTGGTGACGTTGGTCGTGGGTCCCTTCGAAGAGCACGTCGATCCGGAAGACGGATCTGCGCAAGGTGGCGCTGAGGTGGCCTGGTATCACTTACCCGGCCGCGCCGCGGACGCCCAACGTGCCTTCGGGCAAACCCGTGACATGATTCGGTTCTTCGAGGACTTCATCGGCGTACCGTACGCGTGGCCTCGTTACGGCCAGGTCGCGGTGAGCGAGTTCGTCTTCGGCGGCATGGAGAATACGACTCTCACGACCGTAACCGACAACGTGCTCTTCGACGAGCGTGCAGCACTCGACTACACGGCCGACAGCCTCATCGCCCACGAACTGGCCCACCAGTGGTTCGGCGACCTCGTCACCTGCCGCGAATGGGCGCACGCTTGGCTGAACGAAGGCTTCGCGACCTACTTCGATTGCCTCTATCAGCGCCACCATCTCGGGCAGGAAGAGTTCGACTACGAGCTGCTCGATCTGGCACGCGGCTACTACGAAGAAGATCGCAGCCGCTATCGCCGCCCCATCGTCGCCCGCGACTACAGCGAACCCGTGGACCTCTTCGACAAACACCTCTATCACAAGGGCGCGTGGATACTGCACATGTTGCGGGTGCGCCTCGGGGAGTCGAGCTTCCGCTCGGCCGTCAAAGTGTGGCTCGATCGGTTCCGACACAGCCAGGCAGAGACCCACGACTTCCGCCGCGCCATCGAAGACGCGACAGGCACCCGGCTCTCCGGCTTCTTCGAACAGTGGGTGGAGCGCACCGGCTACCCGCAGCTCTCATGGACCTTGTTGACAGGCAAGGGGCCGGCCGTCGTTCGAATCGACGTCAAAGGCGGTATCCACTGCCCCATCACGACCGAGATCCTCGTCGGCGTAGCCGGCGTGACTCGACGCTTCCCGGTAACGCTCGATCAGGGTCCAATCTCGGTCGTCCTCGGCGACGTCATCACGCCCGAGTTCATCGTGCTCGACCCGGACTACACCCTCCTCGGTGAGCTGACTCCCAATTTGCCGCTCCTGCTCCTCGACCGCGCCCTCGCGGCGACGAAGGCCGTAAGCGTGGCACGGCGCATCGAACTCCTGAAGGCCGTCACCGGACGGGGCGGACCCAAGGCCGCCGAGCTGCTCTCCCGCACGTTGCGCACCGACCCGTTCTGGGGAGTCCGAAAGGAGGCCGCGAAGCAGTTGGCCGAGCTCCGTACGCCATCCACTCGCGACCTCCTGATCGCGGCGCTCACCACCGAAGCCCACCCGAAGGCCCGACGTGGGATCGTCGCCGCACTCGGTGAGTTCCGCGGAGATGGGGCGGCAGCGACGGCGCTCGAACCCATCGCCCGGAGCGGCGACCCGAGCTACTTCGTCGAAGCCGAAGCCGTCACCGCCTACGCTCGGACGGCCCTCGACGCCGCCTACCCGACTCTCGAAGCGGCGCTCGATAGGCCGAGCTTCAACGACGTCATCGCTGCCGGCGCCATCGCGGGCCTGGCTCACCTACGAAGCGAAAGGTCGGTGGACCCGCTACGCCAGCGTTGCCGACGGGCGTACACGACGCTCGTTCGTGCAGCAGCGATCTCTGCGCTCGGGCGACTCGGGCGCGATGTCCCGAAGACGAGACAGCACGTCCTCGACGAGCTCGAGAGCCTGGCCTCGGACGAGAACTACCGGATTCAGCTCGCCGTCTTGGCGGCGCTCGAGGCCCTCGGCGGCAGCGAGAGCCTCGGTCTCGTGGAACGCGTCGACCGCGCGGGGGCGGATGGCCGTGTGCATCGACGCGCTGCGGAAGCGAGACGCGCCGTCGAACGCAAGCTCGATGCCGCCTTCGGCTCTGGCGCGGGCGTGCGCGACGACCTGTTCAAGCTCCGAACCGATCTGCTCGCCATCCGCGATCGGGTCGACCGCCTGCCGGTCCCGCCGGGAGCTTGAGCTTCTGGAGTCTACTCGTTGAACTTTGCCTAAATGAATCCGCTTTGCACCGAAAGTGAGGGA
This sequence comes from Pseudomonadota bacterium, assembly GCA_947498315.1. GTDB lineage: Bacteria > Myxococcota_A > UBA9042 > SXOO01. The sequence goes on along the minus strand of CANMLD010000012.1, from coordinate 10,856 downwards.
CATGATCAGCCCACCCAAACGAATCGTCCGTCACATTCAGCCCGTCGGGCCGAGGGTCCTCGTGCGCGTTCAGAAGAGCGCGGACCTACATGAATCGGGGCTCTTCCTGCCCCCTGGAGCCAGGGACGGCCTCGCTGAGGCGCTCTACGCGGAGGTCATCGAAGTCGCACGCGCCCGACCCGACGACGACGACGACGACGAAGAAAACAAGGAAGGCCTTGGCCACAACGTCTCCGGCGTGCCTTGCGGCGCGTTCGTGCTCTTCCCGAAGACGGCGGGGATCAAGGTCCCGTGGGATGACGACCTCCGGATCCTCCTCGTCAAAGAGGTGCTGGCCACCGTCGAAGAGGTCCCGATGGACGAGACGCACTGAGGCGAGTCAACGACGCGGCTGGCCCCGAATGTCAGCACTGAACATTCGGTCCACTAGGGCGCGATGGCCTGGAGGCGCCGCGGGCCACACTGCATGTACCGCGAGCGCCGGAAAACTCGTTGACAGCGTCGTAGTCGACTCTGTAGCCTCCCCCGCTTCATGGCGGCCGGGTAAACTCCCGGAGATCGCTTTGTGACAGATAAACTGGCCAGCGCCAGCGTCGACGTTTCGAGCGCTGGCCATGCCCTGTCGTACCGTCGTCACTCCCGAGTGGGCGGAGCGGCGCTGACGACGATGATGGAGGAAGCGGAAGATGCGAATGTTCACCACGAGCGGATTGAAGTTGGCGTTGCTGTTCGGCAGCGCTTTGGTACTCAGCTGCGAGAGCGATACGAGCAGCAGCGACGGCGATGACGGGACGACGGGCACGGAAGCGACCGACGGCACCACGGACTCGACCGACTCTACCGATGGCTCCGACGGCCTCTGCGGCACCACTGGCACCGCAGACGGGTCTGACTCGACCGACGACGCTGAAGGCACCGACGGCACCGTCGGCACGGATGGTCCCTGCGAGCCCTTCTGTGCGGCCGGATGGGAGTGCGGCTCGAACGGCTGCGGCGGCGAATGCGGCACCTGCACCGGCGGCGACATCTGCGACCAGGTGAAGCGAACCTGTGAGCCCCCGCCCGCCCCGCTCAAGCAGTTCGGTGAAGCCTGCGGCGACACCGCGACGTGCACCCCCGAGACCGCCGGCTACCCGTCGTGCCTCCACGCGCAGTGCGACAACGGCTACTGCTTCGGCTCCGTCTGCACCCTCAACTGCGAATTGAAGAAGGACAGCGTAGACTGGAGCGGCGCCGCCAACCCGGACGGCATCGAAGATCCGGACGCCGTCGCCAGCGACTGCGCCGACCCCGTCGAAGGCAACCCCTACGGCGCCACTTGGTACTGCATCCAGAACGCCGACCCTGCCCAGGGCAGCCTCCGCACCTGCCAGGCCGGCACGACCTTCAAGCCGTGCAACGCCGACAGCGAGTGCCCGTCGGGTGAGGGCTGCCAGCTCCTCTACGTGAACGGCCAAAACCAGAAGCGTTGCGCCACGGCGATCGCCGGCTCGGTGGACGCGGGCGAGTACTGCAACGAGGACCCGGCCAACGGCGACCTCGTCGGCTGCAAGTCGAACCTCTGCCTCAACAACGGTAGCTGTTCGGGTTTCTGCGTCGAGAACGCGGATTGCGGCGGCACCTTCATGACCTGCGAGAAAGACATCCCCCTCGGCGAGACCCTGACGGGCGACATCTGCCTGGGCAAGCTCTGCGACTCGAACATCGACTGCCCCGGCGATTCGGCCTGCAACCTCGGCGGCAACGGCGAGGACGGCGCGGCGTTCCAGTTCGAGAACAGCTGCGCGGCGACTCCGGCCGGCGCGGTCGCGGTCGGCGAAGCGTGCGACGGCGACCCGACGGACGACGTCCCGGGCAAGGCCTGCAAGGGCCTCTGCCTCGGCAACGACACCTGCAGCACCCTCTGCACCTCGAGCTCGCAGTGCGAGGGCAGCACCATCCCGATGTTCTGCAACGTCAACGAAGCCACTTATGACTTCGACGAAGACGGGACCGACGAAGAGATTGACGCCTACGGCCTCTGCATCAGCGTCGAGGGTTCGAAGGCCGAGTGCTTCAAGAACGCGGACTGCTCGAACGGCGAAGCCTGCGAGTTCTATCAGGTTTGGACCGAGAACGGCGCCTACGACGGCATCGGCTACTGCACGAAGCCGGCGGCCGAAGGCGCAAACGAGGGCGAGCTCTGCGGCGGCGACACCGGCATCTTCTGCAAGTCAGGCTTCTGCCTGCCGACCTTCGATTCGGGCGCCGGCATCTGTACCGCGCTCTGCAGCTCGACCGACGATTGCGCGCAGGGCATCACCCCGCCTGGCACCGAGGTCAAGCTGAACCAGCTCTGCCAGTCGCTCCTCTACAGCCTCGGCGGCACGTTCGATGACGCCAAGGACAACATCTACGTCCCGCTGTGCGCCGCTTCGAGCGACACGGACTCGCTTGACGATTGTTCGGGCGACTACGCCTGCGACAACTCGGAAGAGGCGTGTATCGCCCTCCCACACCTCTTCGGAGCGGCAGGCCCGTCGGGCGTCGAGTACCGCTGCGTGGACGCGATGGACGCCGATGGCAAGCCGTACCTGAAGAAGCTCGGCGAGTCGTGCGACGTCGAGAGCGAGACCCCGACGGCTGCCAACAGCTGCGAGGATCTCTACTGCAACGCGGACGCGAAGGACGGCGAGGGCTACTGCTCCAAGCCGTGCAACGTCGACGCGGACTGCTCGGGCGGCACGCCGGACATGGTCTGCGACACCCAGACCCTCCGCGAGCGCGCGTCGGGCGAGAACGTCACGGCCAAGTTCTGCATCAAGACCAAGCCCTGCACGCCCTGCGGTACCGATGACGAGTGCACTGACGGTTACGCCTGCGCCAATATCGGCGGCAGCGGCCTCGCTGCGAACCTCCGCTGCATGCCGACCTGCTCGACCGACGGCGATTGCTCGGGCGCCGGCGCCGGCCCCACCTGTGTCGCCGCGAAGAACGAAGCCGGCGAAGCGACCGGCTCGAACGCCTGCGTCGCCGCCAAGTGCGAGTGATCTGACGGCGGTCCCTGTTTCGGCAGGGACTGCCTCTCCCCCTCGGCTCGCCGGAACTGGCTGAGCCGAGGCCTCCCTCCCCCAACGTCGTCCCGAGCTCTGCCGCCCCGGCGAGCGCTATTTCCCGATGCAGAATCGCGAGAAGATGCGATCGAGTACATCCTCGGTCGTCGTGTCTCCGACGATGAGCCCGAGCTGATCGAGCGCTTCCTTCACGTCGATGGCGATGAGCTCGGGGGGCAAGCGCCGCTCCTCCGCAGCGATTGCGTCCGAGACGGCAACACATGCGGCGTCGAGCGCCGCGTGGTGGCGTTCGCTGGTGACGATGGCCGTCCCGCCTTCGCGGCTCCCCGCCGGGACGACTCGTTCGAAGAGCAAGGACCGGAGCGCATCGAGGCCCTCGCCGGTGACGACGCTGATTCGGGCCTCGCCGTCCCACGGCTTGGACGCCACCTCGGGCTGCCGGTCGAGCTGCGTCCAAACCCGGATTAGGCCAGGGTGATGGCAGAGCGCCGAGGGTGGAGCCTCCCCTTCCGCGTGGAGCCATAAAACGGCGTCCGCGGACTGCGCTAGCTCGATCGCGCGGGCCATGCCGGCGCTCTCGATGTCGTCATCGGTCTCGTCACGGAGGCCGGCGGTATCGATGAGCGTCACCGGGTAGCCGCCAAGGTCGAGGGCATCTTCGAGGAAGTCGCGCGTCGTCCCTGGCCGAGCGCTCACGATGGCCCGTCGTCGATCGAGTAAGGCGTTGAAGAGGCTGGACTTTCCAGCATTGGGAGGCCCTGTGAGCACGACTCGCGCGGAGATCCGCATGAGCCGGCCGCGCGCCCAGGTCGATTTCAAGGCGTGGAGTTGGGCTCGTGCGTCGCGGAGTGGAGGCGAGACGCGAGCAGTGAGGGCGTCTCCGAGATCTTCATCCACGAAGTCGATCTGAACTTCGACGGCGGCGAGTACGTCCGTGAGCGCCGCCCTGATCGCTCGCACGGCCTGCGAGAGGTGGCCGTCGTATTGAGCTCGTGCGAGCTCGAGCGCGGCTTCGGTCGGCGCTTCGACCAGATCGGCGATGGCTTCGGTCTGGGCCAGATCGAGGCGGCCGTTGCGGAAGGCGCGCAGCGAGAACTCGCCGCGTTCGGCAGGCCGCGCTCCCGCGGCCTGAACGGCGCGCAGGAGCCGAGCGAGGTTGACCGCCCCGCCATGTCCGTGGACTTCGGCGACGTCGTCCCCTGTGAAGGTGCGCGGGCCTTTTAGGTAGACGGCGTAACCATTGTCGATGACGGCGCCCTGCCCGTCGCGAAAGCGCCCGTAGATGAGTCGGCTCGGGTCGGGCCGTTCGCCGACGAAGGGCGCCACGAGGCGCAGGACTTCGAGGCTACGCGGGCCGCTGATTCGGATGACACCGATGCCGCCGACGGCTGCGCTCGAGGCGATGGCGCAGATGGTGTCGCTCGCGAGCGCGACTCGAGCAGGTCGCATGGTCAGCGGGGCCCTTCGGAGCCATCAACCGGCTCATCGGTGATGGGCTCGTAACGGATCTCGACGAGCTCGTAGTGTCGAATCCCACCTGGCGTGTGGACGACCACCCCATCGCCGACCTTCTTGTCCCAAAGCGCCTTGCCGACCGGAGACTTGTGCGAGATCCGGCGACGAGGGACGTCGACCTCATCCTCTCCGAGCAGGACCCAGGTCTTCTCGGCGCCATCGTCTTCGTCCTCGATGACGACGGTGGCTCCGAAGCCGACCCTATTGCGTGGCTGCGTCGCCGGGTCGATGACCTGCACGCGCCCGAGCCGATTCGCGAGGAACTGCAAACGGCGGTCGATCTCCCGGAGCTTCTTCTTGCCGTAGGTGTACTCGGCGTTCTCGGAACGGTCACCGTGTGCGGCGGCTTCGGCGACGGCATCGACCGCGCGAGGACGATCGACGGCGAACAGCCGGTCATGTTCCACCTGCAGTCGAGCCTTTCCAGCGCGGGTGATGAAGCTAGGTCCGTGATCCCTCGGCCCGGGGCCGAGGTTGATGGGTTTCAGATCGGGTCTAGGCATGGGGGCGTTCTCTCACTCCCAACCCAACTGGACAAGTGCCCATCCCACGAGGAATCTACGACTCATGGACGACTCGAGACGCGACCCTCCTTCTCACAGCAACGTCGACCCACCTGAGCGCATCGAAGTCAAGCAGCGCGGCGCCATGGGCGAGCTGTGGGCCTACCTTCGCGTTCGGAAGAAGTGGTGGCTGGCCCCCATGCTGGTGGTCATCCTCGCACTCGGGGCGCTGGCGTTCTTCACGCAGACGAGCGCGCTCGCTCCGTTCATCTACACGTTGTTCTGACCCAGCCGTCCTCAGGCGGGCCGACCACCACGCCCGACACCACTCGCGAAACGAGCAGCCCCCGCGAGCGTCTCAGAAGCGAGCGCCGCTTGGCCGAGCTCGAACTCCGCCGCGAGCGCATCGCGTAGTGGCAGCGCCGTGCCGACATAGGCGGACATGCGGTCGCCTCGCAGACAGACCTGGGGAAGCGCGGCGAGCTCGGCAGCGAGTGATTGAGCCGCTACGAGCGCGGTCCCCGTAGGAACTAGCCTATTGACCAAGCCCATGGCCAGCGCCTCGGCCGCACCGACGCCACGGCCGGTCAGGATGAGATCGAGGGCCCGGGATAGACCAATGATGAGCGGGAGCCGCACCGTCCCCCCGTCGATGAGAGGCACGCCGAAACGCCTGCAGAAGACGCCGAAGGTCGCATCTTGCGCAGCGACGCGAAGGTCGCACCAACAGGCCAGCTCGAGGCCGCCGGCCACGGCGTGCCCTTCGATGGCGGCGATGACGGGTTTGCCGAGGAGCATCCGGGACGGGCCCATGGGCCCATCCCCCTCCGCATCGAGCCTGTTGCCGCGGCCGTTCTTGATCGCTTTGAGGTCGGCGCCCGCGCAGAACTGCCCGCCCGCACCGGTCAGAACCGCGACGGAGAGACTCTCATCGGCATCGAAGTCTCGGAAAGCAGCCGTGAGCGCATCGGCGGTCTCGCGGTCGACGGCGTTTCTTACCGCGGGTCGGTCGATGGTGACGGTCAGAACGGCGCCGTGGCGTTCTCGCCGAACGGTCGCGGGGCCGCCAGCCGGGTCCGACGACATGGAAATCAGAAGCCGGTGAGCGCCAAAAGTACTGGGGCGGCGAAGAGGAGCCCATCGACTCTGTCGAGCATGCCGCCGTGGCCGGGCAGGATGCTGCCGGAGTCCTTGACACCGGCAGCCCGCTTGAACATGGACTCGACGAGGTCACCGACCTGTTCAACGATGCCGCAAGCGAAGCCAAGCCCGATTGCCATCGGTAGTGAGTACGGGAGGTTGGCGAGCGTGCTGATGAGGACGAAGCCCCCAACGCTGGCGATGGCTCCCCCGAACGCGCCTTCCCATGTCTTCTTCGGTGAGATCTTCTCGTAGAGCTTGTGCTTGCCGAGGAACTTGCCGGCGAAGAATGCGCCAGAATCGCCCGCGAAGACGGCGCCGAAGAGCGCGAGCATCTCGAGGGGGCCCTTCTCGCGAGCGCCGATGAAGACCAGCGCCACGAGCGGCAGGGCTAGGTAGTAAAAGCCAGCTACGAGGAAGGCCGCGCGACGAGCGAGCGTCTCCACGTCATCCGGAGAGAAGAGGACGAGGGAAAGCAGAATGGGCGCGGCGACGAAGAGGCCGGCAATGGCGTGAGCGGGTGAGAACCACCCGAGCGCTACTACGGCAGCGAGGAGCGCGGTGCCGACGTAACGCTCCCGGGTTCGTTCGGGCCCGAGGACCATGCGGAAGAGCTCGTCGCCGACGAGCAGCGACGCGAGTTGAATCAGCGCGTAGGCCCCGATCGGTGGCCCTAGCGAAAGGAGCAAGATGGCCCCCGCCGCCAGGAGGAGCCCGGTGATGATGCGCGTCGCCATCAGGCCACGAGCCCAAAGCGGCGGTTTCGCCTCGCGTAGACCGCGAGGGCCTCTTGGAGCTCGGCCTTACCGAAGTCAGGCCACAGGGCGTCAGTGAAGTAGAACTCCGCGTAAGCGCTCTGCCACAGCAGGAAGTTCGAGAGCCGCTGCTCGCCGCTCGTGCGGATGATGAGGTCGGCGTCAACGGTGTCGAGCTCTGACGCGAGCACGCGTTCGTCGATTTGGTCGGGGTTCAAGTCCCCGCGGCGAACCCGCTCTGCGATGCGCTGCACCGCGCTCGTCATCTCCTCGCGCGCTCCGTAGCTGAGCGCGAGGCAGAGCACCATCTCGGTGTTGTGGGCCGACACGGCCCTGAGCTCGTCTAGCGTCTCGCGCACCATGTCTGGCAGTCGCTCGAGCCGACCGATGGCTTCGAGGCGGATGCCATTGCTGAGGATCTCCTCACGCTCGCTGAGCAGGTAATCCTTCAGCAGGTGCATGAGGCCGTTGACCTCCAGCACCGGGCGCCCCCAGTTCTGCTCACTGAACGCGTAGAGCGTCAGCCGTTTGATGCCGAGCGCCCTGGCGGCGCGGGTGATGGTGCGAACGCTGTCGGCGCCGCGTCGGTGCCCCTCCAGTCTGGAGAGACCTCGACGCTCGGCCCAACGTCCGTTTCCGTCCATGATGATGGCGACATGCTCGGGGAGGCTCACGGCAGGCGTGGTAGCACACGTCCCGGGCGTTGTCGATGAGCGCGATCCGTACCGCTTCATGAGCCCACGGTGAGGCATCGGTGTAAGGAACGGGTTGACTGGAGAGTGGCTGCGTGTTAGCTACGGCCCCGCTTGGGCTGCCAGGCCCGAAGCACGGTGTAAAACCGCTTTGATATCGGAGGGTTCAGCTATCACGAACCGCCCCCCCCACCGGGACCGCATCGCCGCTTTCGGGCTTGCCAGCGTTGGCATCGAGCTCGCGGCCTCGATCGGGATCGGATATTGGGTCGGCAGTTGGATGGACGAGCGCTACGACACGGCACCTTGGCTCCTCGTGGTCTGGGTGCTGATTGGTGTGACGGCTGGCTTCAGGTCGCTCTTTCGTGCCGCGAAGAAGGCAATGAAAGAGGACCAGCCGTGAGTCGCGCCCAAGGCAATTGTCAACGACCATCCGGTCGTTACGGGAGCGCGGGTTAGGTGACGAAGAGCGGTTTCCAGAGAGCAGTGCTGAGCGCGAACGTGGCCGTGCTGGCCCTTACCGCGCTCGCGGTCGGAAAGTGGATGGGTGTGCCCGCCGCTGTCGCTGCACTCGTGGGCAATCTCCTCGGCGTCCTAAACCTCCTTGGCCTTACTTGGCTCGTGGGCAAGCTTCTGGACACCGCTGAACGCGGTGGAACGAGCAAGGCCGTCTACGCGAGCATCCTCGCATTCAAGCTGGTTGCCTTCGTGGGTGTGATGGCGCTCTGCGTGAAGGTGTTCGAGCTCGACGTCCTCGGAATGCTCTTTGGGTTCTCATCCCTCGTTCTGGCCCTCGTGGTTGGCAGCTTGTACAGCGCCCTCACGCTACCGGCAGTCGAGGCGGACAACGCTCTCGAGGTTGGGCTCACGGGCACCGAGCCTGCGGGGCGAAACGGCGCGACCGACGTGCGCGGATCTCGAGCTTAGGAGTTCAGGTGGAGTCAATGTCGAACCATAGCCACTCGAAAGGTGCAGCCAGCCTCAGCGCTGCCGCCGCACGCCCGTGGTCGCTCCGCACTGCTGCCGGGCTCGCTCTCGTCCTCGGCGTCATGATCGTCGGTCCCGACGCCTTCGGCAGCGCCCCTGCCGGCGATGCGGGCGCCCATGGTTCAGCCCATGGCACCGTCGCTAGCGAAGACCACTGGACCGTCTTCGCTCAGTTCGCGCCAACCGCCGTCGAGAACCTCCGCGCCATGTGGGGAAAGACCTGGCTCCAGGGCGAGGCCATGCCCTCGCGCACGATGCACGTCTTCATCGGCGTCCTCGTCTTCATCTTCGCGCTCACCATCGCGACCATGGCAGCGAAGAAGTTCGCCCGCCAAGGCGACGACGCCATTTTGCCGGAGCGCACTTTCGGTTGGTTCACCGTCTTCGATCTCGCGGGCGAGTGGATTTACAAGACCATGGTCGACTCCATGGGCAAGAAGCAGGCGCGGTTCTTCTTCCCGCTCATCTTCTCGCTCGGGACCTACATCCTCTTCTCGAACCTCATCGGGCTCGTCCCCGGCCTTAGCGCGTCCACGGACAACCTGAACACCACGGTCCCGCTCGCGCTCGTCGTCTTCTTCGCGACTCACGTCTACGGCGTCAAGGAGCACGGCTTCGGTCATTACTTCGCGCACTTTCTCGGGCCCATGCGCGGCATCGCCTGGTTGCCACTCATGATACTGATGTTCGCCATCGAGCTCGTGAGTCACTTCGCGCGCCCGGCGTCCCTCGCCATCCGGCTCATGGGCAACATGTTCGGCGACCACATGGTCCTCGGCGTGTTCCTCAGCTTCGGCCTGATCCTGGTTCCGCTGCCCATCATGGTCCTCGGTACGTTGGTCTGCGTGGTGCAGACCCTGGTTTTTTGTCTTCTCTCCATCGTCTACATCGCGCTCGCGGTGGAACACGCTGAAGGGACCGACTCCGCTCACTAGTCGTTACGACTGAACTCTGGCTCCACTGCATCTCGGAAGGGAGATTATCTCGATGAACTCGTTCAAGAAGGCTGCTTCGGTTACCGCTCTCACCCTCTTCGTCCTCTGCACGTTCACGGCGCTCGCGTTCGCGAACACCCCGGCTGCACCCGAAGCCGCGCAGACCGTGACCTCGGCGGCAACGCTGCAGGCCCCGCCCCCGGCCCCGAGCCAAGTCACCGACAAGGCGTACATCGCGATCGCCATCGGCTTCGGCCTCGGCATCGCGGCGTTCGGCGGCGCGCTCGGGCAGGGCAAGGCTTCGGCCGCTGCTCTCGATGGCATCGCGCGCAACCCCGGCGCCCAGGGCAAGATCTTCACCCCGATGATCCTCGGCCTCGCCCTCATCGAGTCGCTGGTCATCTACTCGCTCCTCATCAGCTTCATGCTGCTGGGCAAGCTGTAAGACCGAGCCACTCGCCCTTCGCTGGGCGTGTGTTGGTCGTGTCGACGCCGGGTTCTGCCCGGCGTCGTCGTTTAAGGCGTGCCGAGCCACAACAACACTCTCCTCGTCGTCGTCAAGTGGGGCCTTGTCGCCTACGAGATCTCGACCGGAGACAGCGACGTGATGTCGCAGTGACCGAGCCCTAAAGACCAATTCAATTTAGGCCGTACATGCTTCAAGCCGCTCCTCTGCCATGCGATTCGCTCAGCAGGAGGTGGCGTCGATGGCCAGCATGTGGAATCCGCGGATCGAGGAATCTGGGTCGTGTCCCCAATCGGGGGCACCCGCTCTTCGAAGGCTGCGAGAGCGATGGGACCGTGCTCAGCGCTGCCGATACTGCCCCTGCCATGGAGGCCGACTGCGACAAAGCGGCCAGGGACATCGCCGACACGCCGACGCCGTGATGAACGTGCGCCTCGGGTCGACTGCGCTTGCGCGGGCCGAGCACGTCGACGGGTAAGAAGGGCGTGTTTCGGCGATGGCTCCCCGCATTCCGATTCTCAGAGTGTCGGCGCGCCCGGGCCAGTCAAAACAAACTCGACTGGCAGCCGGGTGACGGCCTCGCGCATTTATCAGGAAGGCGCGGCGGAGCCGGCCCTCACTCTGGGAGGCCCTGCGGTAGCCGCGCCTCACAGATAAGAGCGTGTCGGCGTGCTCGGGCCCGTCAATTCTCCGGCCAATTTTCCCGGCTTTCGAGGGCCCAGGGTTCCGCCGGATCCCGAGAATGCGACCAGATTCTGCCTTATGTTCTGCGCCGAGGGCCGGAATGTCCACTGCAGTCGAGGTCCGCAG
>CANMLD010000011.1 GCA_947498315.1 Pseudomonadota bacterium | reverse complement strand
CGTCGGATCGGTTGAGGCGTCGGTACCCAGGCGTATTCGCCGAAATCCCTTGGTTTTGCGGTCCTTCCCCGTATATTTCGACGTTCTGCGACTCCACGTGCGCCCGTAGGGTGTCCTGAGGTAGGTCGCATGGGGTGAGTCGCAATGTTACCGCCCGCGGGGCGGCACGGCGGCGAGTCGCCCCGACGGTCGGGCGAGCGGTGAGAAATGGGAGGCGGTCCGCAATGAAGCGTCTTGATGTGTGTTTGGTGGCGACGGTGTTCGCCGCTCTCGTGTTTCAGGGTTGTGGCGATGACGGCGGTAGCTCTGGCCTACCCATCGCAGGCGGCGACGTCGAAGAGAGCGACGGGATAATCCTTCCCGGGTCCGACGTTCAAGACACCCCCGACGGCGGTCCACCACCCGCCGACACCGTCGTGAGCACCGATCCCCTCCGCCTCGAGTTCGTGGCTGAAAAGGGCGACGATGGCGTGACTTGCAAGGGCAACAACCGCTGTTCGGTGTCGATGTCCTTCAACACGACGCGCGACCTCGAAGTGAAAGCGCTTCGCGGCAACGAGCTCGTGGGCGAAGTCGGTGTTCGCTGGACCATCACCAAGAACCCGAACAACTCGCTGAAGCTCAACACCAACACGAGCTACACGCTCCCTGAGGGCGTCGACAAGGGCGTCGCCTCGGCGACGGTCTCGCAGACCGCTCAGCAGGTTCAGCAGTATGAGGTCAAGGTCGAGTCGCTCGACGACGTGACGATCCCGCCGCTCTTCTTCGATATCGCGGTCACGCCGAAGGGCCAGATCCCGCTCACCGTCACCTACAAGTACGGCGGTACACGCTCTTTTCAAGGCGTCACCACCTACCTCTTCAAGCAGACGGAAGCGAAGCCTTGGCTTTGCACCGATATCGACCCAAAGAGCCTCCCCACGGCCGACCTGAGCTCGCCGCCGAAGGGCCTCACCCAGTCGACGGCCTTCACGTCGCTGCCTGGTCTCGAGCAAGAAGGCACCCAGGCATACACCGTTGTCGGCATCGGCAAGGACCTTTCGGGTCCGGCGATGGTCTTCGGCTGCGATGACACGAAGGCCGAGGTGAGCTGGGTCGGCTCCAAGACCGTCCAAGTGCAGCTCACGGACCTGCCGCCGCTCTGGAAGAAGCAGTACGAAGTCACGACTAGCTTCGACCTCGTGAGCGCACTGCCGGAGAACGTGGAGAAGTGGGTCAACGTCGTCCTCGGGCTCTTTAGCGACCCGGCCGCTCAGCTCCTCGTGCTCGTCTGCGACATCGGCAAGAACACGAGCGTCATCTCCGACCTCTGCGGGTATGCGTTCGTCGATCCCGCGAACCCCTGCATCGCGGACACGTGCTTCGACACCGTCGGACTCGCCATCAAGCAGCTCATGGGCGAGCTCCTCGTCGATCTCATTCAGCAGAACGACACGGCGAGCGACATCTTCTTCACCGGGCAAGACCTCGCCAAGATCCTGAAGGAGCTCGAGCTCGTAGCGACCTACGAGATCAACGAAGAGCCGAACTTTGACGGCAGCATCGTCGAAGCGACCACCGCCGCCGAGTGGCACACTGTGAACTACCGCTGGACGCTCGGGACCACCTGCGACCCGACCGATAAGAACTGCGGTAAGCGCAGCTTCTCGGTTCAGGCATTTCAGGGTGGCACCATCACCGGTGTGTGGTCCGGCAAGGTCGAGTACCCCGACAACAAGTTCATGCTGAACATCAACGAGCATTCGCTCAACATCAAGTACGGCGCGCTGCTCCTCTACATCGTGGAGAAGGAAGTACTCCCGCTGCTCGCCGGCGTATCTCCCGATAGCCCGAAGGTAGACTCCATCGAGGAGTACCTGAAGGTCCTCGTGGGCGGGAAGGAGTGCCTCAAGCTCGAGTTCGACCAGAGCGCGAACACGACCTGCTGCGACCTCTTCGCTGAGAGCATCACCAACGGCGGCACGGGCTTCACGGCGAACATCGCCAAGGCGGCCTGCGACGTGGCCATCCCGCTCGCCGAGCAGGAGCTCACGAAGTTCTTCACCGACCTCGACCTCGACACCGGCAACGGCTTCCGTCTGGCGACCCAGGCCGCCTGCCAGTGTTATGACCTCGACGCGAACCTGACCATCGACGCATGGGGCAAGAGCGAGCTGCCCTGCGTGTGGGACACCACCATCCAGATCGGGTCGTCGGACATCGACGTGACCAACGAGTTCACTGCGATCGAGCCCGAGTAAGCCGAGCCGGGGACGCGGTCCACCGGTGGCCCGTCCCGCGTCTCCAAACCGTGACCATTCTCCCGCCAGCGCAGGACCCGCCTTCAATGACGACAGCCTTCTCGGGGCTGACCCCAGAGGCCGCGGGCGCTCTACTGCAGAACCTCTCGCCTGAGCGCCCAGCGCGGCTCGGCGTCATCACCAACCCATTCTCGCGAACGAACGCCCGCACGAGGCTCTACGATCAGCTGCTCCCGCGAGCGCTGCACAGCCCGTCCGAGTCCGTCATGACGCGCACCGCGGCTGAGCTCGACGACGCCCTCGTGCATCTGCTCGTGCGCCGTGGCGTGAACGTCATTGGGCTGAACGGCGGGGACGGCACGTTGCACCTCGGTGTGAACCGGTTGGTGGCGCTCTGTAGGGCGGCCTCACAACGTCTCGGACGGTCAGTCCCAATCCCTCGGCTGCTGTTCCTGAACGGCGGCACGCTCAACATCGTGTCGCGATCGACCGGGACCTCGAGCAACCCCGTTCGTACGGTTGTCGACTTCCGCCGTCGATTCGAGGGGAAGCGGCTTGCGGACCTGTCTACTCGGGAGATCCGTCTCATCTCCGTTACCGAAGACGTCGATGGCACAACCCGCCGCAGCCAGCTGGGCTTCGTCTTCGGCACTGAGATCGTGGCCAACGCCGTCGAGATGTATACGCTCTTTGGTGAAGGCTACAGCGGGCTGCTCCAGTTTCTCACTGAAGTGTTCGTCGGTTACACCGTCGGGACTCGGATGTGGCGGGAACACGGTTGGAAGCTCGACGCGACTGGCAGGCCAGTCCGCGTCGACGACCGCGTCTTCGACGTGAACCTGGGGGCCGTGGCCACGACCATCGACCTCGCCATCGCCAAGGGCGCTTTCACGGCCATCGCCGTTCCAACCGACGGCCAGGGGTTCTTTGCCAAGGTGCTCCTCGAGACCCATCCGGGCCGGATCATTCGGCTCATTCCATCGCTGATGATTGGCGGCGTCTCTACGTCGCCGTCCGTCCTCGACGTGCCGGACGCGCGCGTTCTCGATGCGTTAGGGAGCTACACGCTCGATGGCGAGCTCTTCATAGACCGCACCCCGGAAGGCGCGCGACGACTTACTCGGGTCGAAGCGAGCCCCATCCGAATCGCCGCCGTGAGGCTATCGTGACGCTCACAATGGCGCGCATGCTGCCGCACGAGCGCATCGACTCGCGTCGTACAGCCTCGATCTACTTGCATTTCCCCTATTGCACCGTGCGATGCCGCTACTGCGACTTCAACGTCGCTCGCGTGACCGAGATCCCGCGGGCCGACTACACGGCGGCGGTACGAGCGGAGTCGGACCTGCGTCTGCCCGAGATTGCCGGTCGGGACGTCCTGAGCATCTACTTTGGCGGTGGCACACCGTCGCTATGGGGCGCCGCCGGCGTCGCGGACACGCTCGCTCACCTCGTGGCCGCGACGAGAGCCGTCGCACCGGAGGTCACTCTCGAGGCCAACCCCAATGAGGCGGCCGACGGCGCGCTGCTCGCGGCCTATGTGCAGGCGGGCATCACCCGCTTGAGCCTGGGCCTGCAGGCCGTGACTGACGCCGAGCTTCACATCCTGGGGCGTAGTCACGACGCGCCCCTCGGTCTCGCGGCGCTCGACGTCGCGGTCAGGACCTTCCCCGCTGTTACCGTCGACCTCATCTTCGGTCTCCCCGGTTCTACGGCGGCGTCCTGGCGGGACACGCTGGTCCGGGTGCTCGATACCGGGGTGGACCACTTGAGCCTCTACCACCTCACGGTCGAGCCTCGCACCGGGCTCGAACGCGCCGTTCGGGATGGGCGTCTGTCCCTACCCACCGAGGACGTCGCCGCCGACCAGTGGGAGCTCATCGAACCGACCTTGGCGTCCTACGGGCTCCACGCCTATGAGATCTCGAGCTATTGCAGGCCTGGCTTCGAGAGCCTCCACAATACGGGCTATTGGCTCGGCCAGCCCTATCTCGGGCTCGGCGCGGGGGCCCATTCGTTCTCGGGATGGCGCCCGGGCGGTGCTCGGCGGCGTGAGAACCTCCGCCCCCATAAAGAGTACCTTCGTGCTGCGATGAGTGGTCAGGACCCCGTCGGGACCGAGGAGCTCGTGTCTCGAGACGATCACCGAGACGAGCGTGTGATGACGGGGTTGCGCTACGGCTCGGGAGTGGACCTCGAGGCGCTCGGCGCCGAGCTCGAACTCGATGCCTCATGTGGGCTCGAAGAACGGCTGGCTCCGCTTCTGCGAGAGGGTGTAGTGGAGGTCATCGGGGGAAGGCTAAGGCTCACGCCGAGGGGGCGGAGCCTGGCGGACGCCGTCACGCGACGGCTCCTCGCCGGGTAGCACTAGTGTTAGCGGGCGGAGGCCGTGACCGATCCAGAGATCTTTCGCTTGTTAATGGTGCCCTCGAAGCTGCCCTTAGCCCACTTCTTGCCGGCGCTGTAGGTCGCGCGGATACGGACGTAGTTGCCGCCGTTGTTACCGATGAGCTGGAAGCCCCCCTTGCCGTCGATGCCGCTCGACTTCAAGCTGAAGTTGATACCTTGCACGGACGCCGAGGCACCTGTGATGGTACGGCCCTTGATGCGAAAGCTGACCGTGCCGCTGCCGCTGAGCGAGCCGCTGAAGCGAAGCGTCTCCGACACCGGCTTTGACGGATCGGGTGCGGGCTCATTCGGGTCCGCTGGCGGCGTATCCCCTGGAGGGGCGTCGCCCGAGGGCGGATTGACGCACTTTCCGTCTACGCAGATCCGGTCGCCCTTGCAGTCCTTGTCGCTCGTGCACCCGCCATCCGCCGGCGGATCTTCCGCGCCGATCTGAGGGAGCTGCGCCTCTGATGGACCTCCCGGCTGAACGGCTTCGGTCGTGGGCACGGGCTCGTTGCTCTCGGCAAGGGCTTCGATTGCCGCGGCCGCCTCGCGCACGAAGGCTTTGCGGAAGTCTTCACGGGTCCGAAGCAGCTCGACGACGCGGTTGTAAACAGCGTCATCGACGACGGCTGCTTTGGCTTTGCCGACGCCCAGCGTGACACCGAGCAGCGTCTCGAGTAGCGGACGGTCGGCATCTGAGAGCGCCACAGCTTCTGGAGGCGCCGTCGACTCGCTGCAGAGCAGTCTGGTCCGGCCCACCGCTTCCGAAGTTGCTGTCTCGGCGAACAGGCTCGGTAGATGCCGGTCGAAGGTCTTGGCGTCGATGCCGGAGGAGGCATGAAGCTGTGCGATGACCCGTGGGTGCTCGGTCTGGTCGAAGGAGAAGCCGAGGCACACCGTCTCGACTGCAAGCCCAACGAGCTTGAGCCGTTCGTCAGCGGTCAAGTACTTCGAATCGAGGGCAATGGCCGCGACCCTGGCGTCGGCAATGGCCGACCCGGCTGCGACCGGCGCGGCGTCGCCGCTCACGGCGGGGATAGCCGCCTCCTCAACTGCTGCGGGTGCGGCAACTGAGGGAGTCACGGCCGATGGGGCTGTGCCGGCGTTGGTGGCGGCAGGCGCCACGGCGGCTGCAGCGCCGACCTTCGCGGGGAGAGCTGCCTTGGGCATGGGCGTTGGCGCCAGAGGCATGGTGAGCTGCGAGGGCGCGGACAGCGACTTATCGAGAGGCGCTGCGGGGGCGATCGCGCCGCTCGTTGAGAGGGCTCCGGATGTGGTGCCCGCAGGGCCGGTCTCCGTCTGGACCGCGCCACCGCAAGCGCTCAAGCCCATCGCGAGACTGGTCACCATCATGGTTGAAAGTCGCTTCATCGACACGATTGCCTCCTGCTGAAACCATGGCTTGAGCGCGTCGTCGTTCCGGCACGGCTGCCGTAGGGATGGACCCGTTTGAACACGTAACGACCGCCAAGCGCACCTCGGCCCCGACAGACTATGGATACGGAGGGTCCACGTCAAACGTCGAATGATACCCGAGGCGCAGGGGTCATCGCTGGGTTAGAGGGTGCGTCCGAGTCGGCAGCGTCATCAGACCACGCTGCCCTAAAACCGTGTGTCCACTGAGAGGCGGAGGTGGGACATCCGGTCGAGTTTTCGCAGGGTCGTCCCGGCTTCTCCGTCCAGAAAGGTGGTGCTCAAGCTAAGCCTCGCCGCGTCGCCATGTAGCCAACTGATAGCGCCGCCCGCCTGAAAGCCAAAGGCTCTGTCCAGTGTCGCTTCGAAGACGCCGCGTGCCTCGAGCTCGAGTCGGCCATCGAGGAGCGAGACCCGTACGGCGAAGAGCGCGTAATGATGGAGGTCGGCGCGCTGCCGTTCGAGGGCGGAGCCATAGGCGTATTGTAGGTTGAGGTAGATCGTGTCGTTCAGGAGCACGTCGGCACCAGCGACGACCTTGACGTACGGAGCGTCGTCCTGAGTCACCTGCCGGGGGAGCGGGTCTGGGACCTCGTCGATACGCCCGAGGGTCACCAAGGCTTCGAGTTGTGAGCGAGAGATGGAGAGCGCGGCCTCACCTGGGAAGAAGACGCCGACGTCGATCCAGCCCGAGACGTCACCGCCGAGCTCGCCGCGCCAGTCGGCGCCCGCCATCATGAGGGTCGGGTAGACGAGCGGCACGCCGAGGTCCACGCGGTTCGATGTTTGAAAGCCAGTGAGCCGCGCATCGCCGTGCGCTTGTGGCAGCGACTCGTGGCCTCGGTAGAACATGAGGGAGAAATCACCCACGGGGCTCTCCCAGCGTGCGCGCGCCGCGACGGCGATGTTGCTTGCGTTGTTTTCGGGCGTGGTCGTCGGCGTCTCGACTTGGCGGACCTCCGGCGGCGCGCTGCTCGACAGGTCGCGGAGATCGAAGACGTTGGCGGTATCGCCGAGCGCGGTCACGTCGATGCTGTCCACCGGCAGGATCGCTGGCTCGAAGAGCGGCAACATCCAGGCGTCGAAGCGGAACCGGGAGACCGTATAGCCGACGCCGACGGCCATCGTGGGCAGGCGGGCATCGAAGCCGGAGCCGTCTTCGAGATCGTAGGCGTTGACGATGTCGGTTGGGCTGACGCCATCGGCCGTGCCCCATGCGATCCGGACGTAGCCAGCGGTGAGATCCAGACCTCCGGCGCCGAAGAGGTCGAAGAGGACGATCTTCGACTCGAGCGGGCGTATGTCGACCGGCTGAACCTTTGAGATGTCGCCTGTGTCGTCGAAGGTCTCGATGTCGGCGACGTTGATGTTCCGGACGGCGACGCCCGCCCTCAACTCCACGGTCCGCGACGGCGTCGCATCGACGGTCAGCCCGAGGACGTTGGCGTTGCGAAAGTTGAGGAAGCGGCAACTCTCAGCGCCGCTGCAGCCGCTGAGGCCGAGCTGCATGGCCGTGGCGAAACGACCTCCGAAGCGGACCTGACTTTCGCCATCGTCGGCTCGAGACGGGCTCGAAGCGGTCAGTAGCGCGACGAGGAGTGTCACGGAACGCCCCGTGGGCCACGTCCACGCGATGGGATGCCGGAGGCGAACGGGCTGGGTTGACGAGCTTTGGCTCGAGTGCACCCGAGTGAGCTCAGCACGGCACGATCGGGCCGACCAAGACGCGGACGTCGGCCGGCCCTGCGCGATCACTCGACGCGGTCGCCCGTCATGGTCAGCTTGATTGTGCAGCCGCTGGTGGCGACGGGGCAGGTGGAGCCGTTCCAGCCGGTCACTGTGATGGTCGCGTTGACGTCGACGTTGTCGTCGTCAGCGATAGTGATGCTGGCGTCGATCTCCATGTTGGCTCTGCAGTCGGCCCACTGGTCCTCGTCGACGAGGATGTCCGTCTGATTGGCGTCGGCGATCTTCATGTTGGAGCCGTCGGCCTCGACCTTGACGGGGAGCTCCGTGAACGGTGCCTGCAGGCTGATCTTGTACGAAGCGGGGAGCGCGTCGGAGGCCGGGAGCTCGGTCGTGTTCGCCAGCTTGTACGGCTTGGCATCCCCTTCCGGCATGAAGACGATGCTGAGGCTCCCTTCGAGGCACTCGTCATCGACGGCTTGCGTCGTGAGCTGAAAGTTGCCTCCAGTGAAAGCTGGAGTGGTTCCATCCGTTCCGTCAGTGCCGTCTGCACCGTCTGTCGTCGCCGTCGACGAGCTCGCGTCGTCGCTGCAGCCAATCGCGGCCACGCCGAAAAGCGACATCGTGACTACTCGAGCGGCCATGTTCTTCATCGTCTTCATTCGCGTTCTCCCCGGCCTCTCAGGCCGACTCCACTCCGGCGCGACGGCCGGTCTCTTTGCTCTGGACCGCTCGTCGGTCTCCACTCTCGACGTCACGGTGCGCGTCGTAATTCCCGCTCCGTGAAGAAGTCTGGCGACAGCCCGGTGTCGAATTGCACCGACTCGAGTTGTGCCGTCGTCTTCCGACGAGCAGCATGTTCGAGCACGTCGACGTGATGCGCTACTGTGTAACCGCCCACGGCACGAAAGTCACTGGCCACGAGCGTTCGAATCGCCTTTCCCGCGGCATCTACAGCCTCGATTCGCGAGACCAATGAGTCTTCTCGTCGAATCGTGACGATGAGCGCCGCGTGGTCGTGCGCGTCCGAGGCTTTCGGTGTGAGCTTCAGAACGTCACTTGCTGGGCTCTCCGACACGAGAGCCGCGGTGTAGTCACTTTGGAAACGTGTCCTCGCGAGGTCACCGATAGAGAACCCGGTCCCCATGAAGGACCCGGCCCCATCGCGCCCGACGATACGTCGCACCTTTTCGTAGGCCGGGAGATACAGGAAGGTCTGTCCGGCCTCCGGCATCAGAAGTCCGGTTCCACGCAGACGAGCCGGCGCGACGAACTTCACGAGTCGCTGGTCCTGACCACGCTGCCAGACCCGAACCGTGCGGGCGAGCCGTTCGACACCCGGGATCTCAACGGAGATCGCGAGCTCGAGGACGACGTCCTTGGCACGGTTCGCGGCGGCGTCGGTGCGAGCGAGGAGCGCCTGCGGGTCCGTTGCCGCGACGAGACAGCCGGCTAGCAATAGCGCGAACATCAGCTCGCTCCCCGCATTCCGCGCGAGCCAGTACTTCGAGAGCCTTCGGTTGCGGGACGGCGTGGTTCTCGGAAATGAACGTCGCCCGTGTCGACCAGTGGAGACTCCGCCGGGACCCACGCGAGGCCCTGCTCGGCCGCTATCTGACGCCAGTGTTGGTAGACCTCCCGTCCGGTCCCGTCACGCCGATAAAGGAGACGCAACACCGTCAGAGCTAGCGGCAGCGCGCGCCAGTCGTGCGGTGAGAGACGAACAGTACGCCGGAGGTCCTTCATACGTTGGAGGAGCACCAGCAGGCCTCGAATCGACAGCCGATTTCGCACCGCGATGTGCATGCGGACACCGACTGGATTGAGCCAGGCTTCAACTGCTCGACCGACGACGGACGGATCCGTGCTCGTCGAACAGGACTCGAGGATTGGGAAGTACAGGAGCGCAATCACCAACTCCCGCGGCAGCCCCCGATGCGCCCGAACGACATGGTCGACCAGTTCGAGGTGCTTCTCGTACCGACCGGCCAGATCCGGCAGCGCGTCCGCGAGCTCGGGGAGCACCACGCGAAGCACGTCCGTGTCGTTCATTAGCGAGACGGCGTCCTTGATATGGCCGCTCTCCGCGATTCGGAAGACCTCCTCCGTGACGCGAGCCACCGGGCACTTGTCGATGTCGCCAGCGACCACGGGCATGGCTGCGAAGGTCGGTGCGTCGATGCGAAATCCGAGACGCGCCGAGAACTTGATCGCCCGGAGAATGCGTACGGGGTCTTCGCGGAATCGGAGCTCCGGTGGCCCGATGGTCTTGATTCGGCGCGCTTTGATGTCCGCGTACCCACCGACATGGTCGATGATGGTCCGCGCGACGGGGTCGTAGAAGAGCGCGTTGATGGTGAAGTCGCGTGACGCCGCGTCCTCCTCGGGGGAGCCGAAGACATTGGCACGCCTAATGAAGCCATCTTCGTCGGCTTCGGCGCCGTCGAAGGGGCTCTCGGTGGCCTGACTGTCTTCCTCGCCATCGCCCGCGCCGCGAAATGTGGCGACCTCGACAATTTTCGGTCCGATGAGCACGTGGACCAGTCGGAAGCGCCGACCGATGAGCCGCGAGTTGCGAAACAGTCGTCGAACCTGATTAGGCGTGGCGCTGGTTCCGACGTCGAAGTCCTTCGGTTGGCGGTCCAACAGGGCGTCACGGACGCACCCGCCGACGAGGTAGGTTGTGAAACCGGCGTCTTGGAGTCGGCGGCAAACATCGATGGCATCGGTGTCGAGGAGCTCGTGGTCGAGCGAGGCGGGCAATTCAGAGTTCAGAAGGGGGCTCGATTTCCTAAGCGGGACAGTCACTGCCAGGAGAATACTGCCTGCCAGGAGAATACTGCCAGGAGAATAACGACGGTGGCGCACGGGTCAAGCGCGACCAAGGAAACCTCGAAGCTCCTGACGACGCGCTCGGGCGCCGGCAGGGTCCGCTCGAGCCTTGGCCACGCCCCAGAGTCCTTCGATCTCAGGTCGGCTGGTCAAACCATGGCTTGCCAGGAAAGGCGGCCCCGAGTACAGCTTGCGTGGCTATTTGCGCCTCTGACTGTCGAGGTTCTTTCCACGCCACGGCGAGGACTGGTTAGGCAGCAGCACGATTGAGGAGGATGTTGAATGAAGCGGCTTTCGCTCCTGGTTCTCGCTTTGGGTACCTTGACCACCCGAATGAGCTCTTCTCAGGAGGCCCCTGCAGCAGCCGAGGAGGCGCCCAGCGCGCCGGTGCCCGTCGGTACCCTCGAACTCGACCCCACTGCCGGGATCGCATCCGACGCGCCTCCCGCATCCGACGCGCCTCCCGCATTCGTGAGCCTCGCCGGTGACGTCAGCAAGACCTACCGTGGCGTGCTCGTTCACGTCGAGCACTGGGTGCCGCTACCCGAGCAGTGGGAACTGACCCGAGAGGCCGTCCTCGAGCTGCACTTCTCGCACTCACCGGTCCTCATCGAGCGCCTGTCGTCCATGACCGCATCGGTCAACGGCAACGCCATCAACAGCGTGTTCCTCAGCGTCGACAACGCCCAGCAAGGCAAGGTCGTCTGGACCATCCCGACTGAGTATCTGAAGCTCGGTGACAGTAACGTGGTCGATATCACGGCAAAAATGCGTTCAGACCTCGAGCTCTGCGACGACGTTCACAGCCCCGCGCTGTGGATCACGATCGAGAAGGAGAGCCGTCTGATCATCCGCTACCGCGAGAAGCCCGTGTCGCTCGACCTCGCGAAGTTCCCCCAGAGCTTCCTTCGCCCCGAGTTCTTCTATTCGGACGGCAAAGAGAAGCAGACGCACGCCATCATCGCGATTCCGACGGCGCCATCGGCGGACGTTCTCACCGGTGTCGGTGTCGTCTCGGCCCGTATCGGCGCCGATACCCGCTTCCAATCCGGTGGCCTCGAAGTTCGACAGGTAGGCGACATCACGGCGGACCTCCGCGACGAGCTCGCGCGCCATAACGTCATCATCGTCGGGCCGACCGACTTCGTGAACAAGTTCGCCGCCGCGGGCCTCGAGCTCGTGGAGTCGTTCCGGGCGGGGGATCCGAGTCTCGGCCACCTCTTCGAGTCGCCCAACCCATTCAACCCCAGCCGGCTCGCGCTCGTGGTCACCGGTGTCGATGACGCGGCCCTAGCCAAAGCGGTCACGGCGCTCTCCCTCCCGAAGCTCTCGGACGAGTGGAAGACGGACCCGAAGATGGGACAACCTTCGGTCCGCGCCGTCACGTTCGCGACCAAGCCGGAGATTCCAGCGGCCGCTCTGAACGACAAGCTGGGCAGCGTCACCATGACGCTCGCCGACCTCGGCTCCTCCGATTCCACGCAGCGCGGCAAGTTCCACCACTTCGCGCGTGTCGCGTTCCCGAACCCGTACGTTGGCCGCGTTCAGGCGCCGTCTTTCGTCCGCCTCATCATGAGCCACTCCGAGCTGCTCGTGCCGCAGACCTCGTCCCTGCTCGTCAAGATCAACGACGAGCCCGTGCGCTCGGTCCGCCTCTCCCCGCGCACGGCCCGTCGACTCGAAGCCGATGTCGTCATCCCAGAGAAGCTCCTCGGTGCCCGCACCCTCGTCGTCGACCTCGAGTTCTTCCTCGACATCGGGGACCCGGACTGCCGATACAACTTCCCCGAGATGGCCTGGGTCACCCTCTTCAATACGTCGTTCGTGGCATACACGCTGAACGACCAGCCGACGACGTCGCTGCGCTCCTATCCCTGGGTCGCTGGTAAAGAGCCAAACCTGAACGGCCTGATGTTCGGCGTCGCTGACGAGCCGACGGACGGGTCGCTCACCGTGGTCGCGAACGTTGCCGCGTACCTCGGAAAGAAGGTCCCGCGCATCATGGGCCGCGACGGCGTCCCCAGGGCGCAGTGGGTGCACCCCTGGGTAAGGCGCGTTGGCAGCCTCGCCGACGCCGACCTCGCCGACCGCGACCTCATGGTCGTTGGCGACTACGCGACCATCCGTGCGAACGCCGCCGTGCTCAAGGGTCTCCCTGAGAGCATGTTCGCGGAGTCGGCGACCGCCGACAACATCCGCACTTACACCGGCGACACGTTCCGCGCTGAAGCCGGGTGGATCTTCCTCGGCAAGTCGCCGTGGAACGCCCGACGCAATCTGCTCGTCGTCTCAGGCGGACGCGGTGAGCCCGCTTACATGCAGGCTTCCGAGTACCTCTGGGTCGAGCGTAAAGTCGACCAGCTCGCCGGCTCTGCAGTCCTCGTTGGGCCGAACGGCGCAGTCGAAGTGGTCCAAGAGGCGCCCGGCGAAGTCATCCAAGTCAAAAACGGCGACCTCGTTCCGCAGCTTCCTGTCTACGAGCCCGCACGACGGGCTGATGGCGCCTCGCTCGAAGGTAGCGGAGTCGCCCCCGTGGCCGCGGCGTCTGACAACACCCCGAAAGATCCGCCGCAGGCCTCTACCACAGTCGCTGTCGCCGGCGGTTCAGAACCCGCGAACGACTCCAACACCGTCTTCCTGATGTTTAGCGTCCTGGGTGCGTTGCTCTTGGTCCTCGTCGTCGTTCGTGTTCGCGATTCGATGCGCTCGCAGCAGAGCGCGCAGTAAGCACAGGAAACAACTGAGTGTCTCTGGGACTTCGGCATCTGGCGCTCGTCTGCCTGCTCGGTGCCGGCTCTGCCTCGGCACTGCAGCGGCCACCGGCGGGGCGCACTCCGCTGCCGATAGGCGACAAACCGGCAAGGGCCGCAACCCTGCGCTCTGAAGGTCGTCTCGACGATGCGGCGGCCCTTCTCGAGGGTTACGTACGCCTGTGCGGTGACGACGTGGACGCGCGACTTCTGCTCGTGGACGTGCGGCTCGATGGGGGTGACTACCTCCGCGCCTTGTTGGCCGCGGAACCCATCTCGCTCGTCCGGAGGGACCTTGCCGTACTCGAACGGCTCGCCATAATCTACGGCAAGCTCGGGCGATACCGCGACTACGCTTCCGTGCTCGATGCCATCTGCCAGCAGACCGGCGACACAGCTGACCGACTGCTCGAGCTCGCGAGCGCCCATCTCGCCGCAGGCGATCCCTCGGAATCGGCAGCGGCGCTCGACCGCTACCTGGTCCAAGCGCCCGACGACGTCGACCGCTGGGAGCAAGTCGCGACGCTCCGAGATGGGCTCGGGCACCCTGTAGACTCGGTTCGTGCGTGGAAGCGAGTCACGGAGCTCCGCACGAGCGACTTCAAGGCCTTCGAGCGGCTCGGAGACGCCTACACCCGCCGTAAGATGGACGATGAAGCGGCGGCGGCCTTTGCGCGCGCCGTCGAGCTCTCTCCTGACGATAGCGTGCTCATGTGGAAGTCGATCGAGGCATCGAGCGCGATCGGAGACACGGTGCGCGCTGAGGCCCTCCTCG
This sequence comes from Pseudomonadota bacterium, assembly GCA_947498315.1. Lineage (GTDB taxonomy): Bacteria > Myxococcota_A > UBA9042 > SXOO01. The sequence goes on along the minus strand of CANMLD010000011.1, from coordinate 31,973 downwards.
GGCGACTGGCCGCGCGGCCCTCCAGCGAAGGCGACGCCCGCGACCGGCTCGCGTTGCTGCAAGCGAGTCGCGGGGAATCGGCCGCTGCTGTCGCGACTCTAGCGCCAGCCGCGGCGCGTGAACCGAACAACCTGAAGCGTCGCCTCAGCTTGGCGCGTTATGCCAGCGACGATGGCGACGTCGACGTTGCCATCGCTGAGCTCGAGGCCTTCCTGGGCACGGCCCCAACGAACATGGATGCGCAGCGTCTTCTCGCTGACACCTACCCGTCGCGCAGCCAACACCGTGAGGCACTGCGCCTCTACGACGGCCTCATCGGTGCCACTTCCCCTAACGATGAATTGGAGCTTCAGCGCGATCTCGCGGCAGGTGAAGTCGGACCGCGAATCACTCCCGCTTACGAGTACTTGCAGGACTCTACCGGGCTGACACGGCACCACCTCACGCTCGGCGCTGACCATCAAGCGCTCGACTGGCTGCGATGGGGCGCCAACTACGGCTGGTCTCATTACGAAGGACGGCCTCGAATCGACCTTGCGCCGGATGCTAGTTTCAATGCACACCGTGGCGGGGTCGGAGTCGACCTCAAGAGCAGCCCAAGGTCGGTCTTCGAGATCAACGCTGGCGTCTCGGCCTACGATAACGACATCCCGACCTTCGCGGACATCCGCCTCGGCTGGCGGTACGCGCACGGTTCTACGGTCGCTCCGTGGAACCTGCGTCTCTGGCTTGCCCGTTCGCCTGATGAATCTACGTTAGACGCCATCCTCTTCGACACTGCCCGCTATGACGTCGGCGCTGGCTGGGACGTCGAGGTCTCCCGCTTCCTCCTCGAGCTCGAGGTCAAGTATGGCCGTTTCATCCACACCGATCCCCTCACGACCGACCGAATCCGCAACAACGGCGTAGAGTGGCTCGTGACGCCGGGCGTTCGACTCATCGACGATCCGCTGTCGCTCGATCTCCTTTTGGAGTACGGGGGTACTTGGTTCCAAACCAGCTCGGACGAGGCCGGGGGTCGTATCCCCTACTTCGCGCCGGACCTCTATCAGACCGTGGCGTTGCCTCTGGTGCTCTACCACGACGTCAACTGGCAGTTCCGGTACTCGCTCACGGTGCGTCCGCTGTGGGTCTTCGAGGACGAAGCGTTCCAGCTCGCCTATGGCGCCGAACTTCGGGTTCGCTTCCACCCGCAGCACTCGATGAATGCTGGGTACCAGCGAACCGACACCCTGGTTGGGGACGCCACTCGGATATTCCAGGAGAACCTCTTCACCATCTCTTACACGGGGGCGTTCTAGTGGATACCACTGCCGTACTCGATGAGCGCCAAACGATGGCGACTCGTCGCCGTCTCGACGCGTTGCTCGAGATCATAGCCGGTTACGCGATCCTATGCGTGGTGAGTTGGAGCTTCACGTTCGACCAATTCGCCTGGCCCGATGCACAACTGCACCCATTCTTCGTGGTTACGCTCTTCATCGCGGCGCGCTACGGGACAACGGACGGGTCCATCGCTGGGGTCATCGGGGCCGGCATCCTCATCGCCGCCAAGGCGATGGCGCATCCCCAATCCTTCGACTCCGCTGCTGCTCTGCTCGACCTCGAGCTCATGACTGTCCCCTACTTGCTCATCGTTCTCGGAACGATCATCGGCGAGATTCGGCAGGTCTCCGAAGACGAAATCACCCAGTTGCTCGAGCGACTTCGCGTCCTGAAACGTGACGTCGACGTCCTGTCTACCGAGACCAGGGTGGTCCGCGACTACAACGAGGATCTGCAGGAGCGGATCGCGTCGAGCACCGGCACCACGGGCGCCTTCTACGAGGCCGCCGCATCCGTTCAGCGACTCAGCGAAGAAGAGGCGCTCCCGGCGATCCTCGAGATGGTGCATCGCTTCGTGGGCGCCGAGAAGAGCGCGGTCTACATCCGCGGCGTCGATGGCTGGGAAATGGGCCATGATCGCGGCTTCTCTCGGCCCGACGAGTTCCCACGGCGCTTATCGCTGGGGCAGCCGGTCCTGGCGAAGGTCGCTGACGGTGAGGTCGTCACGGTCCTCGACGTCTCCGACGCGACTGGGAGTGACGTCGTCATGGCGGCGCCACTCTTTACCGAGGATCAGAATGGCCAACGTCGCGTCCATGCCGCCATCGCCGTGCTCGCACTGCCGCTGTCGGGTCTGAACGCCGGCACCGTTCGTAACCTAACGGGTATCAGCGAGTGGGGCAGTCAGGTCCTCGGGTCCGCCCAGCGGTACGAGCGCGTACGCGAACGCGACCCCGCCGACGAACAGACCGGCACCTATCGCTACGGCTATGCGGTCCGCCGTCTGGAAGAGGAGCTCGGCCGTTGGCGTCGATACAACGTGCCGACGTCGCTTCTGGTCGTGAAGATCGTGAACTTGGAGCGAGTCCCTCGCGGTAAGCAGTCGGTCTTTCTCCGTCGGGTCGCCCGCATGCTCCTTCGAAACCTTCGGGCCGTCGATCTCGTGACGCGTTGGAAGACACTGGATACCTTCGCCCTCGTCCTCCCCGAAACGCGTGGTGACGGTTCGAGGATCCTGGCGTCTCGTCTTCTGGCACAGTTCCAACAGGACGTGCTTCAGGACGTCCCGAAGGGCGCCGAGCTCTCGCTGCGATTCGGCGTTGGCACCACAGGCGACCACGGCGACTCCCGCGAAGAGCTGACCCTGGCTGCCGAACGTTTCGAGCTCTACGGCTGATGGCTGGACCCCGCCGGCGCCCAATCTTCGCGGGCCTCGTTACGTACGTCATCATCGTCGTGCTCGAAGCATTGTCCGTACTAGCCATGGTCAGTGAGCTCGAGTCGAGCGCGTTCGTGAACATGCTCCTCGCCTTCGCGTTCCACCTCGGGGCGGCGACGATGCTCACGTACGGCTTATGGGGGCCTTGGGACTTTCGCTACCCAGACGAGAAGAACTGGTCCGTCATCGGGTTCGTCCTCGTCCTCGCCCTACCGGTCTATGGGCTCGTTGGTCTCTCTGCCGCGTATGCCGCGGTCCATTGGCGGCGCCGTTGGAACCTCGCTGGCTCGGGTATCGTCGGTCGCTTCGAGGAGTACATTCACTACGAGCCCGAAGTCCGCAGTGAACTGGGTGGCATGTCGCTCATCTCGGACGGCGAGCTTCACGCCGACCTCGATCGGCTTGGCAAGGTGGCTCCCCTCATCGACGTCATCAAGTCGGGCGACCCAGAGCTCAAGCGTGGCGCCATCTTCTCAATCGCCAGGCTCAAGCCAGAGATGGCCGTGAAGGTCCTTCGCGAGTGCTTGAAAGACATCGACCCCGAGAGCCAGTTCTTCGTAGCGGGCCAGCTCTCGCGCATCGAGAAGTCGCTTTCGGACGGCATTATCCGGTCGCGTCGGCGTCTCGAAATCGACCCTGACAACCTCGACCTCCGCATCGAGCTTGCACGGCAGGAGAAGGACTACATCTTGAGCGGTCTCCTCGACCCGTCGGTGGAGCAGTACTTCCTTCGTGAGGCGTCCTCCTTGTGCGAGGAGGTTCTCTCGCGGCTGCCCGACCGCGATGACGTGCTCCTCGACCTGGCCGACATACGGCTCCGTGCTCGACAGACGGACGTCGCCCTTCAGGCGTATGCGCAGGTCGTCGAGATGAACCCGACCCTCACCCAGGCGTGGGTCGGGCTGGCCCATTGTTATTATGACAAGCGCGATCTGCTCCGGCTCGGGACCGTCCTCGAGGAGTTGAAGAGCCGCGGCGAGCTACCGCCGTCGCTCAATGACGTCCTGGCGTTCTGGGACATGGCGCGGCCGAGCTGACGGGCCCGAGGATGAACCGATGGCGCTGACCGACGTTTGCTTGGTACTCGAAGGATCCTACCCCTACGTGGTGGGTGGCGTCTCCACGTGGACGCACCACCTCATCAAGTCGCTTCCAGATCTCTCGTTCTCGATCATCTACGTCGGGGTCTCGAAGCACCAGGTCCAGAAGATGGAGTACCGGCTGCCCGAGAACGTGAGGCAGTTCAACGAGATCTATCTGCTCGACCCGGTCGTGGTGAAGGGCACCAAGCGACCGTTCTCCCGCTCTGCTTGGCGTGAGGTCGAGGAGTTCGTCCACGCCATCGAGAACGGTGACGCGTCGACCTTTCACCGCATCGCTGAGGCGCTGACGTCGGGCAAAGACCCTGCGATAACGCCATACGACATCCTGTATTCCCGTCGTTTTTGGGACATCATGGTTGGCGTCTATCGCCGCCACTTCCCCAACCTCAGCTACCTCGACTATTTCTGGACCTGCCGCTTCTTGATGTTGCCGTTGTTCCAGTTGATCTACGCGCCCATCCCAGAAGCCAAGGTCTATCATGCGACCTGTACTGGTTACGCGGGGCTGCTCGGTGCACTCGGCCATCGTCGTTACGGCTCGCCGCTCGTGTTGACTGAGCACGGCATCTACACCAAAGAGCGCATGATCGAGATCGCGCAGGCCGCCTACATCTACAACGAGGTCGTTGTCGACTACGTGCCGCGTCGAGAGCTAGGGCTCCTGCAGAACCTCTGGATGGGCAAGTTCAAGATGCTCTCCCAGATCGCGTACAACGAGTCCGAGAAGATAATCACGCTCTACTCAGGCAACCAGAAGACGCAGGTAATGCAGGGTGCTCCGCCTAAGAAGTGCGAGATTATCTCCAACGGCATTGAGGTCGCGCGCTACGCGGCGCTTGCTGAGGCGGCTGCCGGCAAGCCGCGCGAGCTGGGCCAACACATCGCCTTCGTGGGCCGAATCTCGCCGATCAAGGACGTCAAGACCTACATTCGTGCCGCCCGAATCGTGGTGGACTCGATGCCGTCGGCAACGTTCTACATCCTCGGGACGCCCGACGAAGACGTCGACTACTACGAAGAGTGTCGGTCACTCGCGGAGCTCCTCCAGCTTGGCGATCGGCTGCGCTTCATGGGCAATGTCGACATGAGCGAGTACTACCCGAAGCTCGACGTCGTGGTGCTGACGAGCGTCTCAGAGGCCCAGCCCTTCGTCATCATCGAGGCCATGGCGGTGGGAGTTCCGTGCGTCGCCACCAATGTCGGCGCCTGCTCGGAGCTGCTCTTTGGAGCGAACGACGAAGACCGCCGCTTGGGCTCCGCAGGGCTCGTCACGAACGTCAACTCGCCACAAGAGACCGGCAATGCGGTCCTTCAGATTCTCCAGGACCCGAACCTGCATCGACGTATGGCTCAGGCCGGACGAGAGCGGGCTTTCCGACATTACCAGCGCCAATCGGTCATCAACCGGTACAAGGACGTGTACCGCTCCATGATCGCGCTTCGCGACAACGGCGGCGGTGCCGGGGTGCCGCCTCATTCTGCGCAGGACTCGGACCACGGTCTCGACGGGGAGCTTTGACATGGCAGGCATAGGCTTCCGCCTCCGCGAGATCGTCACTCGAAAGACCTTCACCGAGTGGCTTCAGCTGTACATCTACTCGGCGGTCATCTTCGCTGGGCCTTGGCTGCTATCGATCCTCTGCCTCGCGTCGCTGAGCGTGTTCGCGCTGCCGTCGCTGCAGGAAGAGGGCGTCGCGCTCTTCACGATCTCCGTCGTGTATTGCTACGCGTTCTCGCTCATCACCACCGGGGTCGTGCAATTGCCCGTGACGCGTTTCGTCGCGGATCGACTCTACGCTCACGAAGCGAGCGCGATCATCCCGTCCTTCGTCGGCGTCCTCATCTTCCTGGTGCCCGTCCAAGCGCTGACGGCATCCGCGTTCCTCGCCTTCTGCGAGCTGCCGTTCGCGTTCAAGATCGCTGCGACCGGCCTCTACGTGACCATTTCGGTCATCTGGATGGCCATGATCTACCTGACGGCGGCCAAGGACTACAACGCTCTCGTTCTCGGCTTCGTCGCCGGCTACGTCGTAAGCTTCGTTCTCGGTTGGTGGCTGAGCGGCATCTACGGGACCACGGGCACCATGAGCGGCTTCCTCGCCGGCCAGACGGTGCTGTGTTTCTGGCTCATCTGGCGCATCATCGAGGAGTTTCCGAACGATACGGCCTTCAATCTGGACTTCATGTCGTCGTTTCGGATGTACCCGGACCTCGCCGTCGCCGGCTTCTTTTACTCAGCCGCGATCTGGGTGGACAAGATGGTTTTCTGGTTTGGGCCGTCGGGCATTCGCGTGGAGAGTCTCTTCTACACGCACTTCCCTTACGACTCCGCCATGTTCTTCGCGTACATCACGATCGTGCCGGCGCTCGCGCTCTTCCTCGTGCGAATCGAGACGGAGTTCTACGAGAAGTACAAAGCGTACTTCGGTGGAATCCTCGCGAAGGATCCCCTCTCGAAGATCGAGGCGCGGCGCGCCGATCTCGTGAGCGCCCTCAAGAAGTCGCTCGGCGTCGTGGTCATCTACCAGGGGATCATCACCATCCTCGTGTTGGTGCTCTTGCCGAGCGTCCTCGACACCTTCGACATCGATCAGGCTCACCTCGGTCTCTTCCGAATCGCCGCCGTCGCGGCCGTGTTCCACGTCATCCTGCTGGTCTTGATGGTCGTGCTGCTCTACTTCGACTTCCGCAAGTCAGTGATGTGGCTGTCGATCCTGTTCTTTGGCCTCAACTTGCTCTTCTCATGGGTCACGGTCGACAGCCCTGACCTCTACGGCTGGGGCTACCTCGGAGCGACCCTGCTGACGCTGCTCCTCAGCATCGTGGTTCTGTGGAATCGCGTCGAGCAGCTCGAGTTCCTGACCTTCGTTAGTCAGCCCATCTCCGCTCAGCAACGCATCATGAGTCGCTGAACGCGGGGCCTCAATCGGGTGCATATCCCAATTTGCAGTCGGTACCTTCCGCCAAGCGGTCAGCAGTCGGCGGTCAGCGGTCAGCCCGGCGAGGCCAGGGAAGCGCCGCGCTGTGCGAATCATGCAGCCCGGCCGGCCGACCGAAGCTGACCGCCGACCGCTGCTCGCTGAGCGCTGATCGCTGAGCGCTCATAAGCAGCATTGAGCGCCGCGCCGGCATCGCCGGCAGCAGCCCCGGACATCGAGTCAGTCATGAGCTGCCGCGTCGCTTCCCCGGCCATAGCCCTCGGCAATATTCGAGTGGATCGAAACGGCCGTCCGCCGAAGTTGGCTCGTCAGGCTGCCTGGAAGCTCGTGACTGGCTCGGACTCACGGAGACCTCGGACTTGGGTTCAACGAGTATGAGCCCGAGGCTTCGCGCTCGTTTCTCCAGGAGCTTCCGCTCCCAATCATGGCGGCGCGGCAGCGCCGCGAGGGTCACGGGCGACAGCCCCTGCGGGGTCTGGGGCGGCGCCCCAGCCGGCCGGCCGTAACGTTAGCTCCGGCTGAAGCAGGCGACGCCGGCGCTGGGGCTGAAAGCTGAAGGCCTTCGGTGAAGATCGGGATATGCACCCGCCTCAATCGCTGGGCGCTTCACATGACCGCCACATTCCCGTAACTTGCCTGCTGGCTCGCGCCCACCCATGAGGGGGCTAAACTAGTGCAGCGTTTTCCAGCCCGATACGAGCTGAAGTACCGTCTCAACCCGTCCCGTGCTCGACAGCTCATCCGGAGCCTCGACGATTTTTTGCGCGTCGATGCCAATGGTGAGGCCGGCGAAGCGGGCGAAGTGTGTTCGTCATGGCTGCGCCCTCCCGTTCCGGGCACCCCTGGCGGCGCTTACCACGTTCGGTCCCTCTACTTCGACACGCCCGGCCTCGATGCGTATCACGGCAAGCTTGCCGGTCTGCAGACGCGCGCCAAGCTCCGACTGCGCACCTACGGGATCTCCGGCTATCAGGCATTCCTCGAGCTCAAGCGCAAAGAAGGGCCCTTCATTCTGAAGAGCCGCATCGCCCTCCCGCCAACTGCTCCTTGGCGGGAGAACGGCGTTGTCCTTCTGGATTGGCTCCGCAGCGAGCTGGAAGGGGGCACGCGGCCAGCGTGGCACCCTGGCGCTGTCGAGCCTGCTCTCGAGACGATGCTCTTTTGCCCCGGCCTGCGCCCCGTCGCGCTCATCGCATACGAACGGCTTGCGTATGCGGGCGAAGGACCCCGAAACCCGCGCATCACCTTCGATACCGATGTTAGGGGGGCCGGTGCGGCCCACATTCTGACTCGTCAGGCATTGAGGCCGGTGCTCGGCGGCGTGGTCGTCCTCGAGTTGAAGTTCACGACTGCCATGCCCGGCTTCATGGCCGCGCTGGTGTCGGGTTTCGCTCTCGAAGCGGACTCGATCTCGAAATACTGTCACGTGCTCGAGAGCATCGCCCCCTTCTTCCGCAACGGCCCCGGCGCCGGCGTGGTTCAGGAGGGCCTCGGCTTTCCAGACACGATGTTGCTCTACCATGCGCCTGTGGCCAACTCATCTCGGCTCTCATTGGCTGCCACGACATCCCTCGACCCCCGGAACTCACCCTGATGTCACTCTGGACCTCATTTTCGCTCGAGTCCTTGTCACTCGACTCTGGCGATGCCGTCGAAGCCGCGATGCGCACTGCTGCCGGTATGCTGGTGGCGACCGTCCTGTCGATCATGGTCGCCATCGCCTACCGCTCCACCCATCGCGGCATGCAGTACTCGTCGTCCTTCGCGATGACCCTCGTCATGTTGGCTGCGGTCGGGACGCTGGTCATGGTGGTCATCGGCGACTCGCTTGCGCGTGCTTTTGGCGTCTTCGGCGCGCTCTCGCTGATCCGCTTCCGCACTGCGGTGAAGGACCCGAAGGACATCGCCTACGTGTTTCTCGCCTTGGCCATCGGGATGGCGGCCGGGACGGGGCGCTACGTGACCGCCGCGACCGGCACTGTGATGATGCTGAGCGTCATCCTGCTACTCCACGCGCTCCGGTTCGGGACGCGTACTCGTGACGACTACCTGTTGCGCGTGGTCTTCACTGGCACGACCGCCACCACCCAGGTCCCCGCCGTGCTCGGCGCCAGCACCCGCCGGCTCGTCATGCTAACCATGCAGGCCATGGGTCCCGACGGGGTTGAATCCACGTGGCTCACGTCGCTTCGAGGCAAACCTGAGGAGCTCGTGCAGGCCATCCGGTCCATTCCAGGCGTCACTGACGTCCACCTGACCGCCACCGCCCAGGAGGTCGAACTCTGAGCCCGCTTCTGACCATGGCGATTGCGCTCTGTTGCGCCTCAGCAGGGGTCCCCGTCGCGGTCGTCGGCGTCGCCGAGTTACCGGGTCTTGCGGACACCGTGGCCATTCTCCTCCGAGTCGAGGTCGAACGTGGCACGCCGGTGGCGCTGACCCGCTTCTTGGTGCCGAGCCGCGACAAGCCGGGCGACGCCGACGTGCTCTATCTGACGCTCGACGACGCGAACCGCACCCCTGTCGTGACGCTCGCGCGGCGGCCTGAGGGTGCTGCTGGCCCCGCGGCGTATGTCTACGAAGGACCACCGGTCGCGCTCCCGAATCGGCCGCTCCTCGTTGTCGCACCCGTGGACTCCGCCTGGGTGCGACTCGCCTCCGATCGAAAGCTGTCGCGAGAGGTGCAGTTGTCGCTCGTCGTGCCCGGGACGGGCGCCCCCTTGACGGTGAAGATCGAAGCCGGGAAACGCCCCCGCGGCGATGACCCCGAGCGCCACGCGGACGATCCTCCCGAGAGCCTCCGGGTCAGAGCGACGCATCTGGCAACGGGGCCGAAGCCAGGGGAGTATCGCCTCCCGTCGGGCGCATGGTCTCTGGCCCATGACCTCGTCATCCCACGCGCCGCGTCACTCGTCGTCGAGCCCGGCACGACGCTCTTGCTCGCTCCCGGTCGCGGCATCTTCGCCTACGGCCGTCTGCAGATGCTGGGGACAGCCGCCGCGCCCATCACCATCGCGGCGCTCGGTCGGGGACCGTGGGGCACTGTCGCCATCCTCGGGGCCTCGGCGGCGGGGAGCCGATTCTCGCACGTTCACTTCGTCCGAGGCTCTGGAGGCTACGCCGGCAGCCAAGACCTGAATGGCGCCGTGAGCGTCGTCGATTCGAACGCGTCGTTCGAGAGTTGCCTCTTCGAGGAGTCGCGAGGGGAAGACGCCGTTCACGCGGAACGCGCTGAGATCGAGGTCTCGAACACGGAGTTTCGTAAGCTCGCCTCTGATGGACTCGATCTCGTGGCCAGCCGAGCCACGGTCACGTCGTCCATCTTCGAGGCGCTCGGAGACGACGGCATCGACGCGGGGCATGACTCTACCCTCACCGTAACGAACTCACTGTTCCGTTTGGCGATGGGCAAGGCCGTCAGCGTGGGCCAGCGCTCGACCGCGGTGGTTCAGGGCACCTTCTTGCTCGAGTCTGGGCGAGGGCTCTCCGCCTTTGATGGGGGCCTCACTACCGCTACCAACTGCGTCATCGCCCATTCACGTCGCGCCGCAGCCCAGGCGACGGTGAAGCTCGACTCACCGGGCAAGATCACGCTCTCGAAGTCGCTTCTTTGGCAGAACGCGGCAGAAGGGAGCCGACTCTTCGTCGACGTGCGAGATTGTCGTGACGATTTGCCCTTCGAGCTCGACGGGTGGTCACCTCGCTCTGATGGGCTTGGGCCGTCCTCGGCGGCGCCGGCGTCTCGTGACCGTGCGGCGTGGTCGCCCCCGCCCAACGTACAGCCCTTACTTCATGAGCAGACTGTCCAGGCGACGCCCCTCGTGCCGGTAAGGTCTGGCACGACCTGGGTCGTCGCCATCTCCGCCCTGCTGGTGACTCTGTTCCTAATGCTCGCGCTGGAGCGCCGACTTCGGAGTCCTCATTGAAGATCAACAACGTAGCTCGTTCCCGCCGCGATGACGCACTCGTATCAACCATCGCCATTGTCTTCGTCGCAACCCTAGTGGCGCCTTTGGGTGGGGCGCGTGCCGACACGCCTCCGCCCAATCCCAGTCAAAACGAGCTGGAAAAAGAGCCGGCGTTCGACTTTTCGGCTCGTGGGCGGCTTCAGGTCCGCTACACCCACGAGAGCGAGGCCGAGTCCAATCAGGTGGAGTTGCCTCGAGCGCGCGTCATCTTGAGGGGCGACTACAAAAAGCTCCTCGAGCTCGACCTCGGCATGGACTTCGGTGGCTTCGACGCCGAGGTCGCCAACGCCTTCCTCAACGTCAGGGCCTACAAGAAGCATCTGCAGGTTCGAGCGGGGCGGATGAAACGCCCGTTTCTTCGGCAATTCATGAACAGCGCGTTCGGCTTGGTGTTAGCCGAGCGGAGCATGCTCGAGGATGGGTTTCAGGCCCGGCGCGATCTCGGCGTACTCCTTCATAACGGTGACAAGGACGAGCTGGAGTGGGCACTCGGTATCTTCGGTGATCTACAACCCTCTGATTTTGCGGAGGAGACGCCCGAGTTCCGGCCCGTCATCGCCGCACGCGTCGGATACCATCAAGATGGGCTCGATCCTTACGACGAAGGAGATCGCAGGGGTGGTCGCTTCCGTATCGGCGGCGCGCTGTCGGCCCTCGTCCACGTCGATCGCACGACGGCGAAAGTTGGAGAGCGCGACACCGGGTACCGGCTCGAAGGCGACGTCCTGATGCGAGTGGAAGGCGCCTCCATCGGCTTGGGCGCGCTGTACAGGGCCGAGGACCTCGTCGACCCTGACTTCACCCGCTTCGTCGCCGGCTTCGGGAACGTCGACTATACCTTCCTCCATGACTACACGGTCGCGGCACGGTACTCATTGACGAAGCGCCTCGAGAACAACGAAGCGCCCGAGCGTACCGAGCACGAGCTGACCGTCGGCGCCGTCGCGCGCTTCTTCAATGATCACCTCTCTGTTCATGTCGATGGCTCCTGGCTACGCGACACGGGCTTCGCCGATGAGACCGACTCCTTCCGCTTCCGCCTGCAACTTGGAGTGAAGTGACATGAAACCCTGGCTTCTCGCTTCCATCTCCACGGCTCTCCTGGCCTGCGGCTCTCCCTCGGAGACGGCCGTCCCCGTCGAGAACAGCCCCGTCGTCATCTCCGAGGTCTCGAGCTCCACCGACCAAATCGAGCTCTACAACCGTTCAGGCGCCGCCGTCGACCTGTCGGCGTGGTTCATTCAGGACGAAGATCAGGCCGCAGAGAAGACCTACGCCTTTCCAGCCGGCACCAGCATCGCCGCCGGCGCCTTCCTCGTCTTCGAGAAGGGGACCGCGCACGCCTTCGGCTTCGGGAAAGATGACGTCGCGTACCTCTATGACGTCGATGGTGAGCTCGCCGACGTCGCAGACTGGCCAACCAACGGCGCGCTCGAGAGCTGGTGCCGCTTTCCCGATGGAACTGGCGAGTTCGGCGAGTGCAAGCCCACCTTCGGCGCCGGCAATAGCCGGTAGCCGTGATGCGGGACTTCGACGTCATCGTCGTTGGCGCAGGGACGGCCGGCGCCGCCGCGGCCGCTGATCTGTCTTGGCGCGGCCTGAAGACCCTGTGCATCGACCGCCGCCCCTTGGACGGCGCGGGAGCCACGTGGGTCAACGCGGTCCCGCGCTGGGCGTTCGACGACGCTGGAGTCGCCCAGCCCGCCGGCGACGAGCTGCTCGGTGAAGGCCACCGCTTCAACTTCGTCTGCGGCTATGGCCCCGAGAAGATCACGCTCGACGAGCACGGCGTCCTCGAGGTCGACATGCGGCTCTTGGTCGCACGACTCCAGGCGCTCGCACGGCAGCGCGGCGCCGTACTCGAAGGCAACACCACGGCGCTTGCGTGCCGAGGCGACGCTCTGGACACCTCGAGTGGGCCCGTCAGAGGGCGCTGGATCGTCGACGCGTCCGGACTCGCTGGCTCTGGTCTCTTCGAAGCGCCGCCCGTCGCTCGGGAGGACCTCTGCGTTGCGGCCCAGGAGATGCGCGAGCTGGCCGACCCGGCGGCGGCGCGCGCCTTCTTCGCCCGCCACGGCGTCGAGCCGGGCGACACCTTGTGCTTCACCGGCATCGCTGGGGGCTTCTCCATCATCAACGTCCGGCTCGAAGGTGAGCACCTCAGCATCTTGTGCGGTTCGATCCCGGCGCTTGGCAACCCGTCCGGCCAGAAGATGCTCGACCAGTTCGTGGCGTCGAACCCCTTCATCGGTCCCCGGCGCTTTGGCGGCGCGCGGGCGATCCCGCTCGCGCGGCCCCGGGAGCGCCTCGTAAGAGGCAACGTCATCGCCCTCGGCGACGTCGCGGGACAGGTCTTCTCAGCGCACGGATCGGGGATCGGTGCCGGCCTCGTGGCTGCTCGTATGGTCGGCGAGGCCCTAGCGAAGGGGAGGCCCTACGACTACGCCGTCGCCTGGCAACGCCGCTTCGGCGGCACCTTCGCGGCCTACGACGTCGTCCGGCGTTTCTCGCAGACGCTGAGTGAGACCGACTTGCGTGAGCTGATGCGTGCCGGGCTGATCGACCCGATCTCAGCCACCGCAGCCATGCAGCAGCGCTTCCCGTCACTGGGCTTGAGGTCGTCGATCCGCCGTCTTCAGGGCGCCGCCTCGGTCCCGAAGCTGGCGCTGCGGTTTGGACCCATGTTGGCGAAGATGGCAGCGCTGCTCGTCTTCTATCGCAGCTACCCGTCCGATGAGCGGCTGCTCGACACGTGGATCTCGGCGGCGCGGCGCTTGTAGCGAACTAGTGTCATTGGTCCTTCGGGACCACCGTCGGGACGCCCGCGCCCCACCAGCCTTTGCCCGTGTTCTGCAGCTCCTTGACGACCACGCCGGTCTTCACGTCCACGACGATGATGGCGCCGCCGTCGTCGAACCCGAAGGCCCGGTCGGTCCAGCCGGCGATGCCGAAGACCGAGCTGTAGCCTTCGAGGCGCGCGACCTCCTTGATGACCGCGCCCGTTGCCGGGTCGACCTCCACCAGCCAGTCGCTGGTGTCACCCGACTTGTTCACGGACGCGAAGGTCCCGATGCCGGCGATCGAGTAGACGTCGCCGCTCGACGTGTAGGGGTCGCCGTACTCACCGAGCGCAGTCGGGACGAAAGAACCCTGAATCAGATCGAGGCGATACCAGGTCCCTCCGCTGCCGACGCCGACGAGGACGTCCTTGTCGACGTCGAGGACTCCTGCCGGCACGAACGACATGGCGTTGAAGTTCTCGGGGAGCTCGCCGACTTCGGTGCACTTCGCCGTCGTCGGGTGGCACACGTGGATGACCGACTTGCCCACGCCATAGAGGACGCCGTAGCGATCGATGGCGATGTCGGTGAGCGTGTTGAACACAGCAAAGGGATCGGGCCAACTGAACTTTGCCACCAGCGTGACCTTGTAGGTCTTCACGTCCATGGAGTAGAGCTCGTTCATCGTGTGCGCGTAGACCTTACCCGGGATGACGGTGCCCGGCAGGTTCGGATCCTTCGGGAACAGGTCGGCAACGTCCGGGACCTGGTCGCCGTCTTCATCAGCGAGCTCGGGCTCCACGGCGGTGTCGGGGACTGGCGGGACGTCCGGAACCACGGGCACATCCGGCACTTCCGCCACGTCAGGCGGGCCTGCGACGTCAGGCTCTAGAGCGACGTCGGGCTCTGCAGCGATGCCCTGCTCATCGGCCACATCGGGCCCATCCGCGATCTCGGTCGCTACGCCGTCGGCGCTCATCGACGTGTCGCCGTCCACGCCGCCGTTGGCGTCGGACTTGCCTTTGCCGCCCTCCGCCGAGCAGGCAGCTGCGCTAAGGCAAAACGCGGCGACCGCGGCGATCAGGGGAGAGGAGGAGCGGAGGTGGTGACGCGTTCGCATGGCGGCACGCTACCGACCCACAGCACGGTATTCAAGGACAGAGAGAAGTGGCGGCGGCGTAGTTGACCTCGGCCGACGGGGAATGCACGCTCCAGCCATGCCTGCTCCCTCACGCCGTGGCCTCGATTCGCCTTCTTCCCCCATTCGAAAGCTCGTTCCGTATGCCGACGCGGCGCGCGCGCGCGGCGTGAACGTCCTCCACCTGAACATTGGACAGCCCGACATCGAGACGCCGGCCGTGATGCGCGCGGCGCTCACGGACTACCACGACACCGTCATCGCCTATGGTCCGTCGGGGGGCGACGCGCCCTTCCGGGAGGCGCTCTTCGCCTACTATCGTCGCCTCGGCCACGAGCTCGCGCCGTCCGACCTCATCGTCACAACCGGCGGCAGTGAGGCGGTGTTCTTTGCCCTCGCGGCGTGCCTAGACCCGGGCGACGAGATCGCCATCCCAGACCCGATGTACGCGAACTACATCGGTTATGCGCAGCTCCTCGGCATCGTGGTGAGGCCCATCCCAACGGCGGTCGAGACGGGCTACCATCTGCCTGAAGACCTTGACGCGTGGATCGGGCCGAAGACTCGGGCGGTCCTCATCTGCAACCCATCGAACCCAACCGGCGCCGTGTACACGGACGCCGAGATGCAGTCGGTCGTCGACCTCTGTGCGCGCCGCGACCTCTTCCTCATCGCCGATGAGGTCTACCGTGAGTTCGTCTACGAAGGCGCCTTACCGCAGAGCGTGCTGGCATACCCAGCGCTTGGTGATCGCGCCGTCGTCGTGGACTCGCTCTCGAAGCGCTACTCGCTGTGCGGCGCACGTATCGGCTGCCTCGTGTCGCGGCACAGTGGGGTCATGGCATCGTCCATGAAGTTCGCTCAAGCACGGCTATCGCCGCCCGCCTTGGCGCAGGTGGTCGGGGCTCGGGCTACATCGCTGGCCCCCGACTTCTTCGACGTGGCTCGGGATGAGTATCGACGTCGCCGCGACACCGTATTCGAGGGACTGAAGGCGATCCCCGGGGTGCTGGCGCACCGACCGGAGGGGGCTTTCTACCAGATGGCGCGCCTGCCCATCGACGACGGAGACACGTTCGTCCGCTTCATGCTCGAGTCGTTCTCGAGTGGCGGCCAGACCGTCATGGTCGCACCTGGCGCGGGCTTCTATGCCGAGCCTGGTCGCGGCGCCGACGAAGTGCGCATCGCTTACGTGCTCAACACGGCTGACCTCGCGCTGTCGATGCGCCTCCTCGGTGAAGGTCTCGAGGTCTATCCGGGGCGTCGTCGCTGAGGTGGCTTTCGTCGAACCGGGAACTTCCTTGGCCCGGCGGTCTCGCGGAAGAGCGCGTATGCGATGAGCAGCTCCTAGCACCCCCGCGCGTCGCATGACGTCGCCTCTTTTGATGATCAGGTGCATAGCGATGGCACACAGGGTCGGGTAATCGTCCCCAAGGCAGCCAAGGACTCGGCGACCAAGCTCCTAAACTACTTCGGTAGTGGCGAGAGCAAGTTGACCGATGAGACCTCGGTCTTCGTCTCGAGCGCCACACGGCAGGAGCTGAAGGCCGTCACGCTCGGGCTCGGCAAAGAGAGCGCGACCTTCATCGACGCGGACGACGGCGGTTTCATGCCGGTCCCCGTAGACTCCAACTACGGCGACCTCGGCTCGGTCCCCGTCTTCGTCGTCGCCGGCAAGGCCAAGGGCTACTCGATGACGCTGCTCGACAACGCGGGCTCCCCGCTGATCGTGAAGATGGGCATCGGGTTCAATCTACGGTTGCTCTCCGTCCTCTAGCCGCCGCTCATGACTGACTCGATGTCCCGGGCTGCTGCCGGCGACGCCGGCGCTCGGGCTTACAGCTTGGTCCAACGCCTCGATCTCGCCCTCCGTCAGTGGACGGGTCTGTCCACGCTGAAGGTCGGCGTCGAGGACTAGCGGTCCCATCCGCGTTCGTTCGAGTGTGATGACGCGCCCACCAATGGCGGCGATCATGCGCTTCACCTGATGGTATTTCCCTTCATGCACGAGCACTTCGGCGGCGTCCGGGCCGGTGAACGTGATATGGGCGGGGGCGCACTGCGTGCCGTCATCGAGAGTCAAGCCAGCCTCGAAGCGGGCCGCCGAATCCCCATCGAGCGTCCCCTCAAAAGTGAGCCCGTACGTCTTCTCGATGCCGTGACGTGGGTGCGTCAAGCGATGGAGCAGGTCGCCATCGTTGGTGAGGAGCAGGAGCCCTGTCGTGTCCTTGTCGAGGCGGCCCACGATTCGCAGGTCGTCACGCCGAAGCGGCTCGGGGAGGTCCTCCATCACCGTCCGCTCTGACGCGTCTACGTTCGCCGACACCGAGCCGGCCTGCTTGTTCATCATGAGCACGGTGCGGTCGAGACGAGGCACGACCCGGTCTTCGACCTTGACCTGAGCCTTCGGAGCCACTTTGGTCGCGGGATCGCGCACCCACACGTCGTCAATGGTCACCCGGCAACGGCGAATGGCCTTTTGAGCAGCAGAGCGCGTCCAGCCGAGCCCGTGAGCGATGAGACGGTCGAGTCTCTCGGAGTCGGGCCCGGCGTGGCGCGCGCTTCCCACCTCGAGGGTCAGGGCGTCGTGATGTCGATGGCCGTGGCCACTAGGGTCAGCTCGACGGCCGAGCCCTGTACCTTGGTCGGGTCTTCCTTGCCGTCTTCAGCGAGGTGCTTACGTGCGGCCTCGGGGACGTCGACCTTCGTGAAGACGCCCTCGACCACGGCTTTGCGCCCGTCGGCGTCGAGGGGGACGAAGAAGCCGTAATCCTTCATGGTGACGCGGATATAGGCGCCATCGGCCTTCTCGCCGGCCACGACGAACCAGCAGCCCTTCTTCTTGCAGACCTTGGTGATGTTCGCTGCCACGCGGATGGTCTTGCCACTGAAGTCGTCAGGGCGGCTCATCACGTCGTCGACCGCAACCGAATCGGTCAGCGTGAAGGCCTCACCGAAGTGAGCCGCGGTTGCCGCTGCGGGGGCCGCAACGCCTTCCGGGGCCGCGACGCCGACGCCGGGCTCGCCTGTGCACGCCGTCGGTGCCGCCGCCTTGTCTTCGGCTTTGGCTGCGCCGCCGCAGGCGCCGCCACACCCGCCGCAGCCCTTTGCCTTCGGGGCGTCGCCGTCTTGCGCGCCGTCCGCGGCGGCGATAGTCGCCCCTTCCGCAGGAGCGACGGGCGCTGCTTCAGCGGCAGGCGCAGCGACGATAGCTCCGGCCGTGGCGCCGGTCGGTGCTTCGGGCTGAGCGGCCTGTGGCGCAGGCGCAGCGGGCGCTTCTGCCGGCTTGACGGCCGCCGCAGCAGGCGCAGCAGCCGGGGTCGGCGTGGATTTCTGACAACCGAGAGCGAAGACGGCCGGGATGGCGAGGGCGAGTAAAGAGGTTCGCATGATGACTCCAGGAGGCGCACGTTTGGCGCCGGCGAGTGGGTTGTGCCAGCCGGGGGCGATGGTGGCAAACCGAATGTGCTGTTCATGGACTCGGAGGCGCTGCGATTCGCTCATCTCCCCACGAGCTCGTCCAAAGGCGTCAAGGAGTGGAGGGCCATGTCCGTCAGGGCGACAGCTCGTCCCGAAGCGCTGATAGAAGCGCGAGCATCGAGGCCTGGCGTCTTTCGGCTTCGCGCTTCGCAAGGTCGGAGTGCATCGACGCGGCGAGCTTCAAGAGCTTCCGTTCGAAGTGGTCGATGGCCTGGCGCCGGTCGTCGAGAGCCCGGCCGCTCGCGCCGAAGGGGTCCGTCGGGTCGTAGAGCCGGCCCGGACGGTCGGGCTTCGACATGTACTGGGCCGTCGCGAAGCAACGGGCGGCGCCGATCACGCCGATGGCGTCCAAGCGATCGGCGTCCTGGAGCAACGCGCCAAGCGGGCTCCGTGGCGCGTGGCCGGCTGACCAACTCGACGTCCGCACAGCGTCCACGATGGCCGCCACGTCGCCCGGATCATATCCAGCCTCGGTGAGGACCGGGCCCGCCGCCAACGCCGATTTCTCGCCCCCGAGCGGTCGGTCAACGGAGTCTTTCGGTATGGGGACGAGATCGTGGACCAGCGCGGCCGCTCCAGCGAGCTCGCGGGACACACCATGTTCTTGGGCGAGCTTCAGCGCCCACCGGTAGACACGCTCGATGTGGAGGGCGTCGTGCGCGATCTCGCCCGGTGGGAGGCACGGCTCGACCTGTTTCCAGAGCCGCTCGTGCCGCTCCGTATCTCGCCAGTTCGTCATAATGGCTCTCTTGGAGTTGCGGCCCTTAAGGTCCGGGGACTTCGGCGGCGGCGAACGAGAACTCGACCATCCAACCGGGTTGCGTGTTCACGGTGATCAGGGGCGCCTTTGCCATCAACTGAGCGACGGACAAGACCCCGAAGACCGGAGCGTCGACGGTCAAGGTCTTGGCGATCTTTTCGGGCAGGAAGCCCTTCAGGAGCCCGTCCTCGATGGTTCGGTCCGGGCCGGCTCCGACGATGCGACCCGCGACTTCCGCATTAGAGAGCCCGATCTGGAACGTCCCGACTTGCACCGCCAACGAGGAGAGCGCCTCGTTGGTGGCGAAACACGGCGCAGCGACGCCGAGGCAGGCGTCCGTGGTCGAGACTGTAGCGTCAAAGGACGCGGGTGGGGGAGTATCGCCGACCTCACAGCTCGAGATGACCTCGCCCGTTCGAACGCAGTCGCCTTCGCCCAGCTCCACCGCTGCGGTCGTGCTGCCTTCGGGCTGGGTGAACGAGAGGACGATGTCGGTTGGCTCGACCGTGTCGCTGAACACGGGACCGAGGTAGGTGTTTGCGAAGCTTGTGATGTCCAGGCAGCTCCCCGGCCCCGGCAGGCACAACGCCGGCGCTACGAAGTCCATGTCGTTCAGTCGGAACCAGACGGTCTCGGGCCCGAGCGGTGGCGCGACGTCAGCCGCGCTCGTGTCGTCAGGTTCGGAGCTGGTGTCCGGGACATCCGCTATCGCCGGCACGTCCTCGAGCACGGGTGTATCCTCGCTCGGGTTCGTATCCTCGCCAAGGCCGACGTCGTCGACTGGCGTGACGTCGTCGACGGGGAGCGTGTCCTCGAGGACAGCCACGTCGTCCGGGGTGACGTCTGGCTCGCTCCCGACGTCTCCACTCGGCTCCGTGTCCGTAGAGCTCACGACATCATCGGGCGCCGTCACGTCCTCGAACGCTCCAACGTCTTCTGCCTCCAGTACATCGTCCGCCATCACGGCGTCGCCATCGCTGCCAGTCGAGTCCGAGTCGCCTAGGTCGACGTCCGACCCGGCGACCCCGTCACCGGAGTCGGAACCGCCGATGTCATCAGAGTCGGCGTTGCCGCCGGTCGCGTCACCCGATGCACCGATGACGTCGCCGCCACCGAGCGACGGTGACAGACCCGCCGCGCCGTCTTGACAAGCCAGGGGGGCGACCATCAAAAGCGCGGCGAGTCGTCGCATGGATCAGGGCGTCCCGGGCGCGCTCGGCGGATTTTTGAGGCACGCACTCAGCGCGTCGGTCTTCTGCCAGCCGCAGTTCCCGTCGGCTTGCACCCCACACTTCGCGGCGGCGAAGCACTGGTACTCGGGCTTGTACTCGCAGGTCGTGATCATGGGCTTATCGGCGCAGATGTGGTTCGAGCAGCCCGTGACGACACAGGTCTTCGAAGGCGGATTCAGTGCCTCGAGGCACTTCACGTACTCTGGAGTCTTCTGCCACCCGCAGACGCCATCCGCTGCTGCAGCGCAGGTCGCGTACGCATTGCAGGTGAACTCCTCTTGCCAGATGCAGATGCTGGCCGTCTCCTCAGCCGCGCAGACTTCTCCAGAGCAGCCCGTGACCTGGCAGGTTGGCTGCGGGATCTCGGAGCACTTGCCATTGATGCACGCCGTCCCGGGCGGGCAGGCCGCGTCGCCGTTGCACATCCCGACGCCGTTCAGCTTGTCCATGCAAGCCACGAACTCCGGCGTCTTCTGCCAACCGCACTGCCCGACCGAATCGGAAGTGCAGTTGGCGTAGGCGTAGCAGGCGTATTCGGGCTTCCACTCACAGGTCGAGGCCATCGGCTGCGCAGCGCAGATCTGGCCCGAACACCCTGTGGCGACGCACCCCGACGGCGCCACGTCCACGCAAGTGCCGATACACGGACCACAGCCGCCCGGCGCGAAGCAAGCCGGGCACGCGATGGCGCAGGCTTGACCCTTGCCGCAATCTGCGTCGGACGTGCAGCCCGCGGGCTCCGGCTCTGAGCAGTAGCCGAGACAGATGGGGCAAGGACCACCCTCCTGACAGGCGATCTTCGTGCACAGCTCGATGGCGCAGTACCCGGACGCGCAGTCCGAGTCGACCTGGCAGTCATACGGGGGCGGCTCCGTGCCCTGACAGGTGCCGTAACACGGCGGGCAGACGGCCTCACCCGTTGCCGGGTCGAAGGCGCAGGGAGCGAGCGGGCAGACGTCCTTGATGCAGGCTTCGCCCGGCGCGCACTCGGCGTCGGACTCGCAACCCGGCTTCGGGTCCGTGCAGGTGCCGATGCACGGGCACGGGAAGGTGATGCAGACCGGGCACATGATCTCGCAGAGTTGCCCCTCGGCGCACTCTGAGTCACTCGCGCAGCCGACCGTGTCCTCGTAGGGCGTACAGCTGCCGGTGCAGGGCGGGCAGGTCTCCGTACCGGTGGCGGGATCGAAGTAACACGGGGCGTCGGGGCAGGTCTCGATGGTGCAATAGTATCCGGGCTTGCAGTCGAGGTCCGACGAACAGCTTGGGGGCTCCACCACCGCTTGACATGTGCCAGCGCACCCATCGCAATTCGTGGTGCCATCCTCGGCCATGAAGCAGGGGATCCCGGCCGCGTCGGCGTTCGAGTCACACGAGTCGGTGACGCACGCCTCGCCCTTGGCGCAGTCGGCGTCAGTCCAGCACGCCGTGGTCGTCACCGGCAGGCACTCACCGAAGCATGGCGGGCAGTCCCCACCGGGCATGCACGGCGCGCAGATGATCTGGCACGGGGAGCCCTCTTTGCACTCGGCGTCCGACTGGCAGCCGGTGGGCGGTGGGTCGACGTGGGTGCAGGTCCCGTACTTCGGCGGGCAGTTCATCTCCCCGTTCGCGTCCGGCTCACAAGCGATGAGCATCGTGGGGTTGAAGCCGCCTGCGCAGACCATGCCATCCTTGCAGTCGGCATCGGACTGACACGCGCCCGGGGGGAGGCCGACGTCCACGCACTGGCCGTCGCATGGCGGGCACACGGCGCCAGGGATGCAGGACGGGCACGCAATGAGACACTGCTGGCCGAACGCGCAATCCGTGTCGCTCTGGCAGCCGGTGGGCGGTGGGTCGACGACCGGCTTTTTGCACTCTCCTGCGCAGGCGCACGGTGCGGCCATCTTGCAGGCAGGGCAGGCGGCCGGGATCTCGCAGACGAGGCCTTCGTCGCAGTCCGCGTTGCTGGTGCAACTGGTCGGCTCGGGATCGGTTTGCTCGCAGGTGAAGTTGCACTGCCCTTCGTCGCAGCTCCAGGTGCCGTCACACGCGATGTGCGGCAGACCTTCGCAGTCGCTGGCCACCTTGCAGATGGGGTCTTCGTCGCCCGAAGACGAGCTCGAGCCGCAGCCCTTGGCACCCGTCGTCACGGCGAAGGCCGCGAGCGCCAACGTCACGCTCGCGAGCGTACCCGCCGCTAGCCGAAGACGCGGCGACGCCGCTCCGCTCTGAAGCCCGTTGTCCGGCTGCCCTGCTACACGCTGTTCTACTGACATTTTCACCCTCTCCAAATGCGTCCATGAGCCGATGACCGCACTCAATCCCTTACCTTACGCCTGTGCGTTCCGTCGATCAATCAACATTGTTTACGACTGAACGGCGCCGGCGCTGGGGCTGACGCCGAAACGCGCACTGGACGCCACTTCCTTGACCGCACCACCCCGTCCTTGAATACTCCACGTTGGTGTCTTCCGCTCCACAGGGGGCCGATGCCGGGACGCCGAGAGCACAGGGGGCAGGCATGCGACGATTCGACAAGGTGAGTGGAGTGGCACTCGCGCTGCTGAGCGCGACGGGCCTAGCCTGCTCCGAGCCGAGCGACGGTGCCCCCGCCGACACATACTCATCCGATGGGAACGACACCAAGGTCAAGAAGGACGTCATCGATACCAAAGAGGAGGAAGATACGGCTCTCCCGCCGCTCGCTTCTTGCTCCATCTCGATGGCGTTCCCCGAAGCGGGGGCCCGCACGGGAACGAAGATCGACCTCTTGGGTCAGTTGACCCACCCCGAGCTCGAGTTCGACTCCATAGCGGGGATCTGGTGGAAGGGAGCCTGCGACAATCCTCAAGATCCGCAGCCACTCCCAGACCTTTCAGGTGATTCGCTCGAGGCCGGATTCTTCCGCTGGGAGGGCTATCAACTCGACCTCGGTGAACCGCCGGTGCCTTACGAAGGGCCTCTCGACGTGTGTGTTCGTATCGCGGGGCTCCCCACCGTGCCCCAGGGTTATCCGGAGGGGACTCAGCAGCAGATTCAGTGCGAAGTACGCCATCAGCTCAAGGTCGACCGGCATTGTCCGTTCGTCGTGCGGATGGCGCCGACCATCATCGCCGACACGTACGGGCAGCCCTACGTGGGTGACCTCCCCGTAAAGCTCGAAGCCCTCGACCACTCCAGCATCGCCTCGCTCCGCATCATCGACGCGACCACCGACGAGACGGTCCACACCTTCGAGATCCCGCCTGAAGGGGTCTTTGCTGGCGTCTTCGAGACCACCATCGACGTCGCCAAACGCCCCACCGGGCCCTGGCCCCTCGCTGTCGAGTCGACTGACCTGCACGGTAACACCTGCCGAACGTCACTCGTATCGCCAGACACCGATCCTGCCTGCGACGCGAACGGCAACCCGTGTTTCACGGAGACGTTTTCACCTCACATCATCACCCAGCTTCAGTTCGTCGCACCGCAGCTCGAGAAGCCTACAGACCCGGTCTCCCGAATCTCCGTCGTCGACTTCGACGGTGACGGCGATACGGACGTGCTGGGCACGACGAACAAGGGTGTCGTCTACTTCGAGAACGACGACGGAGCGCTCTTGGCTGCCGTTCAGCTCGAGATCCCTGACGGGGCCGTCAACTTCGTCATCCCAACCCAGCTCAACCCGCTCGTCGACGACGACGTCGACCTCGTGGTCGTCGGTCCAGGCCTTGATGGGACCGGCCTCGTTCGGGCCTTCGTTCATGTGACGGAAGACCACCCGAGCGGTGGTGTCTGCACGCCGGATCTCAGCAAAGCGGGCCCGGACTTCAGCGGTGAGTACCTACCTTGGGTGTGCAAACCGGGCTGGGGCCTCGTGCAGAGCCTGGACATCCCCGTTCCCGTCTCGGCGTTGACCTTCGACACCTTTGCTCCCGACCCAGAAGCAGGGCCGGCGGACAACGACTCTCTCGAAGACATCGTCTTTGGCACGAAGTCGGATTTTCACGCGGTCGGCCATCTCATCCGCTCGTCGGGCGTCGTGAAGTGGTCAGGAAAGACGGGGGCCATCGACATGGACCGATGCGACTATCGACCGGTCCCGACGCTTCCGAACGGCGAGCTTGCGACTACCGATACGCCGGGGAAGTGCTTCAACGACGCGGTCACGTTCACCGGTATCGGCCATGTGAACTCCATCGTGCTCGCGCCCATCATCGACGACAGCGCGAACGCCAGGGATGTCGTCGTCAGCCGGGAAGGCGGCAGCATCGAAGTGTCGGTGTACCGGCACGACGGCTTCGGCAAGCTGGTGCTCGGCTTCACGTGGGGCGGCGCGATTCTACCCTCGCCCGTCGTCCAAATTCTGCCGACGAGGCTCAATCAGGGCGACAACTTCGAAGATCTCCTCCTCGTCCTCCGCGACGCCGGCCAGATCTGGCAAGTCTTTGGAACCGGCGGATACGACTTCAAGAACGAGTTCAGCGGCGGTGTCACGACGACCGTGCGCCGTGCGATCTGCGTCGAAGGCACACCCTCCGAGATCGCCAACGTCGACATGGGAGGACCCAAGGTGTCTGGTAATGACTGGCCCGACCTCTTGGTGGCCAATCAACAGACAGGGACGCTGTGGAGCTTCATGTCGACCGCTGTCCTGCCCGTCCCCACGACCATCACGGGCCCCTTCGGCACGAACTTCGAGAGCCCGCGACTCACCGGGCTCGGACTCACCCCAGTGCAGCTTCTGACCGCGTTCATGGACAAAGACACTGAGGTCGACGCCGTGGTGCTCGGCACTGACGGTCGAGTCGGCGTCATCATGGGCGCAAGTCAGGAGGACTCGCTCTCCCCGAGCTACGGCCCCGACGGCACGTTTCTAGGCCCTCGCCATTTGCCGACGCCTATCCCGGTCCAGCCTTTCGGCGCGCTCGATAGCTGTGACCAGTCGGCTCAGTCCTCCGTTTGTGCTCC
The DNA here is from genome assembly GCA_947498315.1 of Pseudomonadota bacterium. Lineage (GTDB taxonomy): Bacteria > Myxococcota_A > UBA9042 > SXOO01. The sequence goes on along the minus strand of CANMLD010000011.1, from coordinate 6,877 downwards.
GGACGACGGCGTCCCGGACTTCTGGGAGGGCACGCCCGAAGAGCGAGTTACGCCGTCTCACTTCGTGCTCGCCGACCTGTCCGGCGACAAACGTCCCGACCTCGTCATGATAGGCGAGACCACCCCCACGGGTGGTCCTTGCCCAGACACGGACTCCGTCGAGCCCCGTATTCCGTTCTTCCCTTACCTCTCCTCGACTCAGGCTCCCAACTTTCCGGAGGCGCTCGGTGAGACCAGCGAGCTGCGCCCGTACTCGGCCCACTGCGTCGGAGAGGACTGCGGCGAGTACTACAATGGTCTTCAGGGGGATGTCTCGGACGTCGCGACCGGCCGATTCGACTTCGGCAACGAAGTGGATCTGGTCCTGACGACAGAGACCGCCTACGTGGCGCCGGCGGGTGATCAGACCATCCTCGACGCCTGTCCATTGCACGCGCTCAATCTCGCCAAGGGCAATGCCTCTTCGACGGTCCTCTCGCAGAGTGAGTTCGCCACACTGAACCCATGCCTCCAGAACGATGAGCTCTTCCCCGGGTCGTGGATCGATACGGGCTACGAGATTGGCTCCGATCCGATCGCGATGGACGCGTGGAGCTGCGGCACTGACACCGTGACGGACCTCGTCGTCCTCGCCTTTGAGCAAGAGGGCGAGGACCTCTTCCCACTCGTACGAGTCGCCGCAGGAAATGGTAGCGGCGGCTTCGACATGGCCAGCCCGATCAAGTTCGAGCCAGGGACTGGCGTCCGCGACCTCTTCGTGACGCGAGTTGGTCAAAGCTACGCGGCGAATCCGCTCCCGGCCAACCTCGAGAAGTCAGACCCCTTCGAGGATGTGGTCGTCGTCCTAGGTTCGTCCATCCGCATCTTCGAGCGGAACAAGAACACCTGCGCCCTCGACATCCCGCCCCGGACCTTCGGACTCTGCACCGACGTGACGGGCGTCGACATCAAAGACATCAACGGCGACCTGTTGCCCGAGGTGGTCGCGACCTGTGGCACTGGCCTGCTGACCATCGCCTACGGCGAGGCCCTCCCCGGACCCGTGGGCAAAGTCGGGACGGTTATCTGGACGCCCACCTTTCAGATCCCGGCCTCCACTGGAATCAGCCGTCCCCGCATCGTCGACTTCAACGGGGACGGCGTCTTCGACATCGTCGTTCTCGACAAAGCCAAGAGCGAGCTCCTCGCCTACCTCGGGACAGGACTCCTCGATGACGCCGGGCACCCGCTCCAACTCGAGAACCCCACCATCGTCCCCATCGCTCCGGGCGTCACGGACTACGTCCTTCACGACTTCAACAGCGACAAGTGCCTTGATTTTGCAGTCTTGTCCCCGATTTCGAAGGCGACAGAGCTCCACCGCTCCATCCTCGGCGACTGCAAATGAGCTCCGTACCGGTCCCGCCTCTCGCCCTCAGCCACGTCACCGCAGACGGGGCGGCGCGGATGGTGGACGTGTCGGACAAGGTCCCGACCGTTCGTACGGCTCGGGCCGAGGCGTTCGTCTCGCTCCTGCCCGAGACCCGACGCCTCATTGGCGAGTCGGCGATGAAGAAGGGCGACGTGCTCGGCGTGGCTCGTATCGCCGGTATTCAGGCGGCGAAGAGGACCTCAGACCTCATCCCGCTGTGCCACCCCCTCGCGCTCACGAAGGTCGACGTCGACGTCGCGCTCGACGACAACGGCGCTCGCATCGAGGCTGCCGTCCGCTGCCATGGCGCCACCGGTGTCGAAATGGAAGCGCTCACGGCAGTTACTGTCGCCGCGCTCACGGTCTATGACATGGTCAAGGCGGTCGATCGTGAGGCCGTCATCGGGCCGGTGCGGCTGATTGAAAAGACGGGCGGAAAGTCGGACTTCGTGCTCTCGCGAGAGGCTAGGTAACGTTCTCGGTAACGTTCTCGGTAACGTTGTAGGAGGCCGCGTCCATCACGGCTCACGGAGCGGAATCTCCAACGAATCGAGCGGGATGCCGGTCGGCCCATCTAGGGCCGGCTCATCTAGGGCCGGCTCATCTAGGGTCGGCTCATCTAGGGTCGGCCCACCTAACGGGATATCGTCTTCCCCTGCCACCGGCGCCTCGCGCGCGAAGACGATCTCGAGCTCGATGGGCAACCGACGAGTGCCGAGACGCGGCCTCTCCATCATGAAGTCGAAGGGCCGGCGAAACGCGAAGCTCCGCACCTCGCGCCGTGGCGGGACGCGCGAAGCCGACGTTGCAGGCGGGGGCCCTGCCTCGGTTGGCGTCGAACGGCTGCCCTCCCTCCCGGCGTCGTTCGCGCCCGGCGCCGGCTTCCTCTCGTAGACCGCCAAGAGCGGTGCTCCCATCGTGCGAACGGCGAAGACCTGCTCGTAGCCAAGGAGCCCTTCGCTTCCGACACGGAGGGTGTCGCGAATAACGTAGTCACGTGATGGGCTGCAGCCGGACCTCGCTTCCAGGCAACGACGCAGATCGGGCCTCAGGCCGAAGGCCGTGTGGTCAACGGCGCCTGCGAGCCCAACGGTAGCTCCGGCAGGTGCGTTGGCGTTGAGCCACGCGACCGCCGGGTCAATGCCTTCCGCCCAAAACCCGATGTCGAAGAGCTGCTTGTCGTAGACGCCGCGGGTGCCACCGAGGGCCTCGTTGAAGTAGTAGTGGAAGTAGGGGGCGGTCCGTAGTGCCCCGAGCGCAGCCCCCGAGACGACGACCGCCCCGACCACCCAGAGTGCGACGCGAGCGCGAATGGCCTCCCTGACGGTGCCGAGCAGCGGGAGGAGCCGACCCGCCAGCCAGTCCGCGCCAAATCCGGCCAGGAGCGCGAGCGGGAAGAACGCGGGGTAGACGTAGCGATAGCCGCCCTGGCGCAGGGTCACGAAAGACCAGGCGAAGGGGAGGAGCTGCCAAACGAGGATGATGTACCAACGCCGATCAGTGGCCCTGATGGCGCGAGCGAAGCCCAGCACCGACGTCAGCAGAACCGACAGTGGCACCGCCGCCAGGAACCAGACGAGGAAGTAGGACTTCGGTCGATCGGTCACGAGCTCGCCGAGGAAGAGCTCGGGGCCAGGCCGGTTCTTCCAGTGGCCGACGGTCTCGAGGAGGTGCTCTAAGGTCTTCTCCCATAGCCAAGGCCAAAGCAAGATGACGGGGAGCGCGGCGAGGACGGGGCCAACGTACATTCCCCACGGCATCGGCACGGTCCCCGTCATCCGGGCGCTGCGCCGGTGCCAGATGACCCAGCCTACGTAGAAGAAGGGGATGAGGAGCCCTGCAGTGAACTTCGTTCCGACGGCGAGCCCGGCACAAAGCCAAGCGAGGGCCTGAAAGCCCGAGGCTTCCTCGTCGTCCTCGAGGCCGCGTAAGTAGCACGCGATGGACGCGGTGTAGAAGAACGCGAGAGGGGCTTCGAGGGTACCGATGTTCGAATGGGCGATGGCCGGTGGCAGCAGCGCAGCCACGAGGCCCGCGATCGTCGCCGTTCCAACCCCGCTGAGGCGCCGTCCTAGCGCGAACACGAGCAGAACCGTGAGGCTGCCGAGGAGCGCCGAAGCCAGCCGGGCCGGCGTTGGACCGCCACCAAATGCCGCTTGAGCGACGCCGTAGATGAGCTTTCCGACAGGCGGATGCTCGCGGTTTATCCGCCACTGCTCTGCATCGAACTGAAGCGCAGCGACGTTTCGGTAGTAAACGTCACCCGCACCGACATAGGCCCACTCGTCGCACGTCTCGCTCTGTGCGCCGACCGTCGCGGCCCGCACGCCGAGCGCGAGCAAGAACACGCCAGCACCGGCGAGGACCGTCGCTCGATGTTCCGGAGCCCGAAGACGAGCGATGAGCGAGCGGACGCGCTCGCGGAAGACCGCAAGCAACGCGATGCCAAAGCAAATGAAAGAGAGGGCGGGGAGCGCGCGTTCGAGCAGGCCGGGGCTCGTTGGCCGGTCGGGGCGTAGGTACGCGCGCGGGAGACGACCGACGGTATTGTACCCCGACGGGAGACGCCATCGGAGGTCGAAGTAGCCGCCCCCGTTGGCGTTTTCGTACTCGATCCGGATTGGGATCCACCCGCGTTCGACGAAGACGTCCTCCCCCCGGGTGCGGCGAGGGTGTTTGCCGCTGTTGTCCACCAGCCGAACGTCGCCAAAGTAGAGGCTGCTGCCGTCATCACTCTCGATCTCGAAGCGATAGTTGCCCGTGCGCGGCAAGTAGAGCCAGCCGGTCCACTCGAGCTCCAGATTCTCTTCGAGACGGTAGAAGGGGTCGTTCTCAGTGAGAGATTCGACCTCTATCTGGACCTTCCGGTCAATGACGGGAGGTGCGTCTGGGCGGTTCTTGTGCTCGAGCTTCAGGCCCTGGGCCGGCCTTAAGACGACCGCCGCCGCCGCCGCGCCGAATCCGGCGAGGAGGAGGCCCGCGATCAACAGTCGGCGTTTCGGGTGGGCGCTCATCACGGCGCGCGAAAGTACCAGTCCGCGAGGGTCCCGCAACCTATTCCGAGCACCTGACACGTCTCGACGGTCTGACGCGTCTCGACGGTCTGACACCCCCCGACGGTCTGACACGTCTCGACGGTCTGACACGTCTCGACGGTCTGACGCGTCTCGACGGTCTGACACGTCTCGACGGTCTGACACCCCCCGACGGTCTGACACCCCCCGACGGTCTGACACGTCTCGACGGTCTGACACGTCTCGACGGTCTGACACCCCTCGACGGTCTGACACGTCTCGACGGTCTGACACGTCTCGACGGTCTGACGCGTCTCGACGGTCTGACACGTCTCGACGAGCAAGGGGACGTCAGGACGGTTCACCGACGCTTTCGAACGTCGCCGTATCGCGCCGTCAGCTTCAGGGAGTCGAGGTATTCCGCCAGTGGTACCGAATACTTACGGGATGCCCCGGTAAGATTCTTGAACTCGGAGGTGCTAAGGGTCTCGTGACTGTCGAACCACGTCCGGACGGCACTGACGAGCCCGTCGATGGCCGCTTTGTGAAAGATGAGCCCTTCGACTTTGACCACGACGCCCTCCTCCACGAGCAGCTCCACGACCTCCGCGACCTCCTGAGCCGTCGGAGTTGACGTGGAGCCGCGGAGCTGGTCGTTCAGCTCACTCAGCGACGGCGTCACGAGCCCTGCAGCGCGGAGCAGTGCGAGCCCGCGTTCGCGCGCGGACGCCATGGCGGCGCTGAGCCGTGGCGTGAACGCCGCGCGTCGTACCCACCGCTGCTCGGCAGTGACGCCTCCTCGGGTCTCGAGGGCCGAGAGGATCTCTGAGAAGAGACGGGGTGAGAGGTCATGGCGCAATTGCGACCGCAGCTCGCCGAGGGGCATGCCCGGTCTGTGCGGCGAGCGCTCGTGATAGGCCGCGACCAGAACCATCGCTCTCTCACACAAGGCGTCGAAGTGACTAGCGTGGACGAAGCGATCGACGCCCCCGTCCGGCACTCGGAACAACTGCCTGGCTGCGGTCAATGCGGTCAGTCCCGCCGTGATCTCGCTGGCGGGGATGCCGAGGACTTGAGTGAACTGGCGCTCGTCGTATCCGACAAGGCCGCCGTCGCGTGCAGCTATGCGGAGCTTCGCGTTCGTGTCATCGCTGGCCAGCGTCCGAATTGCCGCGAGGACGTCGGAGTCACCTGCCTTGTGTTTGAGCGGCGTGGGGTGCCGCACCGTCGCTCCGCCGAAGGTGGTTCCGTAATGGGCCAACTGCTCGAACCCGCGCAGAACGACCCGGTCACCGCCCATGGCAACGACGGGACGGTCGAGGCGCAATTGAGCCGGGCACGTCTCCCCAGGTTCCATCGCGTCGGCGCCGAGCAGGATGATCGTCCCCGTCACTTGCGTGGTGCCGAGGTGGACGAGGGCCTTGGCGCTCGTCTCCAATATCTTTCCCGCGTGCGCGAGGAGGTGCAGCTCGACATCGAGGAGGTGCGAAGGCGTGAACGTTCCAGGTCGCGCCAGCACCTCACCCCGGTCGACCGAGTCGCGGTCGAGGCCTTGGAGGTTGACCGCAGCCCTGCGCCCACTCGCCGCGAGGTCGAGCGCGTCGCCGTGGCTCTCGATCCCGCGGACCTTCGCGACAGCGCCGCTCGGCTGAAGGGTCACGGCGTCGCCGACATCGAGGCTGCCCGAAGCCACGGTTCCGGTAACGACGGTGCCGAAGCCGCGCATGGTGAAGACGCGGTCTATTGGCAGCCGGAAGGGCAGGGCAGCGGCCAATTCGCGCCGCTCGCCGGCGGCGGATGCTTGCCGTTCTATCTCGCGCCTGATGGCGTCCGTTGCCTGAGCCGCTCCACCGGTAGCCCCAGGGAGCAACGTGCATTCGATTACTGGGGCGCCTTCGAGGAAGCTCCCTTGGACGAACGTGGCCACGTCCGATTTGACTAGCTCGAGCCACTCGGAATCGACGAGGTCGACTTTGGAAAGCACGACGAAGCCGCTCGTGATGCCGAGGAGCCGGCACACGTCGAGGTGCTCTCTCGTTTGCTGCATCACCCCTTCGTCGGCAGCGATGACGAGCATGACCAGGTCGATTCCGGTGGCACCTGCGATCATCTGACGGATGAAGCGCTCATGGCCAGGTACGTCGACGATGCCGCACCGCAGCCCGCCGACGTCCATCCAAGCGAAGCCGAGCTCTATTGAGATCCCGCGAGCCTGTTCTTCTTTCAGTCGATCGGTCTCGAGCCCGGTGAGGGCGCGCACCAGCGAGGTCTTGCCGTGGTCGATGTGTCCAGCCGTGCCAATGATGAGCATGCGCGGGAGCCTAGTCAGGACCGACGCGGTTGTCATCCTGCCCCGGTCGCAACGCCCACCGTCGCGCACGGGTGAGCCCACCGTCGCGCACGGGTGAGCCCACCGTCGCGCACGGGTGAGCCCACCGTCGCGCACGGGTGA
>CANMLD010000010.1 GCA_947498315.1 Pseudomonadota bacterium | reverse complement strand
ACCCGCTCACCCCGCCCGAAAGTCGATAGCCCCGCCCTTCACGATGACCGTGACCTCGTCGCCCTTCTTCAGGTCGCCGCCGAGGAGCCGCTCCGAGAGGGGGTCGAGGACGAGGCGCTGCATCGTGCGCTTGAGCGGGCGGGCGCCGTAGTCGGGGTCGTAGCCTTCGTTGGCGAGGAAGGTGCGGGCCTCGTCTGAGAGTGAGAGTACGATCTCCTGCTCGGCCAGGCGGCGGCGGATCTTGCTGAACTGGATGTCGACGATGGCCGCCATGTCCTGCCGGCGCAGGTGGTTGAAGACGATGACGTCGTCGATGCGGTTCAGGAACTCCGGTCGGAAGTGCTTCTGGACTTCGCCCATGACCTGCAGACGCACGAGGTTCGGGTCGCTGTCGCCGAGCTCCAAGATGGCGCGGCTGCCGAGGTTCGACGTCATCACGAAGATCGTGTTCTTGAAGTCGACCGTGCGCCCCTTGCTGTCCGTCAGGCGCCCGTCGTCGAGGACTTGCAGGAGCACGTTGAAGACGTCGGCGTGGGCCTTCTCGACCTCGTCAAGGAGGATCACGCTGTACGGCCGGCGACGCACCGCTTCCGTGAGCTGACCGACCTCGTCGTGGCCGATGTAGCCCGGCGGCGAGCCAATGAGGCGGGCCACGGAATGCTTCTCCATGTACTCGCTCATGTCGAGGCGGATCATCGCCGTGTCATCGTTGAAGAGGAATGCCGCCAGGGCGCGCACCAGCTCAGTCTTGCCGACGCCGGTCGGGCCGACGAAGAGGAAGGAGCCGATGGGACGGTCGGGGTCCTGGAGGCCCGAGCGGGCCCGGCGCACCGCGCTCGCGACCCCCTTCAGCGCCAGCGCCTGGTTCACGACCCGCTCCGCGAGCCGCTTCTCCATATCGAGCAGCTTCTTGTTCTCGCCTTCGAGCATCTTGCTCACCGGTACACCAGTCCACTGCGCCACGACCTGGGCGATGTCCTCTTCGGTCACCTCCTCTTTCAGCATGCGCGAGCCTTGGGTCAGGTCCTTCAGCCTGACCTCACGACCCTCCTGCTCCTTGAGCAAGGCGGGCAGCTCGCCAAAGCGCAGGCGCGCCGCCTTCTCGAGGTCGCCGCGCCGCTGCGCGTCTTCGAGGTCGTGACGCATGCGCTCGACCTTCTCCTTCACGCCACGGACTTCCGCAATGAGTTCGCGCTCATGGCGCCATTGGCCTTCGAGGCGCGTCACCTGCTCGCGCAGCTCCGCGATCTCGCGCTCGAGCACCACGAGGCGGCCCACCGACCGCTCGTCGGTCTCCTTCTTCAGCGCCTGCCGCTCGATTTCGAGCGTCATGACCCTCCGGTCGAGCTGGTCGATGGCAGTCGGCTTGCTGCTGATCTCGGTGCGGAGACGGCTCGACGCCTCGTCGACCAGGTCGATGGCCTTGTCCGGCAGGAAGCGGTCGTTGATGTAGCGATCGGCCAAGGTAGCCGCCGCGACGATGGCGCTGTCCTGGATGCGCACGCCGTGGTGAATCTCGTACTTGTCACGCAGGCCGCGCAGGATGGTGATGGTGTCCTTGACCGTAGGCTCCTCGACCAAGACGGGCTGAAAGCGCCGCTCGAGGGCCGCATCCTTCTCGATGTACTTCCGATATTCGTTCAGCGTCGTCGCACCGACGCAGTGCAGCTCGCCTCGCGCCAGCGCCGGCTTGAGCATGTTCGAGGCGTCCATCGCGCCTTCGGCCGCGCCCGCGCCGACGAGGGTGTGGAGCTCGTCGATGAAGAGGATGATGTCCCCATCGGCCGACTGAATCTCCTTCAGCACACCCTTCAGGCGCTCTTCGAACTCGCCGCGGAACTTGGCGCCGGCGATCATGGCGCCAAGGTCGAGCGTCGCGACGCGCTTTCGTCGGAGGTTGTCGGGCACGTCCCCGGCGACGATGCGCTGGGCGAGGCCCTCGACCACCGCAGTCTTGCCAACGCCCGGCTCGCCGATGAGCACCGGGTTGTTCTTCTGGCGACGGTTCAGGACCTGAATCACGCGCCGGATCTCTTCGTCGCGCCCGATGACCGGGTCGAGCTTGCCTTGGCGGGCCAGCGCCGTGAGGTCACGCGTGTACTTCTCGAGGGCGCGGTACTGCTGCTCGGCCGAGGCCGAGTCGGCCTTGCGTCCGCCGCGCAGATCCTGAATGACACGCTGGAGCTTGGCCTTGTCGAGCTTCGCCTCATCGAGGACCCGGCGTGCGGGGTCGTCTTTCACGTCGAAGAAAGCCAGGAGCAAGTGCTCGGTCGTGATGAAGTCGTCCGCAAAGGCCTTGGCCATCTTCTCGGCGGACCCGTAGAGCTGCTGAAACGACGCGGACGCATAGACGTCCTTGCCGGTCCCCGACACGCCCGGAAAGCTCGAGACGACCGTCTTGGCGCGAGTGAGCACCTTGGCGGCGTCCACGTCCGACTTGTTCAAGATGCTTGTGACGGTGCCGTCTTCGCTCTCGAGGAGCGTGACGAGGAGGTGTGCGGGTTCGAGATATTGGTGACCGCGCTCGGTGGCGAGGCGGTTGGCAGCCTGGACGGCCTCTTGGGCGCTTGCAGTGTATTTATCGAATTTCATTGGTGATCTCCCCGGTTTGAGGTCGGTCCGGCTGGACGAGGCCAAACATAGGCCGGGGCCCCCCCGTGTCAACGCAGGTGTTCGGAAGTTCCCTCGAAGTGACAGGCTGGGACCGCGTCGGGCGCGCCGTTGTCCTCGCCACCTCAACGACAGCGATCAACGAAGTCGTAAGGTCGGCGCTGCGCTTTCCGTGGAAGGGAGGGAGCGCGGTCCGGTAACCTCCACGGCGCAAGTCTGGAGGGTGACATGGCACGACGAGAGCAAGGTCGCGGTTTACGCTTCGAGATCGCGGCGCGCGGTGCAGCGCTGGGTATGGCATGGCTAGTCGGGCTCGGGTGCGAATCGGCGGCGTCGACTACGGCTGACGCGCCCGCCGTCCCCGCCGTGACAGCCTTCGGAGAGAGCGCCATCGCCGAGGCCGAGGCCGAGCTGTACTCACTCATTGGTCGCTTCACGACGGGTGAGACTGCGGTGTGGGTCGGTTCCGGGAGGGCTGCCGACCTCACCGAAGAGAACTGGGGCTTCGGCGGCGATGGCGGCGCCTTGACCGAACGCGCCGGGTTCCCGGAGGGCGCGGTCGTAGCGTGGCTCGAGCGCTCGGTGCCGGCCGTCTTCACGGTCCTCCATCCGGGCGAGGCCGAGCGGATAGAGCTGATGGCGACCGCCGAGTCCGGCCGCACGTCCATCGGCATCGTTCTCGTCGCCGGGTCGAGTGGGGGCCACCGCTTCGCCTGCCCGTCGTGCCCGAAGGACCTGCTCGCCCTCGGGGACTCGCTGACGTTGACCGCTTCGGGCGAACGCACGGGTGGTGCTGAGGCGCCTTGGCGTTCCGAGCTCGAAGCGACCGTGACGCGGCACCCGCCCGAGGCGATCGACTGGGCGCTCTTGAGCGACCTCGCCATGGCCTACCACGACGGGAAGGCGCGCGTGGACGCCTACGTGGCTGGCGGTGAGCGCCGGGTCTTCCGGAAGACGTGGCGACATGTGCGGACCGTCCCGGCGCCCCCCGAGCACGAGGGCCACAGCTGTTACGAGATCTCTGACGTGGACGCAGACCTGTGGGTCACGGAGACGCCGCCACTCGAGACCGGCGTGACGCTCCGGTCGGTAGGGGTCGTGAGCCTGGAGTGCAGCGCGCCTCACGCGCATGGGTCGTAACGAGCGACGCACAACCCGACAGCGACATGGAGACGCGACAGCGACATGGAGACGTCGGCACCAAGCGCCACCCGATCGCCGGCAGTGACACCATCGCCGGCAGTGACACCATCGCCGGCAGTGACACGGGAGGCGAGGCAGAGGTAGGCTCCGCCGCTGGAGGCCAGACCGTGACCCAAGGGCCCAAAGATGGCGTGACGAAATACAGCTTCGAGCGCCGCGACTCGGCGGGCTCTCGCGACCAAGCCGTAGCCGACCTCATTCGTTATCGCAGCGAGCTCTTCGTCCGCGAGGCCATCGGCTGCGACCGGCGACGCTATGACGCGTGTTACGGCAACGTGAGCGCTCGGGTGGGTCCCTGGGCGTCGCCGGCGGGCCGGCGCGCGTTTTTAGTCAGCGGGACTCAGACGGGCGAGAAGCGCGAAACCACCACCGACGACTACGTCACGGTCGTGCGGTACGACCACAACAAGAACCGGGTGTGGGCCGAAGGGCCGGTCGACCCGTCGAGCGAGTCGCTCACCCATGCGTCCATCTACGACGCCGATTTGGCAGTGCGCGCCGTCGTGCATGGTCACGAGCGGCAGACGTGGCTGTGGCTTTTGGCGAACGGTGCACCGCATGTGCCGAAAGAGGTCACTTACGGCACCCCTGAGATGGCGACCGCTGCGCGTGTGCTTGTCGCCGCGAGTCGACGTAAGCCGTGGCAGCTTCCGAATGTGCTCGCCATGGCAGGGCACGACGACGGGGTGGTCGCGTGGGGTGATTCGGTCGCAGATGCGACGCGTCGGTTCTTGGCCGTATACGACGCTGCTCGAATTCGGTAGCAGCGCGGCCGCACGTCAGCCCCGCGCGGTCTCCGCGAAGCGCAGCTCGAGACGAGCAATGATGCTGTCGAGGCTGCGCGATTCGGTCTCGCTCAAGTTGCCCCGGGTCTTGTCCCGAAGCATCAAGAGCATGTCGATCGAGTGTTTGGCGACTGGCAAGCTCACGTAGGTCTGCTGCGTGTCCGGGTCGGGGATGGCCCCGAGCGCCATCATGCCCGACGCCGCGAAGCCGCCGATTAGCGCGTCGAGGTTCGACGCCGTCTGGGCATGATCGCTCATCAGGCGTCCGGACCGTCGTCCCACGCGTCGGACAACATGTCGCCCGTGGCGCTGCCATCGCCGTTCTCGGACTCCGGTTCGCCCGGCTTCACCGGGAGCGACTTGAGCTTTCGGCGCGGCAGGTTGGTCGGATTGCCGGCCGCGTCGAACTCGACGAGGTTGTCGGTGCGGTCCGGGAGCGCTGCCGAGTTGCCTTCGAGCTCATCCCTGGTGATGTGCTTGTCGCGAAGACCTCGCTCATGGAGCCGTTGGTCGAGAAAGAGCGCGTTCACCACGAGTAACCTCTTCTGTCTTCGGCGGCACCGGGGAACGCCGGTGTTGCCTTAAAAGGGACGTACTGCTAAACCCCTCGCGGCCTGGCTGTCAAGCGCGCTTTCGCTCAAGACCGTTCAGGACGTCGATCCTGACTCAGCTGCCCCGCCGTCCGGCCCGTCTTTCGTTCGGTGCACGGCCGCCCTTCGGGATAGGCGGAGCGCACGGGGGCCCATGTCGAGCAACCTACCTGTCGTCCATCACTCGCTCGACCAGTACATGCTGGAAGTCGGGAGAGTGCCCTTGCTGACCCGCGATGAAGAGCGCGAGCTCGCGCGCCGCCTCAAGGATGAAGGCGACATCGACGCCGCCAAGAAGCTCGTGGCCTCGAACCTCCGCTTCGTCGTCAAGATCGCGTTTGAATACAAGAACTACAACATCCGCGTCACCGACTTGATTCAAGAAGGCAACATCGGGTTGATGCACGCGGTGTCGAAGTTCGACCCGGACCGCGGCTATCGTCTCATCTCCTATGCGGTGTGGTGGATCAAGGCGTACATCCAGAACTACGTGATCAAGAACTGGTCGATGGTGCCCGTGTCGGCGCGGCGAAAGGCCCTCTTCGGCAAGCGGCGCGCGATGCAAGGCAACGAGGATGGCAACGCACAGCCGGGAACGGCGCTCGCCCTCGGTGGCGACGCCGACTCGGAGGAGAGCCACTACCTGCTGGCCGCGGAGGCCGGTGATCGGCCGGCCGCAAACGACGCCCGCGAGGACCTGATGCTCGCCCGTCGCGACTTCTCACTCGACGCCGCCGTAGGCGACGACAGCGCCACCACTCACGTCATGCGCCTGCCTTCGAAAGCGCCTAGCGCCGAGGACGAGCTCGCCACAGAGGACATGCGCCTCACGGTTCAGGCCGCGATCAAAGCGACCCTCAACGACCTCGACGACCGCGGCCGATACATCCTTGAGCACCGGCTCCTTGCAGACGAACCGGAGAGCCTCTCCGACATCGGAGAGAAGTTCGGGATCAGCCGCGAACGCGCCCGGCAGCTCGAAGTCCGCGTCAAAGAGAAGCTGAAGAAGGCCCTGGCCCACCTAGGGACCGCTGACATCGAAGGCTGACCATGAATAGACCCCGCCACGCCCCGCTCTACCTCGACCCGGCCTTCGTCGCGCGTGTCGCTGACGTTCTCGCCGGGGTCGAGTATTCCGAAGACATCATCCGAGATTACCTGGCGCCGAAGGTCGAGCTCGTCCCGGTCGAGGCCTCAACCACGCCTCGCTTCGTGCACGTGCTGTCGGAAGAGCGTCCGCTCGACGTGTTTCTGCGCCTGTATGCCTTCGGGGTGACCGCGTCCGAAGACGCCGTGCGACGCGCCCTCGCCCCCATGTCGATCTCCGAGTGGATTGACGGTGGCCTCCTCGCTCGTGGCGCAGATGGTCGCCTCTACGCTCCAATCTGCCTCGCTCCGCAACGCGGGGTTCTGGTGGCTTACGACCGAGTGGACGAGGGGGTCGCTCGCCCCAGCGACTACGTCATGGGTGTCGCGACGACGACGGCTGGTCTTCTCGACGCCGTCCCACATCGTCCTTTCGCCCGAGCCCTCGATCTCGGGACCGGCTGCGGCGCCACCGCGCTCGTACGGGCGACGCATTGCAGTCAGGTCGTGGCCACCGACCTCCTCGAACGTTCGATCTGCTACACGCGCTTCAACGCGCTCCTGAACGGCTGCAACAACGTGACGGCCTTCGCAGGGGACATGCTGGCCCCCGTCGCCGGACAGACCTTCGACCTCGTCACGATGAACGCCCCGCACGTCATTACGCCCGAAGGTGGCCTCGCGTACCGCGACGGCGGGATGGCGGGCGAGAGCTTCGTCCGGCGGGTCGCACGCGAGCTGCCGTCCGCGATCGCCGAGGGCGGCATTGGCCAGTTCACGCTCCAGTGGCTCGAGTATGAGGGTGTGGACTTTGGAGATCGGCTGTCGGAGTGGTTCGACGGCGCTGGCTGTGACGTGTGGGTCATGCGCACGCGCCTCCAAAGTCCGGCCGGACACGCCGAGAAGTTCATCAAAGAGCTCGAGGTCCACACCCCCCAGAGCTACGCAGCACGCGTCGAAGACTGGCTGTCTTGGTTCGACGGCCAGAGTGTGACCGGGATCGGCGCAGGCGTGGTCACGCTACGGCGCCGCTCGGGTCGCAACTGGTTCCGCTCCTCGGAGGCGGAAGAGGTCGACGCCGGCGGTGGCTCCGCGATTCTGCGCGGTATCGCCTACCGGGACGCGATGCAGACAGCGACAGGGGACAGCCTCCTCGACACGGCCTTCCGAGCGTCCCCCGACGTCGAGCTCCACACCACCGGCGCCACCCGCGGTAGCGGCTGGCTCACATCGAATCTCGAGCTCATCGTTCGGCGGGGCCTTCGTGTGCGGATGCAGGTTGACCCTGCCACGGCACAGGTGTTGGCGGCGTGCGACGGCACTCGCACGCTGCGCGCGATCGCTGACGGGATCGCCCGCGGACGCGGTGCGTCACCCGAGCAGGTCTACAGTGGTGTTCTCAGCGCCGCCCAAGCGTTACTCGAACGCGACGCGCTCTGGTTTCCAAGTTGACGGACGCGCAGGTGAAGGCGCCTTAGATGCGTCAGGCGCATCAGCCCTTCAGCCGATGCCCCCGGCATCGATCACGAAGGCCTGAGCCAGCTTCGGCGCATGACGCGGATCGCACCTCGACGGGCCCGCCTGTTCCAATTCTCGATGGTGGTCGTACGGCGAACCGCAGGCGGAACGTGGCCGAGGTTCCTGTCAGACGCCTCGCGGAGTCCGGCGTCGCGTGGAGTGGCATCATCTCGTCTCGGTGAACCATGGAGATGACCAAGACAGTAAGCGGCGCGTCAACGTCTCCGAACTCCGCGATGAGAAGTGGCTCGCCGAGTGCGGATGCGCCAAGTTGTCGCCATGCGATCTCGTCGAGGCACGCCGGTATGTTCCATCGAAGCGGGTCCACGAGCGCCTAAAGGCCGCTACAGAGCGCCTTCCCTGCGGCTGGTGCGGGGGTTCCGAGGCGCAAGGCGCGATGTCGGGCGCTCGCGTGAGCGACGGGCGGCCCCCGAGAGGGCGACATGGGACCCGCGACGGGGCAACGTTGGGACGTCCGGGAGGACTACGTGCGCACAGGAACCAAGGAGCGCCGTCAGGATGATCGCGGCGCCCTTAGTAGTCATGCCGCGGGCTCCAGCGCCAGCGGGAACACTATCGAGAAGGCGGTCCCCCTCCCGACCTCACTGTCGACCGAGATGCGCCCGTCGTTCTCCTCGACGATCCGGTGGACGACTGCGAGGCCGAGGCCCGTCCCACGATCCCTCGTCGTAAAGAAGGGCTGAAAGATGCGGTCGAGGTGCTCTGGCGCGATGCCGTCACCTTCGTCTTCGACGCGAAGAGTGACCTCAGGCCGCGTCGTGGCGATGTTCGGGTGGACTGACAACGTCACCTGGCCATGCCCCTTTCGGACGATCGCCTGCTGAGCGTTGATGACGAGGTTCCAGAGCACTTGACGGACGTGGGTGCCGTCGGCTCGGATGTAGACCGGATCAACGCGCTCGAAGGCAATGTGGGCGCCGGCGAGGCTTGGATCGGCGCGCGCGCTCTCGACGATGTCTGCGACCAGGGCCACGATTTCGATTGGCCGCAGCTCGACGGCGACTGGGCGGGCATAGCTCAAGAAGTCTGTGATCCAACGGTTCAGGTGCTCTGTCTCACGCAGAACGATGCGCATGAGACGGCGGTCCTTGTCGGATGCAGATTGGCTCGATTCGAGCATCTGAACCGAACCCGAGATGGCTGCGAGCGGATTGCGAACCTCGTGAGCGATGGCGGCCGACAGCTCGCCAAGCGCAGCCATCTTTTCGCTTCGCCTCATCGTGTGCTCCAGCTCTCTCACCCGCGTAATGTCCTGAAATAGAAAGGTGTATCCGATGCGCGCGCGGTTGGAGTCGCGCAGCGGCGAGAGCGTCCAGCCAAGGTAGGTGCGCTGCCGGCTAGTGACGAGGACCGACTCGTCTCGCATGACGTCCCGCCCTTCAGAGAGGCGTTCGATAGGATACCGAAGCCAGGGGAAGACGTCCTGTATGACCTTACCGTCGAAGAGCGCGAGATCGCCCCGGTCCACTGATGCGTGCTGCGCTCCGAGGATCCTCAGAGCCGTCGGATTGGCGAGCGTGATTCGCCCTCGCAGGTCGCAGGTCAAGATGGCCGTTGGAACCGAGCTGACGATGTGTTCGTGGAGCGCCTGCAGGTCGAGCAGCGTCCGCGCCTGCGCCGACGCCGCGATCGCGGTTCTACGGGCGTTCTCGGAGAGCGAGGAGGCGAGGAAACCAACCCCGAAGAAGGCCAGTGTGTTGACAGAGACACCATAGACGACTCGAGACACACGCTCTCGGGAGTCCGGGCGAATGAGGACGTCGATCTCGGGGCTGAAGGAAAAGCGGTACTCGCGCAGCCCATCCCACTCGGGCAGGAGCTCTAGCTCCCAGAGCCCAATGCACACGATGAAGACGGCACTCATCGTCGCGAAGACGAATGCGCCCGGTCGGAGGAGGACGCCGGCGGCGCCAATGATCACGATGCCGAAGAAGAACGTGAAGGCACTCGCGGTGCCGCCGGTCAGCAACACCAGCGTGGCGGCGGTTATGACGTCTCCGGCGAACTGAACATACGCCACAATGAGGCGAGGCAGGCCGACCGGCAGCCATCGAAGCAGCGCCATATAGATGAGACTGACGACGTAGGTGGTCAGACAGATCGTGTAGACGTGCTGATAGGCGCGGTCGTCAGTGGGAACGGTCTCGCTGACGCCGAACCCGAAGGTCGCGACGAGCAGCACGGTTACCAGCGAGACCCGGAAGAGGGTGAGCCACTTGAGCTGAGAATAAAGCTCGTGGTCGCCGGGCCGAAGGATGTTCGAGGACGGTGCCGGCGCGGCGAGCATCGTCCACGGAGCGCGACGGTATGGCAACGGACCGCCTCTTAGCCGCTGACGGCGTCGCCCATCTGGAAGATCGGCATGTACATGGCGATCATGACGCTACCGATCAGGCCGCCGAGGACGACCATGATGAGCGGCTCGATGAGGGCCATGATCCCGTCGACAGCCTGGTCCACTTCGTCGTCGTAGAAGTCAGCGATCTTGGCGAGCATGACGTCCATCGCGCCTGTCGACTCGCCGACGCCGATCATCTGCACGACCATCTTGGGAAAGACGCCCGTCTCGAGCATGGGGCCAGCGATAGACTTGCCTTCTGAAATCTTCTCGCGGACATAGAGGACTGCGTTCTCGACCACCTTGTTGCCGGCGGTGCGGGCCACGATGTCGAGCGAATCGAGGATCGGCACGCCGGACGACACCAAGGTCCCAAGAGTTCTCGTGAACTTCGCGACCGCGGTCTTCTTCACGAGCGTGCCGAAGACTGGACTCTTTAGGACGAAGGAGTCCCAGGCGAGGCGCCCTTTCGGTCTCGCCGTGACCTGTTTGAACAAGAAGATGAGCCCAGCCCCGCCGGACAGGATGTACGGCATGTACTTCGTGGCGTTGGCCGACACGCCCATCATGAACTCGGTGATGGCCGGCAGCTCGGACTTACCCATCGACTTGAACATGTCGCCGAAGGTTGGGATGACCTTCGTCAGAAGGCCGTAGGTGATGATGAGGGACACGATCAGCACCGTCACCGGGTACTTCATCGCGCCCTTCACCTTGGCGATGAGCTTCATCGACTTTTCGACGTAGGCGGCTAGGCGGTTCAAGATCGTGTCGAGAATACCGCCCATCTCGCCAGCGGCGACGAGGTTGACGAAGAGCTCGTCGAAGACCTTGGGGTGCTTCTTCAGCGAATCCGCGAACGTAGAGCCACCCTCGATCGTGTTCTTCACGGAGATGAGCACCTCCTTGAAGTTCTTGTTCGGCTCCGAACCCTGCAGGATGTCCATGCACTGCACGAGCGGCAGGCCGGCGTCGATCATCGTGGCGAGCTGACGAGTGAAGATCACCAGGGTCTTCGTGTCGACCCCGCCGCCGAGACCAGGGAGCTTGAACTTGAACTCGCCGCGTTTCTTCGCGACCTTGCCTGGGGCGATGTTGAGCTGCTTCAGGCGGTCCTGGACTTCGGCTTCGTTGCCGGCCTCCATCACCCCCTTCTTGCTGGCACCGTCTTTGGTGGTGCCCTCCCAAGCGTACATCGCCATCGTCTACCTCCGCACTGGCGGCGCAACCGAGCCAGGAGCCGCTGCGTTGTTGAGCAAGGTGTTCAGCTCTTCAGGGTCGTAGGACGCAAGGGTGGCATCTTCGCGTGTGATCGTCTTGGCGGCGACGAACTTCACAAGGCACTGGTTCATGGTCTGCATGCCGTGGCGAGTCTGGCCAACCTGCATCTGCGAGTAGATCTGGTGGGTCTTGTTCTCGCGGATGAGGTTACGGATGGCGGGAGTCGGGATCAGCACTTCGCACGCGAGCGCGCGGCCGCGGCCATCGGCGCGGGGGATGAGCTGCTGACTGATGACACCTTCGAGCACGAATGACACCTGCGTCCTGACCATATCCTGCTGCTCCGCAGGGAAGAAGTCCAAGATCCGGTGGATCGTCTGCACCGCGTTGTTCGTGTGCATAGTCGCGAAAGCGAGGTGACCGGTCTCGGCGATGGAGAGCAGCGCCTCCATCGTGCGTCGGTCTCGAACCTCACCGATCAGGACGGCGTCGGGATCCTGGCGCAATACGTACTTCAGGGCCGTCGTAAAAGACTCTGTGTCAGTGCCGATCTCACGTTGGTTCACGATGCACTTCTTGTGCTGGTGAACGAACTCGATGGGATCCTCGATGGTGATGATGTGCCCACGGTTCTTCGCGTTGTAGCCGTCGATGAAGCTGGCGAGCGTCGTCGACTTGCCCGACCCAGTGGGACCCGTCACGAGGACGAGCCCTCCCGCGCGGTCGATGAGGTCGTTGGCCGAGTTCGGGAGCCCAAGATCGGCAAGAGCCCGAACTTCCGTCGGGATCTGCCGAAGGGCTGCGGCTGCGGCACCCTGCTGTCGGAAGAAGTTCGACCGAAAGCGCGCTCCGCCCTTCCAGCGGAAGCTCATGTCGACCTCGTTGGTCTCTTCGAAGGTCTTCTTCTGGCGCTCGTTCATGAGCCCGTAGATGAGCGTCTCGATCTCGGGACCCTCGAGTGGCCTTGTCTTCAACGGGTACAGGCTCCCGTTGATGCGGAGGCACGGAGGGGAACCGACGGTGAGGTGGAGGTCGGATGCTCCCTTCTCGACCATGGTCTGAAGTAGCCGGTGGATGTCGATGACTTCCGGCGTCGGGCTATCCATTGGCGACCTCGGTACTGCGAAGGAGCTCAGCTGGGCCTAAGGCGCCCAGCGTCGCGTCGGATCAGTCGTTTCGGGTCACGCGAAGGACTTCGCTTACCGTGGTGGTGCCTTCCACGAGCTTCTTGTTCGCGGCCATTCGGAGGCTCACCATGCCAAGGCGGATTGCCTCGCGCTTGAGCTCCATGGCGGAGTAGCCCTGCAGAACGGCTTCCTTGAGCTCGTCGTACATGGGCATGATTTCGTAAATGGCTCGGCGGCCCTTGAAGCCCGTATCGCCGCACTTTTCACAGCCCGCGCCCTTTCGCCGTTGCGCGTTGGCCAGTTGCTCCTCCGTGAGTTGGATTGAGCGAAGGATCTCGTCGGTGGCGTCCGCGTCCTCTCCCTTGCACGCAATACAGATGGCTCGCACCAAGCGTTGCGCGAGGATGAGGTTCAAGGAGGAGGTGACCAGGAAGGGCTCGATGCCCATGTTGAGCAGACGGCTCACGGTTGCAGGGGCGTCGTTCGTGTGGAGCGTGGAGAGCACGAGGTGGCCGGTAAGCGCCGCCTTGATCGCGATCTCGGCCGTCTCGAAGTCACGGATCTCGCCAACCATGATGATGTCAGGGTCTTGTCGCAGGAAGGAACGAAGGGCCGCCGAGAAGTTCAGCCCGACCGCGTCGTTCATCTGGCACTGATTGATGCCGGCGAGGTTGAACTCGACCGGGTCCTCGGCCGTGGAGATGTTCTCCGTACTCTTGTTGAGCTCCCAGATGGCGGAGTAGAGGGTCGTGGTCTTACCCGACCCCGTCGGGCCCGTCACGAGCACCATACCCCACGGCGAGTGGACGGCATCCTTGAAGAGCTTGAGGGGCGCGGGGTCGAAGCCGAGCTTCGTCATGTCCAACTGCAGGTTCGCCTTGTCGAGGAGTCGCATGACGACCTTCTCGCCGAAGAGGCAGGGGAGGACCGACACGCGGAAATCGACCTCCTTTGACTTGCCGAGCACGAGCTTGATACGGCCGTCCTGCGGCAAGCGGCGCTCAGCGATGTCGAGCGACGCCATGATCTTGAGGCGCGACACGATCGCGTTTCGAAGCTTCATGGGTGGCTTCATGATCTCGTAGAGCACGCCATCGACGCGGTAACGGACGCGGAACTCCTTCTCATAGGGCTCGACGTGGATGTCGGACGCTAGGCGCTTGATAGCGTCGACGAGGATAAGGTTGACCAAGCGGACGACCGGCGCGAGCTCGGCCTGCTTCTCGAGATCGCCGACGTCAATGGCCTTGCTGCTGGCGTTGTCGCTGTCGCCGAACTCGACATCCTCGATTCCGCTCATGACGTTTTCGAGCATGACGCCGTACTCGGCGTTCTCTTCTCGCTTGTGGTAGCGGTCGAGTGCAGCCGCGATGGCGACGTCCGTCGACACGAGCGCTTCCACGCTGTAGCCCGTGAGGAACTTGATGTCGTCCATCGCGTAGATGTTCGACGGGTCCGCCATAGCGACGATGATCGAGCTACCTTGAACGTCGATGGGGATGAGCGAGTGGCGTTCGCACACCTCCTTCGGGATGAGCCTTATGACGTCCGGGTTGATCTCCAAATGCTCGAGGTCGATTGAAGGGACCCCGAAGTGACGCGACAAGAAGTCGACCAGCTTGTTGTGGTCGACCATGCCGAGGCGCGCGAGGGCGGAGCCGATCGACTCACCCGTGCGTTGAACCTCTTCGGCGGCATCTTCGAGCTGCGCCAAAGAGATGATGCGCTCGCGGACGAGCATGTCGCCGATCCCGTCGTAGCCGGTCGCGTCACTCGCCCGTGCTGGGAGGTTCTCACCAGCGGCTTCGCGGGCCAACGTGGCGGGCAGATTGGAGGACGGGTTTCCCTTGCTCACGAGACTACTCCATGGCGGCGACCGCAGGGATCGAGGATCTGACACGGCGATGTGCGACAGGAGCCAAGTTTGGCGCCAATGGCATTTGGGACACACGTCGCCGGCTCGGAGCGTAGAATGGCCTACGGGTGTCGTCAACGTCTGGAGGTGGTCGAGGGGAACGGCGGGGTCAGGATCCCTGCGAAATGGCGCGGTTCGACCAATGTGAGCGATTTCGGGCGGATGTTTCACGTGAAACATGTTTGATGTGGTGGGCTCAGGCCAAGTAGCGTCCCTCAGCATCGCGCCGTATGGCACCATCGAGCTCCAGCTGCAGTGCGAGACCTGCCCACTCTTCTCCGAACTGAGCAACGAGAGTCGCTACCGTCTGTGGTCCAGCGTGCCGCAGGAAGCGAACTGCCGGATGGACCGACCCCATCGAAACGGCGTCGTCGCGCGTCCCTGATGTCCGATCAGGCTGCCCTCGTACAGGGAACGCGGATCCAACCAGTCCCGCCAGACCCGAAACGGTGGCGAGCGCAGACGGCGCATGGAGGGCCCGAGCATCCTGAGACGCGAGAAGCGCGTTGGACCCAGCGCAAGCCGACAGACCAACCTCACCCGGAATCGCAAAGACGGGCCGGCCCAACTCCCGCGCGAGCCGCGCGGTGATGAGAGTTCCGCTCTTCACCGCCGCTTGCACGACCACCGTGCAAACACCGAGTGACGCGACGATTCGGTTTCGCTCGGGGAAGGACTGCTTGCTGCCATGTGCGTCAGGCAGGTACTCGGTGACTAGCAAACCGCTGCCGGCCCAGCGTCGATAACAATCCCCCTGCCCTGACGCCAACGCAGACGCGAGGCCCTGACCCAGGACCACCACAGTACTCCCACCAGAATCCAAAGCGCCGTCGTGACATGCTGAGTCTATCCCCATCGCGCCGCCGGAGACGACCACTCCCCCGGCACGCGCGATGGCTCCCGAGAGCGAGCGAGCGCACCATAGCCCGTACTCCTCTGCGTCGCGCGAGCCAACCAGTGAGACCATGGACCCCTCAGGCAGCGTACCTGCGACGCAAAGTAAGGCCACGTCGGACTGAATGAGCGCTGCCGGAAACTCTGCACAGCCCGGCACCGTCCAGCGACCCCCAACCTCTGCAGTTCGCGCGAGCACGGCAGCAACACGACGTGGCATGGTCGCACTCGACGCCTCCGACCTGAGTCTAGCCGGTAACGCACTTGCGGCCAGCGCGCCGATTCCGGACCCGAAGTTCGCGACAGCTCTCCGAAGAATGCGGACATCACCACCGGCCCCGAGATATAGGGCTAGACGGGCCCGAACCTCGGTATCGTGATCGACTGGCAACGAATGCGTGGCTGGAGGTTCGATTGGGTGCTGGCTCATCCGAGGCTTGATACCATACGCGTCGTCCGGCGCCAGCCCGGAATGTTTCACGTGAAACCTTCGGGACCATCGTCGTCCTGATGATTGGAGGTATCTTGGTGGCGGAGGCGAAGCACGGCCGATGCTGGAGGTGGGACCTTTCGGCTGCTGGGCTGGCGGCGCCCGCTCAACCAACCGATATTAAACACACTTTCCGGACTCCGCGACGGATGTTTCACGTGAAACGCCAGCGGACAGGCCACCCCCACCTCCGCGCGATGTTTCACGTGAAACGCCAGCGGACAGGCCATCCCCACCTCCGCGCGATGTTTCACGTGAAACATTCCCACACCCACTCATCGAGGCCCCGTTGAGCAACGACGATCACCCCACTCACGCCACCGCAGCCAGCCCCACGAACCCCGGCCTCGTCATGGTGACCACGACCCACATGTCCAACGGTCCCGACGCCATCGCGCGACTCGATGACGGACGAGTCGCCTTCATCGCCGGAGCCGCCCCCAACGAACGCGTCGAGGCCCGGGTCGTCTCCGACCACGGCAGCTACGTAAAGGCTGTGGTCACGAAGGTGATCGAAGCGTCGCCGGACCGGCGTGACCCCCCATGCACCCACGCGAGAGCGGGAGTCTGCGGAGGTTGCCCCTGGCAACATCTCTCCGACCCCAGGCAACACGCCGAAAAAGAAGCCCTGATCCGGCGCGAGGCCGCGCGCCACCTCCCAAGCGTCACGGTACATCCGATCCTGACGCCCCTGCCGCCGTTCGGATACCGGCGCCGTGCTCGCTTCGGCCACCGCGACGGAAAAGTGGGCTACCGAACCCGCGGCACACATAGCCTCTTCGAGATCGAACAATGTCCGATCCTACACCCCGACCTCGAAGCGGCGCTCCCCGCCGTTCGACACGCCGTGCGTCATCGCGCCAGCGGAAATGTGGATGCGATGGTCTTCCCCGACGGCCGTGTACGCGTCGGCGAAGAAGCCGCGCCATTCGCCCAACCCAGCGCAGACGCCGAAGCCGCGCTCGTGGAGCTGGTCCTCGCCGCCCTACCTTCGGAATCGATCCGGCTCGTAGAGCTCTTCGCTGGCGCCGGCACCTTCACTGTCCCGATCTTAGCGCGCGGGCACCGCGTCGACGCGTACGAAGGAGACCGCGTGACGGTCTCACGGTTACGGGAGGCGGCTCCGAAAGCTCGAGCCTTCCAAGCCAACCTCTTGAAAGCAGACCGATCTCCAACCGACCCACTCCACTTCGGGCCCGCCGACTGCGTGCTACTAGACCCGCCCCGTGCCGGCGCCCTACCCTGCATCGCCGCCATCGCAGCGACGGGCGCCCACACCGTCATCTACGTCAGCTGCGATCCAATGACGCTCTTCCGCGACCTCAAAGCGCTCACCGCGCTCGAGTACGAGGTCACTTCCATCCAACCGGTGGACGCCTTCCCCCAGACGCCCCACATCGAAACCGTCGCCATCTGCCGACGCCCCCTCCCCAACTAGGGGCGACGTCGTAAACGTGCGCATCCAAGCCCCTTAAGATAGCATCGCTGGCTGAAACTGCGGCCGGAGCCCTTGTGATGCGTGTAGCCCTAATCGTGACCTTCCTTCTAGCCCTGACGAGCTGCGGCAACTCGGGACCCACCATCAACGACCTTCCTGGCATCGGCGCCGACACGTCGGGTGGCACCGACACCGCAGGCGGCACTGGCGGCGACACCTCCGCGTGCACTCCCCTGTGCGACGGCAAGCAGTGCGGCCCGAACGGCTGCGGAAGCTTCTGTGGCGCCTGCACTGCCGGCACCGCCTGTACCGCTGCCGGCGTGTGCCAGGCCCCGCCCGGATGCAAGCCTCAATGCGACGGTAAGTCCTGCGGTCCAGACGGATGTGGGAGCACCTGCGGCCTCTGCCCCGCAGGAAAGTCCTGCAATGGAGCTGGCCTTTGCTCCGACGGCGCGGGCGGCTGCCTCCCCAAGTGCGAAGGCAAGGCCTGCGGCGATGATGGCTGCGGGAACGTGTGCGGCAAGTGCGCGGCAGGACAGCAGTGCACGGACGGCACCTGCTCCACCAACACGAGCGCGTGCGGTGACGTCACGGAGACGGGCGAGTGCCAGCAGGGCGGCGAGATCGCGATGACCTGCAAGGCCGGCAAGCTCCTCGCGGTGGTCTGCGACCCGGCCAAGGGCTTCGTGTGCGGCTTCAACGAAACCAAAAACAAGTATGACTGCCTCAAAGCAGGGTGTAATCCCAACTGCGGCAACAAGAACTGCGGAACCGACGGCTGCGGCGGCCAATGCGGCCAGTGCAAACCGGACGAACAATGCAACGCCAACGGGCAATGCGAGATCGACGGCTCATGCACGCCATCATGCTCGGGCAAGACTTGCGGGCCAGACGGGTGCGGTGGACAGTGCGGTATCTGCGACGCCGGAGATTCTTGCCAAGCAGGCGCCTGCGTGGACCCATCCGGTTGCGCACCGGCTTGCTCAGGCAAATCGTGTGGCCCCGACGGGTGTGGAGGCTCTTGCGGAACCTGTAAGCCGGGTGAGAGCTGCAACGCCGGTCAGTGCAAGCTCGTGGCGTGCACACCGAACTGCGCGGGTCGCGACTGTGGGGACAACGGTTGTGCCGGTTCTTGCGGCCAGTGCGCCACCCAGCAGACGTGCGACCTCGCTGGCCACTGCGTGCTCCCCGGCGACGGCGAGTGTGCCGGCCTTACATATGAAGGCCGGTGTGTTGGTAATGGAAAGATCGTCGAGTGGTGTGAGAACGGCACGCCGAAGAAGCAGGACTGCACCGACCTCGGAGCCAACCTCGTGTGCACCTGGATCGCCAATCAGGAGACCTACTACTGCGCCGACGTCTGCGCAGCGTCGTGCAGCGCCAAGGAGTGCGGCCCCAAGGCCGACGGCTGTACCGGCGACTGCGGCACCTGCCCTGGCGGCGCAACCTGCAACGCGGACGGCGTCTGTGTCGCCGCGGGCGGTGGCGGCGACTGCGGCACGGTCACCTTCATCGGCGAGTGCCAGGGCCAAACCCTCAAGTACTGCTCGAGCGGAGTCCTCGAAACCGTCGGATGCGGCGAGTTCGGCAAGACCTGTGGCTTCAACCCAGAATTCTCTTGGTACTCGTGTGTAGTCCCCGACGGCTGCGTACCAAACTGCCTCCTCGACAACGGCGACCCAACCAGCCCAACGCCAAAAGAGTGCGGCGACGACGGCTGCGGCAACCTGTGCGGGCTCTGCGGTGCGGGCACCTCTTGCCAAGCTGGACTCTGTGTACAGGGCTCAGGCGACTGCGGCGACCTCACAATCGTAGGCGAGTGCGACGGCAGCACGCTGACCTACTGTGTCGACGGCGTGACGACCGAGATCGACTGCTCGGAGAGCGAGAAGACCTGCCAGTTTGACGCCGCCGGTAACGGAGGCGACGGCTGGTACGACTGCCTCGCTGGCGCTTCCACGACCTGCAACGACCTCCCCGCCTTCGGCCAGTGCAGTGCCGACCAGACGCTGACCACGTGCACCGGCGGCACCGCCACGGCGAAAACTTGCTCGGGCTCCACCCCCGAATGCCTCTGGACGGGCAGCTCGTTCGGCTGCGCCCCCAAACCCGCTGGCTGCGCCTCATGCACCGCGACGAAACGTTGCCAGGCCGACGGCACCTGCGGCTGCGACAACATCGACATCGTCGGCCAATGCGAGGGCAAGACGCTCGTGTACTGCATCGATGAAGGGCTCGTCGTTCAGCAGTGCGACGGCGCCTGCGGCCCCGTGGACGGGATCTTCATCTGCCAGTAATCCAAGCGCAAGTAATCCGAGCGCACCAACACTCGCTCGAGAATGTAGTCACCAAAGTGACGCGGCCCCATCGGCGTGGTAGCCTCGAGACGTGGGACATCTCCTAATCGACGCTGCTCTCGGCCGCCCCGTTTCTCGAACCCCGGTATGGATCATGCGGCAAGCGGGCCGCTACATGCCCGAGTACCGAGCACTTCGTCAGAAGTACTCGTTCCTCGAGCTGTGCCACACCCCTGAGGCCGCTGTGGCTGCGTCGATGCTGCCCATCGACATGCTGGGCGTCGACGGCGCCATCATCTTCAGCGACATCCTGATCCCCCTCGAAGCGATGGGCATGAACCTCCAGTTCGATGAAGGGAAAGGACCAATCATCTCTGACCCGATCCGGAGCCGCGGCGAGATCAGCCGCCTGCGCGCCTACGACGCGAACAAAGAGACTCGCTTCCTGCCAGACGCGATACGCATGCTGAAAGCCGAGCTCGCTGGGCGCGTACCCGTCCTCGGCTTCGCCGGAGCACCCTATACGCTCGCGTGTTACGCGGTCGAAGGGAAGACGGCGCGGCACTACAGCGCGACCAAGTCGTTCATGCTCAATGATCGCGTGGGCTTCAAAGAGCTCTTGTACCGCTTTGCTGATGCCGCGGCCGACCTGCTAATCGCGCAGATCGAAGCCGGGGCCGAGCTGGTGCAGCTCTTCGACACCTGGGCCGGCGACCTCATGCCGGACGAGTTCCGAGCAATGGCGCTCCCCGCCGCCGCGCACGTGATCGAGCGCGTGAAAGCGACCGGTTGCCCGATCGTGTATTTCGTCAACGGCGTCGGCGGCAAGCTGGAGGACATTGCCTCTTCCGGCGCTGATGTCATCGGCATCGACTGGCGCGTCGGTCTCACCGAAGTTCGCCAGCGCCTAGGGCAGAGCGTCGTGCTGCAAGGAAACCTCGACCCCTGCACGCTGTACGCACGACCCGATGTCATCGCCGCCCGCGTACGTGACGTCCTCGCGGAGAACGGCCGCGGGCCGCACATCTTCAACCTCGGTCATGGGATCATGCCGGACGTGCCAGTCGCCCACGCCAAGGCGCTCGTCGACGCGGTGAAGACCTTCGGTGCCCCCGGCGGCTTCGCGTGAGCGACCGGTCCTGTGGCCTCTACCGGACAGGCCAGGCCCTCACCGCGGCACCAGATCTCGTGCCTGAAGGGACGCTGGTTTTCTTTCATAACCATAGTGAACAGGGCGTCCCTGTCGTTATGCTGCCGGGGACCAACACCGATAACGTCTGGTCCTTTGGAAGTGATGGGCATCCAGCCCAAGACGACGCCTTCTTGAACGCGCTGATCCCGCTGTTGCCCGAAGGCTTCTACGTCGCTAGCGACGACTTCACACTGCCGCGAGGCCGGTCAATCCGCGAGCAGACTCTGGTACAGCTCGGCTACAACCGCCTCGGGACCCCGATCGTCTTTCTCCCGGAAAGGCAGAGCAATTCGCTCGCCTTTCCCTCACGAGGCTTCCGCGCGGACGGCCTCGACCTCGACACCCTCCTCTGGCCCGTCTCGATCCCAGAGCCGGAGCCGCAAGAGCCGCGCGTACTCCACTGACCACGCCCCATACCGCAACCCGTGCCGTGAACATCTAGCCGTGAGGTCGACGACATGAGCAGCCACTCCAAAACGGATCGGCGCGTCGACGCGCACAACTTCGCGTCTTGGAACGACGAGATGGCGAGAGCTCACGACCCCGACCTCTACCACACGGCGTCCCCGCTTCCGGTTCGACTCCTAGAGCGGCAGCGCGTCCGGAAGGTCATCGACCTACTCGGGGCGACGACCGATCACTCGGTCCTTGAGGTCGGCTGTGGCGCCGGCAACGTTCTAGAGCAGGTTTCAGGTCGGCGCACCGGTATCGACTTGAGCCCCTTCCTGCTCCAAAAGGCTCGCCAGCGGCTGGGTGGAGACGCAACCATTGAAGAGATGAACGCGGAGTCGTTGACGTTCCCGGACGAGGCCTTCGACCGCGTATACTGCTCCGAGGTCCTCGAGCACGTCCTCGACCCGAGCCGCGTCATCGCCGAGATTCGCCGTGTGTTGAAGCCTAACGGCGTCGCCGTTGTCTCAGTTCCAAACGAGGGCCTCATCAACGCCATCAAGAGGCGGGTGTTCTCCGTCCCGGGAGCGACATGGCTGCTCGAACGTCGTTCGGGCTACGCAATGCCTCAACACATGGAGGACGAGTGGCACCTCCACGAAATGGATGAGCCAACTCTGCGAGCACTCGTTGCACCGCACTTCCATGTCGAAACGCTAGCGGGCGTGCCGCACGCGCAGCTTGCCGTCCGGTACGTCGCGAGGCTCAGACCACGCGGCCGCTGAGCTGGGGGCCGCCAACGCCGCCCGCAGCTCGCTCGTGACTGACTCGATACCGAGGGCTGCTGCCGGCTGAGCCGGCGCGGCACTTAGACCTGCCCCGAGGCTATCAGCGGTCAACGGCCAGCTCCGGTCACCCGGCCGGCCGAGGGACTGCTCAGTACGGACTGCCACGGTCGTTGCCCGGCTGAACGCTTTCGACGGACTCGACGTCCGGGGCTGCTACCGACAGTCCGAGGTGTCTCGGACTGCGCGGCTCTTCCCGGCCCTTGCCGGGCCGAACGCTCGTGACTAACTCGGACTCACGGAGACCTCGGACTTGGGTTCAACGAGTATGAGCCCGGAATCGCGCCCGTTTCTCCAGGAGCTCCCGCTCCCAATCATGGCGGCGCGGCAGCGCCGAGAGGGTCACGGGCGACAGCCCGTGCACGGTCTGGGGCGGCGCCCCAGCCGGCCGGCCGGAACGTTAGCTCCGGCTGAAGCAGGCGACGCCGGCGCTGGGCTGACCGCTGAGCGCTGATGGCCCGGCGTCAGCCCCGGCTGCGCCGGCGCTGGGGCTGACCCCAGTCAGCGCCGCGTGATCACGAGGCGCCGAGCGATCCCCTCGTCTTCAGAAAACGTCTGAATCGTGTTCATCGACTGAAGCGCCACGTGCATGGAGCGGCGGTCCTTCGGGTTCATGCCGTAGATGCGGGCCTCGAGGCCATGCTCCGCCACGCTGCCAGCGAAACGCTCTGCGAGTCGCTGAAGGCGGCGCTCCCGCGCTTCCCCTGCGCCAGCCACGTCGAGGTTCACCGGCTTCCCTTCGCCGTCGATGCGCTGGAGGATGCGGTTGGCGAGCAGCTGGTACGCCGCCAAGGTCTGCCCTTGCGCCCCAACGAGGATGGCGATGTCGTCCGGGGCGGAGACGCCAAGGACGACGTCAATACGTTCGTCGCCTTCGGTGACGTTGAGCGTCGCGTCGAAGCCCGACAGGTCGAGAAGGCGCTTCACTACGTTCAGAGCCGTGTCTAGGCGGGAGACAGAGTCGTCGTCGATGTCCATCAGGCTTTTCCTCGCGAGGGCGTGAGCTTGCCCCCAAACTTCTTCTTGATCCAGTAGCTTTGGCCAACGCCGATCGCGGTGCTGACGAAGATGTAGAAAACCAAACCCGCCGGCAACACCAGCATGAAGACAGAGAACATCGCGGGCATCACGTATTGGATGATCTTCTGCTGTAGCGGGTCGGCGCCCGGGCTGGCCGGCATGAAGCGCTGCTGCAGGAGCATGAAGACGCCGAGCAGCACGGGTAGGATGTAGTAGGGGTCGGGCTGCGTCATGTCATAGACCCAGCCAAAGAGAGGCGCCTGGTAGAGATCCACGGCCGAGTAGATGCAGCGGTAAAGCGCGATGTAGACCGGCATCTGCAGGAGGATCGGGAAGCAGCCACCCAGCGGGTTCACGCCAGCGCGCTTGTAGAGGTTCAGCATCTCCTGCTGAAGCCGCTGTTTGTCAGCCCCGTGCTTCTTCTGGATCTCGTCGAGCTCGGGTTTGAGGTCCTGCATCTTCTGCATCTGGACCGCTTGTTTGTGCGTGAGCGGGAACATCACGCCGCGCACGATGACCGTGAGCAGGAAGATCGCGATCCACC
Organism: Pseudomonadota bacterium; assembly: GCA_947498315.1. GTDB lineage: Bacteria > Myxococcota_A > UBA9042 > SXOO01. The sequence continues at coordinate 26,018 of CANMLD010000010.1, read as the reverse complement.
AACTACCGATGCCGTCGTGGATGACCTTCAGCAGCCAGAGCATTGGCTTCGCGAGAAAGCCGACGTACCAGAAGTCCAACGTGCCAACGAGTGATGCGCGTGTCGACTCCAGAGCTTTGAGCTCCTTCGGTCCGGCGAACACTGTGAACACCAGGCCCGGGTTCTGGGTGAAGCGAGCGTGACCTTCCACCATCGCGCGAAGCTTCGCCGCTTGGTCGCGATCGCCCGTGAACGCAGTAACTGCGCGATCGAGGCTGGCGCGATCGAGGTGCGTGTCGTCTACCCCGAGTGTCTTCATGGCCTCGGCGCAGGTCAGCCGACCGTTTCGGTGCTCGGCAGGCAGCCACTCGGGCACGCACGCGGCGGCGCTGCCCTCCTGAGGCTTCATCGAGGTCGGCGTGAACTCCGCGGCGATGACGCCGTTCTCAGCCGCCGTCATGCGGCACAACCCGGCAATGCCTTCTTCGCCGTCGAAGATTGCAGCGAGAAGGAAGTACTGCGAGTTCAGGGCGAACCACTCGACCTTGCCTTCGACTGCGACCTCGCGCGTCTCTTCACCCAGCAGCGACGAGAAGGCCTCCTCCGTCTTCGTGCCGCCGACGTGGCACGCGGGAGCCCAGTGCTTGATCGGCGGTGTGAACATCCCGGGCGCCTCCGCCCAAGGGTCCACCCAGCCGTTCAGGACGACCGAATATTCAGCCTGAAGAGCGTCAACGCTGAGGTTGCGCACCCGGATGGCGTGCTCGACGTGGTAGCCGTCGCGAGCTTCCCAAGTCCGCTCGATGAAGAGATCGCTGCGGTCGCGCGACGGGTTCGGCCACACCAGCGTCACGTCTTTCGGAGACGACGCCACTACGGTGAAGTTCGTGTCTTTCGCCCACTGCTCGGCTGGCGTGCCGCGACGGACGATCTTCCCGACGTTCTTTCCAACTGGCGCTGCCGCAGCGGCCACTGCGGGACCGCCAGGTCCCCCAGCCGCAATCGGCGCGGCGGGCGCAAGCGTCACCGCGGTGTCGGTGGCGGTCGCAATGGCCCACTCCCCGGCACCGTCAATGACGAGGCGGTCGCCCGCTTGAATCACGAGATCGCCCGCCTGCGCAGCCCCGACGGTGACGCCCTCCTTGCCAACTTCGATGTCGCGAACGGCACGCACGAGCCGCTCCATCGTACGGGCCTTATCGGTCCACTCGAGCTTTCGAACCTGGACCTGAAAGGGGTAGTACCCAGGGCTCCACGTCTCAACCAGGTCGTAAGGACCCGGAACGAACTTCGTGGGGTCGATGAGCCCTGACTTCGCGAGCTGCTGCGCTCGCGCCGAGAGCGTATGGAGACGGTCCTTCTGAGCGTACTGAGCGCTGTCGAGGAGCACGTTCTGAAGCCCCGCACCGCGGTGAGAGATAACGACATGGAACGCCGTATCTCCTGAACCCGCGGTGATGGTCGTGGCCGGAACGACCTCCTTCTTCACGGCCGCCACGATGGCGCTCGCCTCCTCGGGCTTGACGCCTTTGTCACGGAACACGAGGTAGAGCACGCCACCAACGGCGGCTGCGATCAAAGTGACTAGGATGGAACGTTGCACGGTGCCTCAGCGACCTCGAATCGAACGGGGGGGACGGGGCGAAAGCTCAGCCTCAGGGGACCGGGTCTTCGCCACCGTCATGCCACGGGTGACACCGGCAGATCCGGCGGCCACCAAGGAAAGACCCCTTGATTAGCCCGTGCCGCAGAAGCGCCGCTGCGGCGTAATGAGAGCACGTCGGATAAAACCGGCATGCTGCGGGTAGGAGTGGGGAGATCAGCCACTGATAGAGCCGAATCGGCAACAGCAGAGGAGCGATGGTGAGGAGACGGACCCAAGTCCTGACCCGTCCCCGAGCCATGTCTGCAGGCGCGACACCAATCGGTCCCAGACCGAACGAGCTCGCGCTCGGCCGAACGTCCTCGATGGCACCGTCACTGCCTTCAGCTCGCATCATTGCTCACCCCGGCCGCGCCCCGACCAACACGCGAGCTCGCGCCGCTGCGGCGACCGCCCCCGCTCCTCTCGAAGAAGGGTCGAAGCTCGTCATAGATGGCGCGGGCGGATGGGATGGGGACGTCCTTCTTGGCCACGACGACCATCTCGAAGTCCACGTGACAATAGTCCGTGCGGAGGCGTCGAAACGCTTCGCGCGTGCAGCGTTTCCACCGGTTGCGCACAACGGCACCACCGACCTTCTTACTGGCGGTGATGCCGATGCGACAGGTGGAGCCGAGCTGCAACGTACCCTGGCGGACGTTAGAGTCCGCCGACGGCGCGATGCTGCTGCTCGATGCGGCGCCCGGGTCCTCGCTGACCGTAGGCACGGTGCGTGGGCCGATGAACACGAGGAAAGACCGCGTGTGCATCTTTCGGCCGCGCGTCTGCAGCGCGAGATATTCGGACCGGCGACGGAGCCGGGCGCTCTTCGGGAACCCCTGGTTCACGCAGAACACCGAGCAGCGGGTGGCTTGACGCCACGCGGTGCCTTCTCGGTCACCGGACGCCTGGTCACTTCGTCGCGGTAGCCACGGCGACGCACTTACGGCCTTTGCGGCGGCGAGCGTTCAGGACAAGGCGACCGCCCTTCGTCGCCATGCGGGCGCGAAAACCGTGTACACGGCGGCGACGGATGTTGGAGGGCTGGAACGTGCGCTTCATGTTAAGACTCCGGGCTCGCGTAGTCGCGAATGACCACGTAGCGGTCTTGCCAAAGCAAGACCGCGGGCTATCGATAAGGCCGCTGGCGACACGAGCCTGCGGCGGGGCGGGGGGTCTAGCACGCAGGCAACTCAGGGTCAAGGTTCAAGGACGGTTCGGAGGGGTCACTCGGGGCGATTCATCCACAGGTCGGCTCCTCACACGTAAGTGATCGCAGCTCGCCAATGATCGCCACGAGATAGGAGAAAAGACAAAAACCCGCTTGCGCCACCTCCGAGCCCGGTGCTAACCAATCGGGCGTCAGCAACGAACACCCGTCGGCTCGACCCCACCTCGTGGGGCAAGGCCGCAAGGCGGTCAGCGTTCGTCGTGCCGGCGAATCAGCAGTACCACGAGTCGACCCGTTACGCACGCCCAGGGCATAGGGTTGCGTCTGCGGACAAGGTGTATCGGAAGAGCATGCTGGAAGTTTGGGACAAGGCGCTTTACTCGATCCGCGAGCAGCTCGATGCACACCAGTACAACAGCTGGTTCAAGCCGATCGTCTGCGAAGCGGTGACAACAGAAGCGATCGTGTTGAAGGTCCCTGACCGGTTCTTCCGCGACTGGGTACGCGACAACTACCTCGAGCTCCTCCGCGCCCAGCTCGCCCAACAGGGGGCGCCGCTCGACATCCAATTCACTTTCGACGGAGAGCGAATCGAAACTCGGTCCGCCCTGGTCCGCCCACCCGCGCAGACCTACTCGTTCGAACCGCGCTACACCTTTGACACCTTTGTCGTCGGCTCCTCGAACCACTTCGCGCATGCCGCCGCCGCGGCGGTCGCCGACACCCCCGGTCGCGACTACAACCCGCTCTTCATCTACGGCGGCGTTGGCCTCGGCAAGACCCACCTTCTTCACGCGGTCGCCAACCAAGTTCGCAAGACCAACCCGTCCGCCATGGTGCAGTACTACACCTGCGAGGAGTTCACGAACGACCTAATCAGCTCGCTCCGAGCTGACCGCATGAACGAGTTCCGCGCCAAGTACCGCCGTGGATGCGACGTTCTGCTGGTAGACGACATCCAGTTTCTCGCTGGCAAAGACCGCACCCAAGACGAGTTCTTCCACACGTTCAACAGCCTGCACGCCGACAAGCGCCAAATCATCCTCACGAGCGACCGCCCACCGAGCGAGATCGCCTACCTCGAAGAGCGCCTGCGAAGCCGCTTTCAGTGGGGCCTCATCGCCGACGTTCAGCCACCGGAGCTCGAGACCCGAGTCGCCATCCTTCGCACGAAGGCATCGGTCGAGCAGATCCCGCTCCACGACGACGTCGCCATGTTCCTTGCCCAGAACATCAAGTCGAACGTACGTGAGCTCGAGGGGTCTCTAGTCCGGCTGCACGCTCACGCACGCATTCACCGCCAAACGATCGACATCGCGCTCGCGCAGTCGGTATTGAAAGATCTCATCTCGACGGCGGGCCCCACCATCACCGTCGGCCAGATCCAGAAGGTCGTCGCTGCACACTTCAACGTCACCACGGCTGACCTCAAGGGACAACGCCGACACCGTGCGATCGCCTTGCCGCGCATGATCGCGATGTTCCTCGCTCGCACCCACACACCGTCGAGCTACCCTGAGATCGGCCATCGCTTCGGCAACCGAGACCACAGCACCGTCATCTCGGCCGTTCGCAAGATTCAAGACCTCATGGATCAGCGCGATCCCTCGGTGGACCGCGCTGTGACCGAGCTTCAACGCGCCCTGGGGATCTAGCCACCCGACACGGTGCTTCTCGCTCCTGGCTCAGCCTCGCAAGCCAAGCGTCAGTTGGTCTTCTCGATCGACCTCTACTCATCAGTCGTCCGTCGCCTGCGACAACCTCATGGTCGGTGACCTACCGTCGTCGTCGAGGTCTGCGATGAATCCGCTGTGGACAAAACGTGGATAACCCTGTGAGAAATCATGTGAACGAGCCTGTGGGTAAACTGTGGACGAAAGCGCAGGGGGGTTGTGCCCAGCTTCTCCACAACGCCACCCTCAGAATCGACGCAAGGTGGGTCCCCTCTAATGACCATGAAATCATGGCGAATTTCCGACTTTCCACGCTCTCCACAGGCCCTACTACTACGACGATCTATCCCTCTTTTGGTTCTTTGATTCCAGGAGAGGGAGTTTTGCGTTAGAAGCAGCCAACGCCCGCAGCGTCCCGAGTCCTCTTGGAATGGAGGCGCTCGAAGCTCGGGGATGCGGGGGACCAACCCCGTCCTCGAGTGCACAACCAGGCATAGCAGGAGCCCGGCCGTGGAGTTCACCGTCAGCAAGCTCGATCTCACGCAAGCGCTCTATAAGGCTCAAGGCGTAGTCGACCGCAAGACTGCGCAGAACATCCTCTCGCACGTGCTGATCGAGTCGACGTCGAGCACGGGGATTCGCGTCGTCGCCACCGACTACGACGTCGTTCTCACCGGCCACTATAACGCCGAAGTCGCCGTGGCCGGACGTATGACCGTTGGGGCCAAGCACCTCTTCGAGGTTGTGAAGACGCTTCCTGACAAGCCGGTGCACCTGACCGCTCTCGACAACCACTGGGTCGAGGTCCGGTGTGGGTCGTCGCGTTTCAAGCTCGCAGGACTGCCGCCGGGCGACTTTCCGGAACGTACGCAACCGGAGGGGCTCAAGTACTTCCGCATCCCGAAGCGCCTCCTCTCTGACCTCGTCGACCGTACGCTCTTCAGCGTCAGCCACGATGAGACGCGCCCCAGTCTCAACGGGGTCTTCCTCCGCGTGGTTCGTGAAGAGAACGAGGTTCGCCTCACGATGGTGTCGACCGATGGGCACCGGCTCTCAAAAGCGGAGGCGCTCGGCGGTGACACTGGCGAGTTTGGGCCGGCCGCCGAGGCGGTCATCCACACGAAGGCGCTGAACGAGCTAAAGCGAAGCCTAGAAGGCAGCGAGCCGGACACCCAAGTCGCGTTCCACCGAGGGAACGTGCACTTCATGAACGACGAAGTGACCCTGCAGGTCCGACAGCTCGACGAGACCTTCCCGGACTACACCAAGGTCATTCCGCAGCGAAGCACCGTGCGCGTGCCCATCGCGAAGGCCCTGTTCGTCGCGGCGATTCGCCGGATCGCGACGCTCACGTCGGCCAAGACGAACATCATTCGGTTCGAGCTCTCTCCCGGGCGCCTCGTGCTGTCATCTTCGAACCCGGAGATGGGCGAAGGGCGCGATGAGCTCGTCGTTGACAATGAAGCCGCCGAGATCAGCGTCGGCTTCAACTTCAAGTACCTGCTCGACGTACTGGGCATCATCAGCGGCGAGAACGTGCACCTCTCGCTCTCCGATCAGTTCTCGCCAGGGCTCCTCACGTCCCCTGAAGACGCGGGGAGCCTCTTCGTCGTCATGCCGATGCGGGTCTGATCTTCGCCGCACGTCAACGAGCATTCATGGCGAGGCTGGTAGCCCGTGCTCCTCGAACGCCTCGTAATAAACGACTTCCGTAACCTGAGACACCTCGAGCTGAGGCCTGCAGCCCGCTTTACGGTGCTCGAGGGAGACAACGGACAGGGCAAGACCGCCATCCTGGAGGCCATCTATGTGATGGCCTGCCTCAAGTCTTTCCGGTCGCACCGCATCGCTGACCTAGTCCGGCACGGCGAGTCCGACGCGAGTATCCACGGCCTCATCGTCCATGAAGGGATTCGCCGCAGCCTTGACGTCGAGCTCGGCGCGCGTCGCCGTCGCGTCAGCCTCGATGGGAAAGCGGCCCGGTCGTTGACCGAGGCACTCGGCCAGCTCGCGGTCGTTTTGTTTGCACCCGAAGATTTGGCCATCACCAAGGGCGGTCCGGCGCATCGGCGGACCTTCCTCGATCGCGCTGTCTTCAATCGTTTCAGAGCGAGTCTCGATGACATGAAGCGCTACGAGACCGCGCTCAAGCAGCGAAACGCACTGCTCCGCGACGGTGGGCCAGACCGGCTCCTCGATGCCTTCGATGAGCAGCTTGCCCCCGCTGCCGCTCGCGTCATCGGCTGGCGTCGCCGGTATCTGGCTGAGCTGCAGCCCTTCTTCGAGTCGGCCATGACCGAGGTGACTAGCGGCGCACACGTCGTCGAGCTTCAGTACGAGGGGGGCTCCCCCGAAGAAGAAGACCTCGTCGCCTGGTTACGCCGTCGCCGGCTCGACGACCGACGTCGGAGCACGACCACCGCTGGGCCTCACGTCGATGATGTTGGCGTGTACATCGACGGTCATCTCGCTCGGATCGTCGCGTCGCAGGGCCAACATCGGGCTCTGGTCTTAGCGCTCAAGATCGCGGAAATCCGCCTCCTCCAGCATGCCTTCGGGTACAGCCCACTCCTTCTCCTCGATGACGTCTCGAGTGAGCTCGACGCGAGCCGGAACGCGGAGCTCATGCGTTATCTGGGCGGTCCGGCCTTCGATGGTCAGGTCTTTCTCACCACGACAGACCGTCGCCACGTCCTGATTGACGCGCCGTTTTCGTGCCTTACCATCCGCGCCGGCGAGGTGGTTACGTGAACGTGGAGCGGTCGGGACTCTTGCTCGAGAAGGTGGCTGCCGCACAGACGGTAGCAGCGAAGGCGGCAGCGGCGAAGGCGGTAGTGGCGAAGGCGGTAGCGGCGAAGGTGGCGGCACCGATTACGGTACCGCGCTTCACCACGCTTTGGGCCGAACACCCGGCAGCGACTTACCCCTACTCGCTGAACCCGCGCGCGCTGCTCCTGTACTTCGTCATGTTGGTCGGGATCTGGGGGTTCTGGACATACGAAGCGGCCACTGAGGGTATCGACGTCGCGGTCGGCGCCGTGGGCGGGCTCTTCGCGCTCGTAACCATCGGCGCGTTCGTGAACCTCGGCTATTGGCTGGTGGTTCGCTCGCGCAGCGGAGTCATTTGCACGCCCGCGTTCCTGGCCTGGCGCGACAACAACGCCGCCTATCAGGTGCCATGGGCCGAGGTCGACTTCGACGAGCTAGGGCTGACCAACCTGCAGGCGTATCGGTCGGAGGAGTTCAACCTCACCGTCCGTGGTCATACCTTGTGCATCTACAAGCCGCACTTGCGGCTGCGAAACACCGAGCTCTTCCTCGGTGCTCTCTTTCAGTACCTCAAGGCCGAAGGGCGTATACCAACGCGTCCCCCGAAGGAGTCCAAGCGGTGAGTCGATTCGTAATCGAAGGGGGCCACGCGCTCTCGGGGACCATCAGGCCGGGAGGCAACAAGAACGAGGCGCTCCCCTGCATCGCGGCAGCGCTTCTGACGGACGAGCCGGTCATCCTCGACAACGTTCCACGCATCCGCGACGTGGACGTGCTCCTCGAGGTCCTCAGGCGCCTTGGCGCCGATGTCGAGGAGCTCGGCAGTCCGAACCGGATCCGAATTCAGTGCAGGCAGATCGCGACGGTGCAGCCCGATCACGAGCTCTGCGCCCAGCTGCGCGCCTCCATCCTGCTCATGGGTCCAATCTTGGCTCGCACGGGCGAGGTGGTTCTGCCACCGCCCGGCGGTGACGTCATCGGCCGACGTCGACTCGACACCCACTTTCTGGGCTTCGAGGCGCTCGGTGCTGAAGTTCAGGTCGGCCGCGCCTACGATGTCCGCCGCCGAGGCCGCCTTCGTGGCGCCGACATCTTCCTCGACGAAGCGTCCGTTACGGCCACCGAGAACATCGTCATGGCCGCGGCTCTCGCCGACGGGGTGACGACCATCCGCAACGCCGCCAGCGAGCCGCACGTTCAAAACCTCTGCCGTATGCTGCAGTCCATGGGTGTCGGCTTCGAAGGCATCGGGTCGAACACGCTCGTCATCGAAGGGCGTGAACGACTCGGTGGGTGCGAGTTCAAGATTGGCCCTGACTACCTCGAGGTAGGCTCGTTCATCGGCCTCGCTGCGTGCACCGGCTCCGACATCCGCATCGAGGGTGCCGGCTGCGAGCACCTGCGGCGCATCCTCATGACCTTCGAGCGCCTCGGGGTTCATGTCGAGCGCGTTGGCGACGACGATCTCCACATCCGAGCTCCCCAGCCGCTCGTCATCCGACACGACGTCGGAGGCGCCATCCCGAAGCTCGACGACGCGCCCTGGCCGGCCTTCCCGACGGACCTGATGTCCATCGCCATCGTAACGGCGACGCAGGCCAAGGGGACGGTGCTGGTGTTCGAAAAGATGTACGAAGGGCGGATGTTCTTCGTGGATCACCTCATTGGCATGGGCGCCCAGATCATCCTTTGCGACCCCCATCGCGTCGTCGTCGTCGGACCGTCGCCTCTTTACGCCTCGCGTGTGGAGAGCCCCGACGTGCGCGCCGGCATGGCGCTGCTCATCGCGGCGCTCTGCGCCAAGGGCAAGACCACCATCGGCAACATCCGCCAGATCGACCGCGGCTATGAACGCATCGACGAGAAGCTCCGCGCCCTCGGCGCTCACATCGAACGAGTTGCCGAATGACGACGCTCCCGTCCCGCCGCGGGCGGCTCATCGTGAAGATCGGTTCGGGCTGCCTGACCGTCTCTGACGCGGCCAAGACCGGCGAGCGCCGACCGCGTGTCGAGGTCGATCGCAACACCCTCTTCCGGCTCGCTGCGGATTGCAGCGCGCTCCTCCCGCCGCCCGGCCACCAGGACGGCTCCCACCTCGAGATCGTCATCGTCTCGTCAGGCGCTGTCGCGCTCGGTGTCGAGGCGCTTGGGCTCGACGCCCGCCCTACGGAGCTCGCCGACGTTCAGGCCATGGCCGCGGTGGGCCAGAGCCTCCTGATGTCGCTGTGGCGCGAAGCGTTCGGTCGTTACGGTCGTCAGGTCGGACAGGTCCTCTTGACGCACAGCGATCTCGCGGATCGCACGCGCTACCTCAACATCCGTGCGACGCTCGAGAACCTGCTGGCGCGGGGCGTGATCCCCATCATCAACGAGAACGACACGGTCATGACCGACGAGATCACGGTTGGGGACAACGACCGCCTCGCGACGCAGGTGGCGAAGCTCCTCGGAGCGTCTCAACTACTCCTGCTGTCCACGGTACCGGGACTCCTCGGTCCAGACGGCCAGCCCATCCCGACCGTCGGCCCTGACGACCGGCCCGAGGACTTCCTGATGGAGGGCAAGAGCGCGATGGGGCGCGGCGGAATGGGGAGCAAGCTCGCTGCGGCACGGGCCGCCAATCACGGCGGTATCGAGGTCTTCATCGCGAGTGGTCGCGACCGCGGCGTCATCTCGGCCGCCGTCCACGGTCGCCCGGTAGGGACCCGTTTCATCGCGGACAAGGCGCCCCTCTCTGGGCGGAAACACTGGATCGCCTACACCTTGAGGCCTCACGGACAGGTCATCCTCGACGCGGGCGCGACCGACGCGGTCGAACGCACAGGCGCGTCGATACTCCCGGTCGGGATCGCGCGCATCACCGGGACCTTCGGCGCCGGGGAGGTGGTGTCCGTCATCGCTGACGACGGGCGTGAAATCGCTCGTGGCCTCGTGAAGCTCGGCTCCGACGACCTTCGCTTGCTCATTGGACAACCCGGGCCACCGGCAGTGCATCGGGATGACCTCGTTCTGCTTCGTACTGCCGAAGAGAGCGCCGCGTGACGCCGAGCAAGCCGCCGCAGCGACGGAGCTCGGGTCCATCATGGCCAGCTCTCCGAACCGAGCTCCAGCTCATGCCGCGACCCAGCGGCGGGCTCCTCGTCGTTGACCCCGTGTCGGGGCGCAAGATCGGCCTCGATACCTTGGGCGCGAAGGTCGCGACACTGCTCCGGAACGCACGGAGCGAGACAGAGCTGTCCTCGAAGCTCGGACCCGCGGTGCCGGCCGCCGCACTCCGCGACCGGCTTCGCTTTCTCAATGAACAGGCCCTGATCGAAGGCCCTCGCGCAGAGCGGCTTCGGCGCGCCTATTCGCAGCCGCCCGCTGTAGCCGAGGGTGTGCTCCTCCTGCCTTTCGCCACCGAAGCCGGCCTTCGCCACGCGTGTCAGGCCTGCGGGAGCTGCTGCAGCGCAACGGACGTTGGTCCTCTCCCAGAGCCGGTCGTAGACGCGATCATGGAGGCTGACTGGTCAGGCGAGCTGCCTGGTGAGTCCAGGGAGACGCTCTTTCGGAACGTCGCGCCGTCTGGCGATGCACAGGGCATCTGGCTGACCGCCATGCGCAATGACCAATGTGTGTTCCTCGATGAAGACCGGCTCTGCCGCGTCCACCGGAAGCTCGGTGTCGAAAAGAAGCCCACGCCGTGCAAGCAGTTCCCCTATGTGTTCTCGCGCGTGGGTGACCGAATCGACGTCAGCTTGCAGATGGAGTGTCGAGCCTTCGACAGAGCGAAGGCCGCCGCAACGCCGACGCTGGAACAAAGTGAGTCTTTGCGGGAGCTTCTGCGCCAGGGGGCACCGGTTCATACGGTCCCGGCGGTGCTCGAGTATGCGCCCGGGATCGTCATCGGACGTGACGAGCTCGACGCCGTCGAGCAGCGGCTCATCGCCGCTGTTCGTGCCGTTGCGCCCTCCGCCGGGCCGCGGGCCGTCCTTGTTGCCTTCGCCAGCGTCGCGGGCGAGCTCGGGCGACAGCTACGAGAGCCCATCGATGAAGGCGACCGTCAACTCGGGCTGGAACGCCCAACTCCGGAGATAGACGTCGGCGTGTTCTTTGACGCGCTGGGCGCCTTTCTGCACGAAGGCGCCTCCGTCGCGGACAGCCGTCAACTGCCCCACCTCGGGCGCCGCTTTCGAACTCTGGCCGACGCGCTCCCCATTTGGGACGTCGCGTTCGACCCTCGGGTGTTTCGGGCGATCGGCCCAGAGCCGGGCGAGCTCGTGGCCGACGTGCTGGTCGCTGGGCTACTCGGAAAGGAGGCGCTGCGGCGCGGCGTCAGCGTCGAGTTGGGGCTCGCGCTCCTCTCCTTGAAGGGCGTCCTCATGGTGGTGCTCGCGGCGTCCCGTGCTCGCGCAGCCTGCCGCGTCCACCTCGTTGCACAGGACCTCGTTGACAGCATGGTTCTCGCCAGTAAACTCCTGCGCGAGCGCGCCATGGTTGACTTCCTCAAGGACAGCGCCGAGACCGTCATCCAATCGTTCATCCACCGCATCCCAGTAATCACACGCCACGCAGGGCCTCACGCACCTCCCGCGTGAGTCATCGCCCAGCCGGGCAGGAGACGCTTGATGAAGCTCCCGTTGAAGCTCCGTTCCTTCGCCATTTCGACCGTCGCACTCGCCTCGCTCGCGGCCACCACCGGTTGTAAGAAGGACACACCGCCCTCCGCCGCCGCTCCAGCCAATGCCGCCGCTCCCGTTGCCCCCGCGGTGCCAGCGGCCGATCCAGCGGCTCCCGCCGATCCGTCTGCCGATGCCGGCACGACTGAAGGGACCCTTCGCGTCGAGAACCTGAAGGTGGAGCCTGTCGCACCGGGCACCGACTCACAGCCCGCCGGAGAAGGCACGGTCGACACCGAGCCGCGCATCACCGGCCCCGTCGCTCTCGTAAACGACAGGCCGATCGACTCGGCGCTCTACTACGAGGAGCTCGACAAGATCCTGAAGCGCAGCGCTAAGATCCCGCCGGAGCGTCTAGCGCGCATCAAAGAGAACATCTTGAAGCGCCTCGTCGAGAAGGAGCTGATCACTCAGGCGGTCGCTACGGCGACCATCGTGGTCCCCGACGCCCACATCGAGAAGGAGTTCGAGGAGTACAAGAAGCGCTTCCGCACCGAGGAGCAGTTCCAGAGCTACCTGACCCACGGCAAGGTCACCCTCGATTCGATCAAGAGCCGAATCCGCGAGAAGAAGGAGCTCGAGCTCCTCCTCGAGAAGAGCGGCAAGCTGGCTGTGACCGACGCTGAGATCGAAGACTTCTACAAGAAGAACGAGCGCTTCTATCAGGAACGCGAAGGCATCAAGGCTCGTCATATCCTCGTCAAGGTCGCCGAGAATGCCTCCAAGGAAGAGGAAGACAAGGCGCTCTCTCGCGTGAAAGAGGCGGAAGCCGAGCTCAAGAAGGGCGGAGATTTCGACAAGGTCGCTGAGAAGTTCTCCGAGGGTCCGTCGGCCCCGAAGGGTGGCGATCTCGGCTTCTTCGGGCGCGGTCAGATGGTCAAGCCCTTCGAAGACAAGGCCTTCACGATGAACGCGGGCGAGACGTCCGCGCCGGTCCGAACGCGCTTCGGCTACCACATCATTCAGGTGCTCGAGAAGCGTGAGGCCCGCCAGAAGACCCTCGACGAGGTCAAGCCGACCATCTCCGAGAGCCTTCGCAACAAGAAGTTCTTCCAAGAGCGCCGGGACCTCATCAACGGCCTTCGCACCTCGGCGAAGATCGAAGAGAAGATCGTCATCCCGAAGAGCGCTGCTGGCGACGATGCCCACGGCGGCCACGGCGGCGCTTCGACGCGTGAAGGTCGAGCCGATGGGGCAGTGCCTGCTGAAGCCCCCTCCATCGACCCGGCGGCGCCTGCTGAAGCGCCAACCGGAGACGCGAAGCCCGCTGAGGCCCCGGTAGCACCCGCTGGTGACGCGAAGCCCGCTGAGGCTCCGGCCGCGCCGGCTGGTGATGCCAAGCCCGCTGAGGCCCCGGCCGCTCCGGCGGGCGGCGCCAAGTAGGCCCTTCCACGGACGACTCGCCCATGGAGCCCGCGCTGGAGCGGCGAACTCCAGACGACCCTCCTACGGGCGAGCCGCGCCCCCCCGTCAAGACGGTCGGTGGCCGAGTCGGGCTCCGGCCCCTTTGGCTCACGATACGTCTGAAGGTCTTCCTCGGCTTCACCGTCATCACCGCGGTCTATGGCGTGGTGCAGGTGCTCGGCTTCAGTCGGCTACAGCATCTTCGAAAGACCGTCTCGACCCTCGTCGAGAACGTGCTGCCGCTCACCGAGACCATGACGGAAGGACTCCGGCAGCTCCGCATCTACCAAGAGGGCCTCGGTCAGCTCGAAGATCGGCTTCTCCGCAGTCAGATCCCGAAGTACGACCCCTTCGGCGTCGTAGAGCAGATGCAGAAGCAGTTCAGGGGCATGAGGGAGAGAACGTCGGGCGATGCGACGGCGCTCGAGCTCGTGGCCCGCAGCCTTCTCCGGCTCGACCAGCTCCTCACGGGTCGAGACATGCTCGACAACCTGCGGTCGCGCGAACGCCGGGCCGTCGATGAGGTGCTCACGTCGACCCGAGCCGACGTGAAGACCAATTTGGAGCTCTGGGAGGCCCTCGCCCGCGGTTACGTCCGCGCGGTCGATCGCGGTCAGTACGAAGAGGCCCGGGACCTTCGAGACGAGCTCAAGAAGATCGTACTCGCCATAAGGCAGGAGCTCGGAGCTGCTCGTCGCGAGTTTCCGCGCTTCGTCTCCCGCGTCGATGCGGTCGCCAAGTCATCGGAACAACGCACGATCTGGGTCGTCGGGACGGCAATGCTCGGCGCGCTCGGTGTGAGCGTCGTCGTCCTCGTCTGGGTCAGCTCCACCTTGAAGCCGATTCAAGCGTTGCGTCGCGGTGCAAACCGCGTCGCACAGGGTGACTTCGCGCTCGTGACAGTGCCTTCGCGTGACGAACTTGGCCAGCTCGCTGAAGACTTCAACCAGATGGCGATGCGCCTCGCCGAGCGCGACCGCCAGCTTACGAGGCAGCGCGACGAGCTCCACCGCGCTGAGCGCCTCGCAACCGTGGGCAAGCTCTCGTCTCAGATCAGCCACGAGATCCGAAACCCCCTCTCGAGCATGGGTCTCAACACCGAGCTGCTCATCGACGAGCTCGAGCTCATCGAGGCAGGTCAGGGCTCCCCTGCCGAGGCGAAGGCGCTAACGCGGTCCATTGGCGCCGAGATCGACCGCCTCGCGAATGTGACCAGCCAATATCTTCGGCTTGCGCGCCTCCCGAGGCCTGAGCTGCAAGCGGCTGACCTGAACAGTCTCGTCCAAGATCTCCTGAGCTTCATGCGGGAGGAGATGAGTCGTCATCGAGTCGTACACCGGTTCGAGCCAGACGCGGCGCTCCCGCCGTTCCCATTCGATGAGGGGCAGTTGCGGCAGTGCGTGCTGAACTTCATCCGCAACGCGATCGACGCCCTCACAAGCCACTCGGGGACTTCCGGCGCGACGCGATCGGGCGAAGAAGGCCGAATCACGGTGCGCACGCTCCTCGTCGGTGACCGCGTCGTGCTCACGGTCCACGACAACGGTCCTGGGATCGCCCCAGAGAACCGCGCCCGACTCTTCGAGCCCTTCTTCACCACGAAGTCGTCCGGCACTGGGCTTGGGCTCGCGCTGGTCCGTGAGATCGTCGCTGCCCACTACGGTGACGTTCGCGTGGACAGCCAGATTGGGGTCGGCACCACCTTCACGGCCACCCTGCCCGTCGCTCCGACCGGCCTGCCGCCACTACCGCCCGAAGGAGAGACGTGACCCACCATCGACCGGAACCTCTTCCCCATCTGAAGCCGATGCCAGCATCGCTCGAGGGAAAGCCCAAACCATCGGTTCACGATCGACCCACGCTTCGTGGCGTGCTTCACCAGTGGGCTGCAGTCGCTGCGATCGTCGCGGGCGGGATCTTGATCTCCTTCGCCGACACGCCCCGGCAGGCGTTCGGCGCCGGCGTCTTCGCCCTCAGCGTCGTACTGATGTTCGCGGTCAGCGCGACCTACCACCGCGTCGTGTGGGGCCCGTCCGCCTACCTCTTGATGAAGCGCCTCGACCATGCCGCCATCGGGGTGCTCATCGCTGGCACCTACACGCCGGTCTGCCTCGAGGCGCTCCCGCCGGGGGAAGGCAAGACCTTGCTCATCATCGCCTGGACCGGCGCCGCCCTCGTCATGTTGCGTGCGGCTTTCTGGCCTAAGTCGTCGAAATGGCTGAATGTTTGGCTCTACTTCATGCTCGGCGGTTGCGTGGTGCCGTTCTGGGGTGAGATCCAGCAACAGCTTACGACCGGGGAGCTGACCTTCCTCCTCGCGGGCGCAGTCGTCTACGTCGGCGGTGCCTTCGCGTATGCCACCAAGAAGCCCGACCCCTTCCCGACCGTCTTCGGCTACCACGAGATCTTCCACGCCTGCACCATCATCGCGGCGGTGCTTCATGGTGGGATGATCTTCACGCTGATTCACTCCGGGGGCTGACCCCAACTTCACCGCAACAGGAGTACGCCATGCGTTACAAGACTCTCGGCCGTACCGGCCTCGTTGTCTCGAAGCTGTGTTTTGGCACCATGACCTTCGGCGGCGACGGCTTCTGGCGCGTCGTCGGCCAGCAGGGACAGGACGACGCCAGTGCGCTCGTCCGCCGCGCCTTCGATGGCGGGATCAACTTCTTCGACACGGCCGACGTCTACTCCAATGGCCTCTCGGAACGGCTCCTCGGACAGTCGATCCGGGACCTCGGGCTTCGCCGCGACGAGCTCGTCATCGCGACCAAAGCACACGGTCGTGTGTCAGATCTCCTCGGGCCGAGCGCCACGCCCGCCGAGGTCGCCGAGAAGGACCGTCGCGAGAAAGCCAAGAACATCAATGGGCAGAGCCGAAAGCACCTTTTCGATGCCGTTGACGCGAGCTTGAAGCGCCTCGGCCTCGACCACATCGATCTCTACCAGACCCACGGCTGGGACCCGATCACGCCTTTCGAGGAGATCGTCGACGCGCTCGCGGACATCGTGAAGTCGGGCCGCGTGCGTTACGTCGGGTTCTGCAACCTGTCCGCATGGCAGGCGATGAAGGCGCTGGCGATCGCCGAGGCGCGCGGGCTCCCGCGCTTCGAAAGCGCACAAATGTATTACACAATCGCCGGACGCGACCTCGAGCGCGAGGTCGTGCCGATGGCCCAGGACCAGGGCCTCGCCATCCTCCCGTGGAGCCCGCTCGCGGGTGGGCTCCTCTCCGGGAAGTTCAGCCGAGACGGGGGCCCGGACGGGTCTCGGCGCGCCACCTTCGACTTCCCGCCCGTCGATCGTGAGCGCGCATTTACCTGCGTGGACGCGATGAAGCCGATGGCGGAGGCACGGGGCATCTCCGTGGCACGAATCGCGCTCGCGTGGCTCCTCCACAAGCCGTGGGTGACGAGCGTCATCATCGGAGCCAAGACCATCGCCCAACTCGATGACAATCTCGGCGCGGAGTCCGTCAGCCTGACGGCCGACGAGATGGCCGCGCTCGACGCGGCCTCGGCGCTGCCGGTCGAATACCCCGGCTGGATGCACGACCGAATGAGCGCGGACCGGCGCAATCAGGTGGGGTAGGGGGGTTCACTCGCGTCGGGGACTCGTCCCAATGATCCCCGCCATCCTTGACGACCGAGCGGCTCGACGATGTGCGGCAGCACTCAACCTCCGAGTCTGCGGCACCGTCGGCCTCCTGGTACGGGCAAGACGCGTCGGGATCGTTGCCAACCTCCGAACGGAACTCGACGCGGTCCGAAAACTCGGACTTCGGGTCGATGATGCGCTGATTCAGCGCGCTCTCGTGTTGGCTGGCGAAGCTCCGGGCTGAAGGAGCGCGAGCAGCTCGCCAGTGCGCTGGCGCATCGACCTGGTCGCGGGTTGGCTTTCCGCACGGTCGCGATGAAGCCCAGCATCGCCTGGAGACGGTCGTCGCGTTCCGCCGGCGTCATTGGGGGCGATGCGGCGCCAGGATGGGGACTCCGCGGCCTGGGCGCGTTACGAGGCCTTGGCGTCGGTGACCGGTGAGGCAGGTCTCGGACTGGGCTCCCGCTTTCGTTTTCCTACCTGCCTCAACGACCAACTGCTAACGTGCCGTCCTCATGGCGCTTGAGCAACACGCGATCGTCTGCCTCTCGTCCCAGCGATGGGATGAAGGCATGTGGACCAACAAGCAGCACATCATGAGCCGCCTCGCCCGAAGGACGCGCGTCATCCACGTCGACTTCGGCCTGCGCGACCCCATCGCGTACCTCTGGAGCCGGATCCGACAGAAGGGCTCAGAGGCGTGGCGCCTCGACAGCGCCGTCGACGGGGTCTCGAAGCGCGGCGACAAGCTGTGGGTGTCGGGCTCATGGGCGCCTTGGGGCGTGGGCCGTCTCCCGCGTCAGAACCGCGTCCGCGACTACTTCAGCTACGAGCACAAGATCGCCCGGGTGAAGCGTTTCCTCACTCGCGAAGGCATCGAGCGCCCGATCGTGTGGGTTTATCACCCCGGCTATGGCGAGATCGTCGACATGCTCCCGCGGCGCCTCTTGGTCTACGATTGTGTCGACGACTACGCAGCCTTCCCCGAATACGCGGCTGACGGGGAGTGGCTCACGCGGCGCGAAGAGCGCCTCTGCCGAATGGCCGACGCGGTGTTCGCAACGTCCAAGACATTGTACGAGCTCCGAAAGCCGCTCAACCCCCACACCTTCCTCGCGGAGAACGTGGGCGATGCGGCGCACTTCGGAAAGGCGTTCGCCGAGGAGACGCAGGTCCCCGTTGAGGTCTCAGCCTTGCCTCGGCCGGTGATCGCGTTCGTCGGCGCCGTAAGCGGGTACAAGCTCAACATCGACTGGATGGTGCATGCGGCACGCGAGCGCCCGAGCTGGACGTTCCTGCTCGTCGGTCCCGTCGGCATGGCCGATCCCGAGACCAACGTGCAGACACTGAAGTCGCTGCCGAACGTTCGAATCACGAGCATCAAGCCTTACGACGAGCTGCCGGCCGTGCTGAAGGGCGTGAACGTGACGGTCATCCCCTACAACATCAACCGCTACACGGAGTCCGTTTTCCCCATCAAGTTCTTCGAGATGTTGGCCACCGGCAAACCGCTCGTCATCTCGGCGCTCCCGTCGCTCGAAGCCTATTTCGATGACGTGCTCGTCGCGCGCGACGCCGACGGCTTCGTCACCGCCTGCGAGGCGGCGCTTCAGGACACCCCAGAGCAGCGGGACGCCCGAATCGCGCTCGCGCAACGAAACTCGTGGGAGAAGCGCGTCTCGGAGCTGTCACAGCACGTAGAACGGCGCCTCGACGAGACGGCGTAGTAACGCACGCAAGAGGCGCGGTCAGGCCTTCCTCAGCAGCGCGATCTGGCCCTGGGTCCAGGGCTCGAGGAAGCGCGGTGCGCCGAGGTCGCGCAGGACGCCGTGATACTCCTCGCGCTGGGCGTCATGGAGCGCCACCACGCCGCCGGGCCGTACGAGGTCGAACGCCTCCATCAGGCAGAAGCGTCGCGCACGCCCGTCGACCAGCACGAAGTCGGGTCTGAAGCCGAGGCGCCGGGGCGTCTCGATGTAGGTCTTCATCAGTGAGCGGTCGTACTCGGCCCGATCATCGAACGCCGGGCTCTCCTGCGCCGGCTGCCCGGCCGCGCGCCGCGGGCCTCCGCCGGGGGGCGGCGGCGTGTCGGGCAACACGAGCTGCAAGGACAGGCGCGGGTCAGCCACGACGCTGCGCACCTGCTCAACCCACGCGGGGTTGTGCTCTACGGCCAAGTAGCGCTCGATGGTCGGGAACGCAGCGAGGAGGGCGCGGGTGCTCCCGCCGACCCCCCACTCCAGAAAGCTCGTTGGCCCAACGGCGTGAACGGCAGCGACCAACGTCGCAAACTCGGTTGGGTCCATCCAGACGGGCAGCCCGTCGAGCTGCGGCTTTTTCTTCGCGAAGAACATGCCGGCAGATATACCGCTTCGCGCCCGGAGCGTCGACAGCGCGCGAAACTCGGGGTAGGTAGCCACGACGTGACCGCCACCCCTTCCGCCGCCCGTCAGGCCGCCATCCTCCTCGCGGGTAAGGTGCTCGGCACGATCTCCGAGGCCCTCGTGCCCCTGATGATCGTCCGCCTTTGGGGCAAGGCCGAGGTCGGCCATGTGGCGTCGGCCCAGCTCACGTACTTCGCGCTCACCACCATCCTGCAAGCGGGCTTCCCCGAGGCCGCGACCTACTTCTTGCCCGGCCGAAGCGCCCCAGAGCGGCGCGCTATTACCGCGCAGTTGGCCAGGATCCTGCTCGGTGTCGGCGTCCTCGCCGCCACGCTTCTGGTCCTCATCTCGGGGGTTTCAGCGCTGTCTCTCGGCGGCTCGGATTGGGCGAAAGGCGCCGCCTTGCTCCCGTGGTTCGCGCTCCTCGCTTTGGCCGATCTCCCGAGCCGCATGGTCACCAACGTCCTCGTCGTCGAGGGCCGCGCCGCCACCACAGCCGCACTCGGCGTCTTCAGAGCCACCGGGGTCGCCATCGCGACGCTCGTCCCAGCGCTGTCGGGCTGGTCGCCGGAGGGGGTCGTCGCCTCGACCTGCGCGTTCGGGATCGGCTTCGCGGGGCTCAGCCTGTGGGTCGTCCGCCGGCACTTCCGCGACGCCGCTCCCCAGCCGTCGCCGGTGGCCAACCGGGAGGTCCTGCGCTTCGCCGTACCGCTCGGGCTCACCGAGGTCGCGTCGATCACGAACGCGCAGCTCGACCGGTACCTGGTCCTCGGCTGGTTCACCGCGGAGACCTTCGCGGAGTATCACGCGGGTGCCTGGCAGGTGCCGCTCGTAGGCTCCATCCCCCACATCATCGGGGTCGCGTTCACCCCGCAGTTCGTGGTCTGGTTCGGGCAAGGCATGCGGGCGGAGGTGCTCGCCGCGTGGCGGCAGCTCGCGGTCCGAACCGCCGTCCTCGTCACTCCGCTCTCGGCCGTCTTCATCGTCGGCGCCGAAGAGACGATGACGCTGCTCTTCACCGACGCGTACAGCGACTCCGCCACGGTCTTCAGGCTCTTCTCGGTGTTCATGATGTTGCGCGTCGCGACTTTTGGGAACTTGCTGCTCGCCGCCGGGCGCACCGGCCTCATCACCCGCGCCTCGTTCCTCGCTGTGGCGTCGAACGCCCTCATCACCGTCCCCTGCGTCGCCTTCTTCGGCCCGGCAGGTGCCGCGCTCGGGACCACGCTCGCGTTCCTGCCGACCGCGACCTACTACTGCTACGGAATCGCAGAGATTACAGGCGTTCGCCTGCGAGCGGTGTACCCCCTACTCGGGCACGCCCGGGTCATCCTCTTGGTCGCGGTGTCCTCAGCGCCAGCGCTCGCGGTGAAGGCCTGGGTCCCATTCGGCCCGGGGGCGCTGCTGGCGCTCGAGGCGACGGCGCTCCTCACGACCTACGCCATCCTGGCCACCGCCGTCGGCTATATCACGCCGGAAGACTGGCGCGTCGCCACGGCGCGGGTGCGCCAGAAGCTCGGCCGGTGACTCGGGCGCACGGCGCCTTTGAACCGCGACACCGCGCCCCAAAGCGGCCCAGAGCCCGTTTCCTCGTTCTCGACAGCCCACCAGCCGGACGCTAAGGTGCGCCGAGCCATGCCGCCCCGCACGCCGAGCCCCGCATCATGAAGGTCTGCATGGTGACGCGCGCTATGCCGTGCCACGGGCGTGGCGGCATGGAGGACCACGCGCTGTCCCTCGCGCAGGGGGTCGCGGCCCGCGGCCATGACGTGACGGTGGTCACCACCGGCCATGAGAAGATCACCGTCGAGCAGGTTGGCGGCGTCGAGATCCACTGCGTCGCGGGCACGCCATCGCGGGTGTACTCGCCCGCCTGGCGCGCGCTCGGGACCGCGGCCATCGAGAAGCTCCACGCGGAGCGCCGCTTCGACGTGCTCCACAGTCAAAGCATCGGGGCGTACGAGTTCCTTCGGCGCGGCCTCCACCGCAGCGCGTCGCTCCCGGCGGCCGTCACCTTCCACGGCACGCCCTACGACGAGCTGGTCAGCAGCTTCAACCTCATCCGCTACGCGCCCCCCTCGCGGCGCTTCTTCAATGACGCCTACAAGATGGGCTATTGGGCGGCGCAGTACCTGCTCTACTACCGGGGCGCCGCGGCGGCGGCCGACGCGCTGATCGCGACCAGCGACCAACAAGAGGCGCTGTTCCGGCGTCAGTTCCCCGTCGCGCCCGGGCGACTGCACAAGGTCTACAACGGCATGGACCTCGAGACCTTCGTGCCGGCCGAGGGCGACGACGTGCTCCGTACCCAGCTCGCCATCCCCGCTGGTGCACCCGTACTCCTCTGCATCGCTCGCTTCGTGCGCGACAAGGGGCTGCGCTTCGTCGTGGACGCGCTCCCGGCCATCGCGAAAGCCCACCCCGACGTCCATCTGGTGCTCGTGGGCGACGGCGAAGAGCGCCCAGCCCTCACGGCACAGGTGGAACGCCTCGGCGTGGCCCGTCACTTGCACTTCACCGGCTACGTGCCACTCAACGATCTTCCACGCTACTTCGCCATCTCGGACTTGTTCGTGAACGCGACGATACGCCGCAACGGCTACGACCTGACGATGGTCGAGGCGATGGCCTGCGGTCGCGTCGTGGTCTCTTCGGATGTTGGCAGCACACCAACCCTCATCGCCGACGATGTCGACGGCCTGCTCGTCCCCATCGGTGACTCCCGGGCCCTCGCGAACCGCATCATCGGCGCACTCAACGACCGGCCTCGCTTGAAGCAGATGGGCGCCCGTGCCCGCGACAAAGCCGTGTCGGCCTTCGGGCTCTCCACGATGGTCGAGCGCACCATCGAGGTCTACGACGCGATCCGGAGCACCCATGCCCAACCCTGATCCGACCGCCGCGATCGCTCCTGGCCTGATTGACCAGCAATACGCTCGGAAGCGGGTGCTCATCACCGGCGGGCTCGGCTTCATCGGCAGCACCCTCGCCCACCGCCTCGTCGCGGTGGACGCGGAGGTCGTCATCCTCGACGCGCTCCTCGCGGACAGCGGCGCAAACCCGCACAACATCGAGTCCATCCGCGATCGAGTCACGCTCCGCATCGGCGATGTGCGCGACGGCGAAGCGCTCGCCGACCTCGTCCCGAACGCGCAGGTCATCTTCAACCTCGCCGGCGCGCTGAGCCACACCGGCAGCATGGCCAACCCGCTCGAAGACCTCGACATCAACTGCCGCGCGCAGGTGGGGCTCTTGGAGTTGTGCCGGCACCGAAACCCCGACGTCCGCATCGTCTATGCTGGGACCCGTGGGCAGTATGGACGTCCTCAGTACCTGCCCGTCGACGAGAGGCACCCTCTGACCTCGGCGGACACGAACGGCATCAACAAGACCGCCGGCGAGGCCTACCACCTGCTCTACCACGAGCACTTCGGGCTCAAGGCCTCTTCATTGCGCATGAGCAACACCTACGGGCCACGCCATCAGATGCGGCACCACCGCCAGGGCGTCATCGGGTGGTTCGTGCGACAGGCGATGGAAGGCGGGACCATCAAGGTCTTTGGCGACGGGCGGCAGGTCCGCGACGCCACCTATGTCGACGACGTCGTTGACGCGCTGCTCCTCGCGGGCGCTCGCGACGCCGCCGCCGGCCAGGCGTTCAACCTCGGCTCCGCGCCGATCGCGCTCGGTGAGCTCGCCGAAGCGATCGTCAAGGCCGCCGGGCGAGGCCGCGTCGAGCTCGTCCCCTATCCCGAGGCGTCGCGCCGGGTGGAGGTCGGCGACTATGTCGCTGACATCAGCAAGATCCAGCGCCTACTCGGATGGTCGCCCGCGACGTCCCTCGACGACGGGCTCGCGCGCACTGTGGCGTTCTACGAACAGCACAAGTCCAACTACTGGTAAGTCCGGAGAACATATGAAGATTCCGTTCGTTTCGCTGCGGGAACAAGCCGATGAGCTCGGGGCTGAGATCCGAGCCGCCATCGACGGCGTGTTCAAGCGATCCCACTTCGTGCTCGGCGAGAGCGGCCGCCTCTTCGAGGAGGAGTTCGCCGCGTACTGCGGCGCCGCGCACGCGGTGGGCGTGGCTTCGGGCACCGACGCCATCCACCTCGCGCTCCGGGCCGTGGGCGTCAAGCCCGGCGACGAGGTCCTCACGGTCGGCAACGTCTGGGTCCCCACGGCGTGCGCCATCCGGGCGGCCGGCGCCATCCCCGTGTTCGCCGACATCGAGGCGGACACCTGCGGCGTGTCGGTCTCCGCTGTCGCTGCCGCCATCACGCCGCGCACGACCGCGATCGTGCCGGTTCACCTCTACGGCCACATGGTCGACATGGACCCGCTCATGGAGCTGGCCGGCGCCGCTGGCATCCCCGTCGTGGAGGACGCCTGTCAGGCGGCCGGGTCAGAATACAAGGGACGGCGTGCGGGCTCCATCGGCGACGCCGGTGCGTTCAGCTTCTATCCCACCAAGAACCTCGGCACTTACGGCGACGGGGGCCTCGTGACCACCCAGCGCGCCGACGTGGATAGGGCCCTTCGCGCCCTTCGGAACTACGGCGAAGGTGGCCGCCGCTACTTCAGCGACGTGGCCGGTGGGGTCAACAGCCGCCTCGATGAGATCCACGCGGCCATCCTCCGGGCGAAGCTGCCCCACCTCGACCGGGCTAACGCGCGTCGGCGCGAACACGCTGCCCGCTACCGCGAGCGCCTCGCGGGGGCGCCCGTGTCCATCCCGGCCGTTCGCGAGTGGGCTCTCCACAACTACCACCTGTTCGTCGTGCGCACCCCGCATCGCGATCAGCTCGCCGCATGGCTCGCCCAGAACGGCGTGGGGACGTCGATGCACTACCCCGTGCCCGTCCATCTCCAGCCCGCCTTCTCGGACCTCGGCGTCCGTGAGGGCGCGCTCCCTGAGACCGAGAGAGCCTGCCGCGAGGTGCTGTCGCTGCCGATCTACCCGGAGCTCACCTCCGCGGAGATCGACCGTGTCGCCGAGCTGGTCGCGGCGTTCAAGCCGGAGGCGCCTTGATGACGACGGTATTGGTTACGGGCGGTTGCGGCTTCATCGGCAGCGCGTTCTTGCGCATCGCCGTGCGCGAGAACCCCGACTGGCGTTTCGTGACGCTCGACAAGCTCACCTATGCGGGCAATGTCGCGAACCTGGCGCCCATCGCGGGCGCGCCCAACCACACGTTCGTGCGCGGCGACATCTGTGATGAGGCGCTCGTCCAGGGGCTCTTCGAGGCGCACGCGCCCACCCACGTCGTGCACTTCGCCGCCGAGAGCCACGTCGACCGCAGCATCGTGGGCCCCCGGCGCTTCTTCGAAGCCAACGTGATGGGGACCCTCACGTTGCTCGAAGCGGCGCGCGCGAACTGGCGCGACTTCGACGGCAAAGTGTTCCTTCACGTGAGCACGGACGAGGTCTTCGGCGAGCTCGGCGACACCGGCAAGTTCCGTGAGGACACGCCGTACAGCCCGAACAGCCCGTACTCGGCGTCCAAGGCCGGCAGCGACCACATCGTGCGCGCCTACCATCACACGTACGGCATGCCGATCAAGGTCACCAACTGCTCGAACAACTACGGGCCTTACCAGTTCCCCGAGAAGCTCATCCCGCTCATGATCCAGAACGCGCTCGAGGGCAAACCACTGCCGGTGTACGGCCGCGGCGAGAACGTGCGCGACTGGCTCTTCGTAGACGACCACTGCCGCGCCATCCTGGCGGTGCTCGAGCGCGGTCGCGTGGGCGAGACCTATCTCGTGGGCGGCGACTGCGAGCGGAACAACCTGGACGTGGTCCGGCAGATCTGTGCGCGCGTCGCCGCCGTACGCGGCGTGGATCCGGCCAGCGTCGAGGCGCTCATCACCTTCGTCAAAGACCGGCCGGGCCACGACCACCGCTACGCCATCGATGCGTCGCGGATTCAGCGCGAGCTCGGCTGGAGACCGGCCGAGACCTTCGAGACCGGCCTCGAGCGCACGGTTCAGTGGTATGTGGACAACCGGGAGTGGGTCGATCAGGTCCGCACCGGTGAGTACCGGAAGTGGCTCGACACGAACTACGGCGGGAGGAGCTCATGATCCAGAAGGGCATCATCCTCGCCGGCGGCAGCGGCACCCGGCTCTACCCGATCACGCGCGGCACCAGCAAACAGCTCATGCCGATCTACAACAAGCCCATGATCTACTACCCACTCAGCGTGCTGATGCTGGCTAAGATCCGGCACTTCCTCGTGATTACGACGCCCCACGAGCAGGACGCGTTCCGCCGGCTGCTCGGCGACGGCTCGCAGTGGGGCATCCGCATCGAGTACGCGGCCCAGCCGAACCCCGGCGGGATCGCGCAGGCCTTCCTCATCGGCAAGGACTTCCTCGCCGGCGACCCCTCGGCGCTCGTCCTCGGCGACAACATCTTCGCCGCGGAAGGGCTCTCGAACATCGTGCGCAACGCGGCGTCGCTCACGACCGGCGCCAAAGTGTTCGCGTACCCCGTCGACAATCCTCAGGATTACGGCGTGGTCGAGTTCGACCGCGAGGGCAGGGTGCTCAGCCTCGAGGAGAAGCCGGTGAACCCGCGCTCTCGCTACGCGGTCACGGGCCTCTACTTCTACGACGGCACCGTCTCGGAGAAGGCGGAGGCGCTGCGACCCTCGGCGCGCGGCGAGCTCGAGATCACGGACCTGAACCGCGTCTACCTCGAGGAGGGCAGCCTGCGCGTCGAGATGCTCGGCC